>NZ_JBFUEH010000006.1:0-353436 GCF_056404295.1 Pedococcus sp. P2_D7
CCACCACGCCACCGTCAGCCCATGTGCGGGTAGGCGTGCGCCTTCGGCGGGTCGAAGGTCTCCTTGATGGAGCGCGCGCTGGTCCAGCGCAGGAGGTTCTGGGCGGCACCGGCCTTGTCGTTGGTGCCTGAGGCCCGGCCACCACCGAACGGCTGCTGGCCCACGACCGCGCCGGTCGGCTTGTCGTTGATGTAGAAGTTGCCGGCCGCGAACCGCAGCCGCGACGTCGCGTCGGCGATGACGTAGCGGTCCTGGGCGATGATCGAGCCAGTCAGGCCGAAGGGCGCGAACGACTCCATCTGGTCGAGCACCTTGTCGTACTGGCGGTCCGGGTAGACGTGCACCGAGAGGATCGGGCCGAAGTACTCGGTGCGGAAGGACTCGTCGGTCGGGTCGTCGATCTCGAGGACGGTCGGGCGGATGAACCAGCCCTCGCTGTCGTCATAGGTGCCGCCGGCCACGACGTCGACACCCGGCGTGGCATGGGCGCGGTCGATGGCGGCCGTGTGCTTGGCGTAGGCCCGCTCGTCGATGACGGCACCCATGAAGTTGGACAGGTCGGTGACGTCGCCCTGGCTGAGGCCGTTGGTGATCGAGACCAGGTCGGCCTTGATCTTCTTCCACAGCGAGCGCGGCACGTAGGCGCGGGAGGCGGCCGAGCACTTCTGTCCCTGGAACTCGAAGGCACCTCGAATCATGGCTGTGCGCAACACATCCGGGTCTGCGGAGGGGTGGGCGAGGATGAAGTCCTTGCCGCCGGTCTCGCCGACCAGGCGCGGGTAGGTGCGATAGCTCGGCAGGTTCGCACCCACCTCCTGCCACAGGTGCTGGAAGGTCGGCGTCGAGCCGGTGAAGTGGATGCCGGCGAGGTCGGGGTCGGCGAGGGCGACCTTCGAGACGTTGATGCCGTCGCCGGTCACCAGGTTGATGACGCCGGGCGGCAGGCCGGCCTCCTCGAGCAGCGACATGGTCAGCTGCGCCGCGAACTGCTGGGTCGGGCTGGGCTTCCACACCACGGTGTTGCCCATCAGCGCCGGGGCGGTCGGCAGGTTGCCGGCGATCGCGGTGAAGTTGAACGGGGTGATCGCGTAGACGAAGCCCTCGAGCGGGCGGTGGTCGGTGCGGTTCCAGATGCCCTTGGCGTTGAGCGGCGGCTGCTCGGCGAGGATCTGGCGCGCGAAGTGGACGTTGATCCGCCAGAAGTCGATGAGCTCGCAGGCGGCGTCGATCTCGGCCTGGTAGGCCGTCTTCGACTGGCCGAGCATGGTGGCCGCGTTCAGGTGGGCGCGCCAGGGACCGGAGAGCAGCTCGGCGGCCTTGAGCAGGATCGCAGCGCGGTCGTCGAACGACGTCTCGCGCCACTGGGGCGCCGCCGCCTTGGCCGCGTCGACCGCCGCCTGGGCGTCGCCGAGGGTCGCGTTGCGCATCGTGCCCAGCACCTTGCGGCGGGCGTGCGGCTGCCGGACCTCGATCTTCTTGCCCGTGCCCATCACCCGCTTGCCCGCGATGGTGTGGGGTAGGTCGATGCTCGCGCTGCCCAGCTCGGCGAGCGCCACCTCGAGGGAGGCGCGTTCGGGGCTGCCCGGCGCGTAGTCCAGGACGGTCTCGTTGACGGGGACGGGCACCTGGGTGACGGCATCCATGTGGGCTGGCTCCTCGGGGTCGCTTCGGTGGCTCGGGCGCGGCTGCCCCACAGCTCTGGGGCAGCGCAGCGCGCACCTATGGTGTCACGTATGCCGCCTGCCCTCGACGCCCCCGAGCTCGCCTACCGCTGGTCCGGCCCGGCCGACCCGGGCTCCCCCACCGTCGTGCTGCTGCACGGGCTGGGCGACTCCGGGGACTGCTGGCCGGACGCGGTGCGCCGTTGGTCGACGGACTACCGCGTGATCGGCGTCGACCTGCTCGGCCACGGTCGCTCCCCCCGCTTCACGACGGACCAACTGGCCTCCCCCGACCCCATGGAGGCGATGTATGCCGCGGCCGAGGCCAGCGTCTCGCGCGTCGCCGCCGCGCACGGCGGGCCGGTCCTCGTCGTGGGCCACTCGATGGGTGGCGGCATCGCGGGGGCGCTGGCTGCGCGGCGGCCCGACCTCGTCTCGGCCGTCGTGCTCGAGGACCCCGCCTGGCGGGATCCCGCCGAGCGGGTGCAGCCTCGCGGAATCGTCCGGGAACGGGTCGCGGAGTGCCGGGCATTCGCCGAAGACCCCGGCGGGCAGCTCGAGAAGGGGCGGGCCGACAACCCGACCTGGCCCGAGGTCGAGCTCGCGCCGTGGGCGGAGTCCAAGGCCCAGGTCGACCTCGACTTCCTCGACCTCGGCATCGCCAACCTGCTCGAGCCGTGGGACGACATCGTCACCGCCATCGCCACTCCGGCGCTGGTGCTGCTCGCCGAGCGGGGCGGCCCGGTGACCCCGCCCGTCCGCGCCCGCGCCGCGGAGATCGCCAACCCGCGCGTCGACATCAGGGTGGTCGAGGGGGCGGGGCACTGTGTGCGGCGGGACCGCACGGAGGCGTTCCATGCCCTCGTCGACCCGTGGCTGGCCGAGCACGCCTGACCCCTACGACACCAGCGTCGCCACGACGCGCTCGGCGCCGGCGTAGAGCCGCTGCACCTCGTCGTGGTCGCGTCCGATCGCCGTCACCCCGAGCCTTCCATCGACCCGCAGGCAGCTGAGCATGTGGAGCACCACCCCGGTCCTGCGGCCGGGATCGAACTCCAGCCCAGCCTCAGCGACCGCGTCGATGACCCGCTGGGGTGCGAGGGACTTCCACGACGGGTCCATCAGCCCGTCCGAGGACCGGTAGCACCGGCTGCCGCTCCGGTCGTCGAGGTCGTAGCGGCCGGTGGCGACGTGGTAGCTCCCCGGCGCCAGGTGGCGCAGGGCGGAGAACGGATGCGTCGTGCCGCCCTTGCGCAGGTTCACCTCGAGCGCGCGCACGTCCCACTCCCCCCGCCGCCGCAGCGCGAGGAAGTCGACGCCGAGGCGCCCGCGGGCGCCACGGTCGGCCAGCCACCGACCAACAGCAGCGGCATGCTCACCCAGCCGCCCGGCATACGCAGGGTCGGCGGGGAAGCGGCAGCCCGAGTACACCTGCCCGTTGTCGCCCCCGAGGATCTGCTCGTGGGTCGACAGCACGCGGACCGAGCCGTCGGGGAGGATGTCCACCTGGGCGCTGGGGCTGCGCACGTCACGGCCCGCCATCAGCTCCTCCACCACAGCACCTGCCCCGAGGTCGGTGACGTACCAGGGCGGCAACGAACCCTGCAGGTTCGCCACGAGGTCCGCCTGCCGGATCCGGCGGCCGTCCGGGTCCCGCACGACGACCACGACGTTGCCGTCGCCGGCGCCGCTGTTGTCGTGCTTGACCACCACTCCCGCGAGTCGCGGTCGGGTGCGACGGATGCGGGCCACCGCCTCACCGACACCCGAGACGTCGCGGACGTCCTCGATGCCGACGGGAGTCGGGACGCCGACCTCGCGGAACAGCCGTCGACCCGCGCTCTTGAAGCCCAGCGGCCACAGCGCGGGGTCCGTGCCGTTGAGCGGAGCCCCGAGTGCCCGCGCCACCTCGACCTCGGTGGCCGTGACGTTCCACGGCTCGATGAGCGTGAGCCGTCCCTCGGTCAGGCTCCGCAGCCGCGCCACGAGGTCGGGCCGGTCGAGCAGCTTGGCCGACACCGACCGAGGTGACGCGTCGTCCACGGTGACGACGTGCAACCGGTCGAGCAGGCCACCGCGGCGGCCGGGCGACGCCAGCCGGTCGTAGTAGTCGAGCACCTCGGGCTCAGGCGTCTGGCAGGTGACGAAGACCAGCTGGCACCCCGGGATCCGCGGGAGCATGAGGGCGCTGAGCAGGTAGCGGTGCTCGTAGGCGCCGAGCCGCGTCGCATAGTGCGCCAGCAGGCTGTCGGCGAGGCTGAAGGCCGGGAGCACCACCACGACGTGCGGCGTCGTCGACCCCGCACAGTTGGCGCGCACGGCGTCCGCCAGCCCGGCCTGCCGTTCCGAGTCGCCGACCACACCGCCTCCCGACTCCTGCGCTCCCGAGCATCAGGGCGGGCAGTCGGGCGCGGAACCAGCGTTTTCCGTAGGAGCAGCGGGGCAGCCGGCCGCCTGGTCAGAGCAGTCGGAGGAGCTCGTCGAGCTCGGTCGCGTCGTACCAGAGCAGGTCCTCCACGCCCTGGTCACCGGCCTCCTCGTCGACGTGGAAGGACACCACCTGTCGGAGGGGGATGGGACTCGAGACCGTCACCGCGGCGAGCGACTCCCGGGTGCCGTCCGATGACACCGTGCCGGGGTCGACGTCCGCAGCGGCGACGACCCGCTTGGCCACCGTGGTGCCCTGGAGCAGCGCTGCGGCGTCCGCGGCCTCGGTCAGCGCGGCATACTCCCACTCCTCCTCGAGGCCGGTCGGGTCGGCGCGCTCGATGCGTTCGGTGACGCCGAAGGCGGCCACCGGTGCCGGCCCGATCTCGCGGTCCGCGGCCAGCCGGCGCACGGCCTCGGGCAGCAGGGGAACGTAGATCCTCGTCTGGGTCATCGGGTCATCCCACATCCTCACTGATTCCCACGTCCTGGAAGGCCGACCGGTCGGGCAGCGGTGCGGGGTCGTGCAGGGCGATCGCGGAGGTGCGCAGGGAGGTGGCGATGACCGCGGGTCGCCGGCTGACGTCCATGAGGTTGGCGCCGAACGCCTCGAGGTCCTCCTCCCCGGGGCCGAGCACCGTCACCTCGGCGCCGTCGTCGTGCACCTTGCCCAGCTCCCGCAGCACCCGGAGGGTCACGCGGTTGCGCCACTGGCGCTCCACCCGGGTGCGCCAGTGCGTGGGTGCGTCCCGGACGAAGCTCACCTGCGGAGCGAGCACGTAGACCTCGTCGAGTCCGAGGCCGGCCATCAGGTCGAGGTTGGTGGACGACCAGGCGCCGCCGTCGATGTAGCGGTGCGCACCGATGCGCACCGGTTGGTACCAGCCGGGGATCGCGCAGGAGGCCATCACCGCTGCTGGAAGGTCGACGACCGGGGCACCCCCGCGACCGAATGCCACCCGCTCACCGGTGTCGTAGTCGAGGGCCACGACGGTGATGCCACTTCGGGGCGGCCAACCCTCCGGGACGACGTGGCCGACCATGGCGCCGACGGCCTCGATGCTTCCGCGCCCCTCCGGCAGGATCGCTGACAACACGGCCGTCGGCGGGAGGTGGCGGAGATGGAGTGCGTTGCGCCGCAACAGCTCTCGCGACCCGAACCCGACCTTGGGGAGTCCCGGCCGGTCGCCACCGGTGTCCTTCTCGTAGTCCCAGGCGTAGCCGGCCAGCGGCCCGACATCGATCGCGCCGTCCAGCTGGTGGATGAGGAGGTCGGCGACCGGGACACCGGCCCCGAGCAGCCCGGCGAGGACGGATCCGGCCGAGGTGCCGACGAACTCGTCGAACTCGCGCAGATCTACCCCGAGCTCGGCCTCGAGGGCCGTGAGCGCACCGACCATCCACGCAGCGCCCAGCACCCCGCCGCCACCGAGCACGAGGCCACGCCGCGGGCCACCACCACGGCGCGCCGCGCCGGGCGCTGGAGCCGGGGTCATCGCGCCTTGGACCGGTGGCTGTCGAGCAGCTCACCGAGGGAGTCGACGATGCTCTGGCCGAGGACGTCGATGTCGGGCATCGAGTCGCGGTCGGCGTTGAGGCCGTAGTAGACGCCGCCGTCGTAGGACGTCAGCCCGATCGACAGGGCCTGCCCCTTGGCGAGCGGCATCACTGGGTAGGTGGACAGCATCCGCGCGTCACCGGCATACAGGGTGTGCTGGGGGCCGGGCACGTTGGTGATGACCACGTTGAACAGTCGCCGTGACACCGCGCTCCCGAGGCGGGCGCCGAGGGAGTGGAGGGTCGGGGGCGCGAATCCGGCTAGTCCTGCAAGGGATTCCGCGCCGACGGCCTGGCCGCCCTCCATCTGCTGGCGCATGGCGAAGGCGATCTGGTGCAGGCGCATCGACGGGCCGGGCTCGCCGACGGGCAGGTCCACGAAGCAGGCGGTGAGCCGGCTGCCGACGTGTCGCGCGTCCTCGTCGTAGACGCTCACCGGCACCATCGCGCGCACGGTCGTTCCGGAGTGGACGGACTCACCGCGGGTCAGCAGCCAGGTGCGGAAGGCGCCCGAGATGGTCGCGAGCACGACGTCGTTGATCGACACGTCGTCGGCGTAGTTGCCCCGGGCGAGCCTGCTGCGGACCTTGCGGTAGTCCTCGAGGTCGGTGCCGATCATGACGTAGCGGCGGGCCTCCCCCACCGGGGCGTTGAGCGGCGAGTGCGGAGCGGGGCGCGCCGCCGTGCGGGCCAGCGTCGACACCACATCGCCGGCGGCCGTCAGGGCGCGCGTGCCGACGGCCTTCACGTCGACCATGCCGCCGCGGATGTTCTCGACCACCTCGCTGGGCCGCCGGACCGCGTCGACGAGCGCGCCGGTGAGCAGCTCGATGTCGCTCGGCTCGCGGGAGGGCCGCCAAGTGTCGGTGACCAGCCCCTCGGCCGCAGGGTCGCCGTCGACGATCACATGGGCGATGTCGACGGCGTTGATGCCGTCGACCAGCGCCTGGTGGGACTTCGTCACGATCGCGAAGCGGCCCTCGTCCAGCCCTTCGACGAGGTACACCTCCCACAGGGGGCGGTGGCGGTCGAGGGCGCGCGGCTGGATCCGGGCGACGAACTCCTGCAGCTGCTCGTCGCTGCCCGGGCGCGGGAGGGCGGAGCGGCGGACGTGGTAGGTCACGTCGAAGTTCTCGTCGTCGACCCAGACCGGGTTCGCCAGCCGGCCGGGGATCTGCCGGATCCGCTGGCGGTAGCGGGGCACGAAGGCGATGCGGGTGGAGATGAGCTGGACGAGCCGGTCGTAGTCGAACCCGTCGCTCGGAGGGTCGAAGACCATGACCGAACCGACGTGCATCGGCGTCGTCGCCTCTTCGAGGTAGAGGAACGACGCGTCGAGGGAGCTCAGGCGGTCAGGCACCCGCTCATCGTGTCAGAAAGCGCTGTTTAGACTCGGGTTCGTGACGAAGATGACGCTGCGAGCGCCGACGAGGTATGCCGCCGGGCTGGCTCTGGCCGTCCCCCTCACCCTTGGCCTCGGCGCGTGTGGGAGCTCCGGCGACGACCCCGGGACCGACGGCTCCACCACCTCCTCGACGAGCTCCTCGAGCTCTTCGAGCAGCTCCAGCTCGTCCAGCAGCTCGAGCGCGGCTGGCCGCACCATCGAGATCACCGTGACGGGTTCGACGGTGACCCCGGCCCCGGCCACGGTCGACCTCGCGGTCGGCGAGAAGCTGACCCTCACCGTGACCAGCGACCACGCCGACCAGCTCCACATCCACGGGTTCGAGATCGAGCAGGACCTGGTCGCGGGCACACCGCTGAGCGTCACCGTCACGGGCGCCCAGCCCGGCGTCTACGAGGTGGAGACCCACCACCCGGAGCTGCGGCTGATGAAGATCGCGGTCCGGTGACGCCCGGCGCCTTCGCCGCCCTTCCCGCAGCCACGGCCCGGCCGGACCTCATGCCGGGTCTCGCGCCGGGTCTCGTGCCGGGTCTCGTGCCGGGTCTCGCGCCGGGTCTCGTGCCCGCCCACGGCGTGGGGTCGCGCGAGGACCTCCCGCTCCCCTTCACGCTCCTGCTCGTCGGCGCGGGGCTGGCCCTCGTGGTGTCGTTCGTGGCGCTGGGGCTGCTCTGGAGACAGCCGCGCCTCGACCCGCGCGACGGGCGCCTGCTGCCGATGCCCGTCGCCCTCGCCCTCGACAGCGCTGCCGTCCGGGGACTCTTCGTCATCGTGTCGCTCGGCATCACGGCCTGGACCCTGCTGGCCCTGGTGTTCGGCCAGGACAACGCCAACAACCCGGTGCCCTCCGTCGTCTACGTGTGGCTGTGGGTCGGCCTCGCCTTCCTGTCCATGGTGTTCGGCGGCATCTGGAGGCTGCTCAACCCGGTGCGCTGGATCCGCGCCGGCATCCTGCGGGCGGCTCGCATCGAGGACGACTTCGCGCTCCTGGACTACCGCCTCGGCCACTGGCCGGCCGCGACGGGCCTGCTCGCCTTCGCGTGGCTCGAGCTGATCGCCCCCGACAATGCCGACCAGCCGGTGCTGCGCATCGCGGTGCTCGGCTACCTCATCGTGAGCATCGTCCTGGCCCTGACCTTCGGGATGCCCTACCTGCGCCGGGGCGATCCCTTCACCTCCTGGTCGTCGCTCTATGGCACGCTCAGCCCGCTCGGCCGGCGGGCCGACGGTCGGTGGGTGCTGCGGACCCCCTTGCACGGACCACTCCAGCTCGATGCGGCACCGGGGCTGCTCGCCGTCACGTCCGTGATGCTGGGCACCACGGCCTACGACGGCTTCTCCGGCGAGACCCGTTGGTACACCTTCGTCCAGTCGTCCAGCCTCCCCGCCCGCCTGTGGGAGACCGGGGCCCTGGTCACGTTCAGCCTCGTGGTCGCCGCCTCCCTGTATGCCGCGGCCGTGCTGTCCGCGCGGCTCGCCGGCGTCAGCGTGCGAGGCATCGCCACCGCCTTCGCGCCGTCGCTCATCCCGATCGCCGCGGGCTACCTCGTCGCGCACTACTGGTCGCTGTGGGTCTGGGAGGGCACGAACGGCCTCGCCAAGATGAGCGACCCCTTGGGGACCGGGGCCAACTGGCTCGGCACCGCGGGCGTGTCGCCCTCGGCGGCGCTGATCGCCCCCGGTCTCGTGGCCGGCATCCAGGTCGTGGCCATCATCACCGGTCACGTCCTCGGCGTGGTCGCCGCCCATGAACGCGCGATCACGCTGTTCCCGCGTCGAGCCGCGGTGCTCGGCCAGGTGCCGCTGCTCGTGCTCATGGTCGGCTACACCGTGGGCGGACTCACCCTGCTGTTCAGCTCCTGACGCGACGACGACGGACGCGCGTCGGGGCGGCATACACGTCGGCGAGCGAGGCGACCGCGCTGCGCAGCTCGGACTGGGGCGCGGACTCGGCCAGCGTCGTCCCCGCGAACAGCGCCGCATCGAGGGTCGGCTGGTCGAGCGGCAGGAAGGCGAGGTCGTCCATCCCGGCGAAGCGGGCCAGCGCCTCGGCGATCCGCTGCTCGGGTCGCGCCCCCACCGAGGTGGCCCGGACGCGGTTGACCACCACCCGCGCCGTGGGCGACGGCACCGCGGCGAGGTCCTGGACCGCCCGGACCAGCCGCTGCAGCCCGATGGGGTCAGCCGTGCCCACCACGATGAGCTCGTCCGCCTCCTCGAGCGCGGTGAGGGTGGCGGCGTTGCGCCGGGGCGCCAGCGTGTCGTAGGACAGCTCCTCGTCGTCCTCGATGGCAAAGCCGCAGTCCACGACGACGAAGCGGGCCAGTCCCCGCCCGGTGGCCAGGACGTGGGCCACCGACGGCGCCCGGAGCTCGGTCCACCGCCCGGCCCGCGGTATGCCGGTCAGCACCCGCAGCCCGGGGCTCACCTCAGGAGCCACTCGCGCCAGGCCGGCAAGGTCGAGCCCGCCCTGGTCTGCGGCACGGGCCGCCGCCGCGATTCCCGGGGCCTCGTCGAGGAGTCCGAGCGCCTGGGCGATGGACGAGCCGTAGGTGTCGAGGTCGACCAGGAGGGTCGGCTCGCGGAGGGCGAGCTCTGCGGCCAGGTTGACCGCGACGGTCGTGCGACCCGGTGCTCCGGTCGGCCCCCAGACCGCGATGACGGTCGCTGGAGTCGGCGCTGCCGGGCCCTCGTCGAGGTCACGAGCGTCCACCGGACCGAGGCCGCGCCCGAGCTGGCCGTCGCGGACCGCCTCGAGCGCGTCGAGGGCGTCGTCGATCTCGTGACTGGCCAGGTCGGCGCGCAGGACGACGTCCACGCCGAGCTGGCGCAGCCGGCGCTCGCCCGGCTCGTCACCGGGCCCCACGACCCCGGCCACCTCCACCCCGTGGCTGGCCAGCTCGTGCAGGGCCGGCCGGTCGAGCGCGCGCAGGTCGGCCGAGACCAGGGCCATCTCGCCGTGGCCCGCTGCGGCGGCAGCCAGCAGGTCGGCCAGGTCGGCGCACCGCCGCGCGACGGTGTAGCCGACGGTGGCCTCGACGGCCGCGACCAGCTCCGCCTCCCAGGCCGCGTCGAGTGCAGCGAGGACCCGACGGGTCACTGCTCCACCCGCAGGGCCGAGCCGGCTACCGGCACCAGCGTCACGCGCGCCCCGAGGTCGACCGAGGCGATGATCTCCTTGATGCGCGGAGTCGGGGCCATCACCTGCACCGCGCGGCCGCCCGCCGAGCCCCCTCCCAGCCCGCCCGTGCCGCGGGGCAGGCTCGACACGGAGACGGCCGCCAGGGCGAGCTCCGGGCCGACGAAGCCGCCCGCCGAACCGGTGCCCCCCGCCGGGTCGACCCGATTGACGTAGACGTCAACGATGGACCCCACCTGGAGGGCCGCCGCGGACCCCGCATCGACGGTGAGGACCAGGGGCTGCACCCCGACCTCGCTCCGGCCGCCCACCGCGGCGGCGGGGACGAGCTCGCCGGCAGGCACCGGCCGCAGGACGAAGCGGTCGGGCGCCAGGCCACCGGTGGCCGAGAGGTAGGCGGGCAGCTCCGCCCCGAGCTGGACGTCGACCCGGCTGAGGTCGTCGTCGGTGAGCCGCTGGCCGGGCACCAACGGTCCGCGGGCGGCATACACGGCGGTCCGGTCGTCGACCTGGGCCACGACGAACGCGCCGAGGGCGATCGAGGACAGCACCAGCAACACCCCCACCAGAAGGCGCGCGTCGCGCCACCGCGGTCGCTGGAGCCGAACCGCCTTGAGCACAGCGAGGTCAGTCATGGCGAGGTCCCCCTTCATCAACACGTGCTCGTCGGCTGCTGACCGGGGCAAACATGCGCACCGGAGCGGTCATCATGGCGCGTCGCGAGCGACCCAGCCCCGGTCAGTCCACAGGTTCGTGGGTCATCCACAAGGTCGGGAGGCCAACTCCCCCAAACGGCTATAGATGCCAGAATCTGTCCAACGAACAGACGCAGCCACAAGAACATGGTAAAAATTCGGTCAAGGGAAGGTCTGCTCCCAGTCAAGGCGACTGGCGGAAGAAGAGGGGAAGAACGTGGCAAAGCGATTCATTCAGCTTTCCGAGGTCTCGGAAGTTCTCGACATCTCGTCAGCTCAGGCATACGCACTCGTCCGGTCCGGCGAGCTGCCGGCGATCAAGGTCGGCGGGCGCGGACAGTGGCGCGTCGAGGTGGCCGAGCTCGAGGGGTACATCCAGCGGATGTACAGCGAGACCAAGACCTTCGTCGCCGCCCACCCGTTCGGCCAGGGTCAGGACTGACCCTGGTGCGCCCCGGCCGATCGGGCCGGGCGCACCAGCACCACCGCGGAGAACGGCACGAGGCGACGCCCGGTGACGTTCTCCGCCCTGCGGGGCAGGTCCGGGGCATGCTCGCTGAGCTCGAGCACGTCGCGACCCACCGCATCGATGGTGCCGCTCACCACCACCCCGTCGAGGTCGGTCACGAGCACGGTGGCGCGGTCTCGGCTCAGTCCCCGGAGCGCGTAACCGAGGCCGAACCGGCGCCCTCGACTGGTGCCGACGACCCGTAGCGGGAGGCCGGCCACCCCCGTCACCGCGGTGAACGGCACGAGCGCCAGGCCGCCGGCTTCGGTGGCCAGCAGCAGCCACCCGTCGCCCACCTCGAGGACCTGCCCGGGGAGCGAGCCGACCACGCGCACCGTCAGGGCCACCCGCTCGCCGAGGGCCGCCGCCAACCGGTCGGGCAGGCCCACCAGCGCCCTCTCGCGCCGCGTGCGGTCGGCCACCTCACCGTCCAGCTCGCGCCGCGCCTCCGCGTCCCACTGCGCCCCCAGGTCGGCGAACAGGTCGTCCCAGCGCATCGCCCCCCCTTGCTCCGTCCTGCCCGTGGGGCCGTCCGCCCGGCCCGATGGGTCAGACGATCCCGCGCGGGCCTTGCCACGGCCGGCTCACGTTGTTACCTTCAAACTGTGTCAACCACACGCAAACATAAGTAAACAACAAAAGGCAAATCACCACTGGGGGTGTGGATGGTGCTCAACGAGTTCGGGAGCCGGCGCCGCAGGATCGGCGCCGGCCTGAGACCGGTCGCCGTGATCGGTGCGCTGGTCGTGCTGGAGTTGCTCGCCCTGGGGGCCGCAAGGAGCGCGTGGCGGGTGGTGCGCTCCCCCGGACCCGCGAGCCTCGACGAGGCCGTCGTGCTGGTCGTGCTGACCGCCTGCGTGCTGCTCGGTGGGTGGCTCGTGGTCAGCACCACCGTCGCCTGCGCGGCCCACCTCCCGGGCCGGCTCGGGGACCCGGCTCGACGGTGGTCGCACACCCTGGCGCCAGCGGCGACGAGACGGGTCGCCGCCCTCCTGGTCGGTGCGGCCCTGGGCGCCACCCTGGCGCCGGGCACCGCTGCCGGCTCAGTCGGCGGCGGCTCGGTGGGCGGCTCGGTGGGCGGCTCGGGCGGGCACGGCACCCCTCCGGAACGCTCTCCCGGGTTTGCCGTCACGCCCGCGCCCGCGCCCTCGGTGCCGGCGGCCACACCGTCCAGCCCCACATCGTCCAGCCCCGAGCCGCCCGCGTCCGTGCCTTCCGTCCCCGAGCCGGGGTGGACACCATCGCGGCCGGTGGACACCCCCGTCACCGTGGCCCGCCTCGTGACCGGGGCGGGCGCACCGCCCTCGGCCGAGGTCGTCGTCCACCGGGGTGATTCGCTGTGGACCATCGCCCGCAGGCATCTCGGCCCCGGCGCCACCGACACGGAGGTCGCCGCCGCGTGGCCGCGCTGGTACGCAGCCAACCGCGACGTCATCGGTCCCGACCCCGGCATCCTCCGGCCCGGACAGGTGCTCCGCGCGCCCGCGGGGGCCCACCCGTGAGCCCCGCGCCGCGCGCCGAGGACCCCACGACGGCGCCCGGACGGCTGACGCCGTTGCGGATCGTCCCGGCTCCCCGCACCCGGCCACCCGTGCTCAGCGAGCTCGAGTCCTGGGTGCCCGAGGACGGCAGGACGTCGCGCTACGTGCAGGACGCGCTCGCCGTCGACTTCGACTCGATGACCGACGAACAGCTCTTCGGCGAACGCCCGACCCGGCGCGACGACCTCCCCGACCCCCGACCGTGGGCCGGCCACATCGCCCAGGGACTCGTCGAGGTGATGGCCGGAGCGCGTCCCGCGCCACAGGTGCTCCGCTGGACCACCCCGGAGGTGTATGCCGCCGTCGCCCGCCGCGCGGCCGTGTCAGCCCGGCGTGGTGCCGGGTCGGCGCGGCGCACGGTGGTGCGTGGTGTCCGCGTCTGCGAGCCGGCTGACGGGGTGGCGGAGGCCAGCGCCGTCGTGGTCGACGGCGGACGGGTCCGCGCGCTGGCCTTCCGGCTCGTGGGCATCGACGGGCGCTGGCGGGTCGAGGCCCTCCAGGTCGGCTGAGGTCAGGACGTCGGCGTCACGGCTTCCCGTGGCACATCTTGAACTTCTTGCCCGAACCGCAGGGGCACGGACCGTTGCGGGACGCGCCCTTGAGCTGGTCCTCGCTGAGCGTGTCGTTGGCGGAGCCCACCGCTCGGTGCTCCACGTCGCCGGTCTCGCCTGGCGCGGAGTACTGCAGCTGCTGCGGACGACGCTCCGGCTGCTCGAGTCCCTTGGCCCGGAAGGTCGGGTGCTTGTCGGCCGTCGCGGCGGCGGACTCGGCGGGCACCAGGTCTGCCTCCGCGGCCTGACCACCGTTGCTCGAGATGGCCGAGGTGTCCACGGGCTCGTCGACCTCGGCGGCGGACGACAGCCCCGACCCGGCGAGCATGTCGGAGACGCTGACCGGCTGGAGCGCGGGAGCCTGCTCCTCGGGCTGGTCGACATCGACCTGCACGTTGAAGAGGTAGCCGACCGACTCCTCCTTGATGGACTCGTTCATCGCCTCGAACAGCTGGAAGCCCTCGCGCTGGTACTCGACCAGCGGGTCGCGCTGGGCCATCGCCCGCAGGCCGATGCCCTCCTGGAGGTAGTCCATCTCGTAGAGGTGCTCGCGCCACTTGCGGTCCAGCACGGACAGCACGACCCGGCGCTCGACCTCACGCATGACCTCGGCGCCGAGCAGCGCCTCGCGCTCGTCATAGGCGTGGTGCGCGTCAGAGGTGATGACCTCCCGCAGGCTGTCGCGGGTCAGCGACCCGTCGGCCGCCTCCAGGACGTCCTGGGGCGTCACCGACACGGGGTACAGGGTCTTGAGCGCGGTCCAGAGGCGATCGAGGTCCCAGTCGTCCGCGAACCCCTCGGCGGTCTCGGCGTCGACGTAGCCGCCCACGACGTCGTTGATGAAGTGCCGGATCTGCTCGTGCAGGTCCTCGCCCTCGAGGACGCGGCGGCGCTCGTCGTAGATCACCGTGCGCTGGCGGTTGAGGACGTCGTCGTACTTCAGGACGTTCTTGCGGATCTCGAAGTTGCGACCCTCGACCTGCCCCTGCGCGCTCTGGATCGAGCGGCTGACCATCTTGGACTCGATCGGGACCTCGTCCTCCATCTTGGCCGTGGTCATGAACCGGTCGACCATCGCGGCGTTGAACAGCCGCATGAGGTCGTCCTGGAGCGAGAGGTAGAAGCGCGACTCACCCGGGTCACCCTGGCGACCGGAGCGTCCACGCAGCTGGTTGTCGATGCGGCGCGACTCGTGGCGCTCGGTGCCCAGCACGTAGAGGCCACCGAGATCGGTCACCTCGTCGTGCTCGGCCTGCACGGCCTCCTCGGCCTTGACGAGCGCGGCGTCCCAGGCGGCTTCGTACTCCTCCGGCGTCTCCACCGGGTCGAGGCCCTGCTGCTTGAGCGTCGCGACCGCCATGAACTCGGGGTTGCCACCGAGCATGATGTCGGTGCCTCGACCGGCCATATTGGTCGCCACCGTGACAGCGCCCTTGCGACCGGCCTGCGCCACGATCGCGGCCTCCCGCTCGTGCTGCTTGGCGTTGAGGACCTCGTGCGGGACACCCTTGCGGCGCAGCTGGTCCGAGAGGTACTCGCTCTTCTCGACCGAGACGGTACCGACGAGCACGGGCTGCCCCTCGGCATACCGCTGCGCGATGTCGTCGACGACGGCGTTGAACTTCGCCTCCTCGGTGCGGTAGACGAGGTCGGCCTGGTCCTTGCGCACCATGGGGCGGTTGGTCGGGATCGGGACGACGCCCAGCTTGTAGATCGAGTTGAGCTCGGCGGCCTCGGTCTGGGCCGTACCGGTCATGCCCGAGAGGGTGTCGTACATGCGGAAGTAGTTCTGCAGGGTGATCGTGGCGAGCGTCTGGTTCTCGTTCTGGATCTCGACGCCCTCCTTCGCCTCGATCGCCTGGTGCATCCCCTCGTTGTAGCGACGGCCGGCGAGCATGCGGCCGGTGTGCTCGTCGACGATGAGGATCTCGCCGTTCATGTTGACGTAGTCCTTGTCGCGCTTGAACAGCTCCTTCGCCTTGATGGCGTTGTTGAGGTAGCCGATCAGCGGGGTGTTGACGGACTCGTAGAGGTTGTCGATGCCGAGGTAGTCCTCGACCTTGGCGATGCCGGCCTCGAGGACGCCGACGGTCTTCTTCTTCTCGTCGACCTCGTAGTCGCCCTCACCGGACTCGAGCTCGCCCCGGGTCAGCCGGTCGACGATCTTGGAGAACTCGGTGTACCACTTGGTGGCCGCGTCGGCGGGACCGCTGATGATGAGCGGCGTGCGCGCCTCGTCGATGAGGATGGAGTCGACCTCGTCGACGATCGCGAAGTTGTGGCCGCGCTGGACGAGCTCGTCGACCGACCAGGCCATGTTGTCGCGCAGGTAGTCGAAGCCGAACTCGTTGTTCGTGCCGTAGGTGATGTCCTTGGCGTACTCGGCGCGACGCTCCTCCGGCGTCATCGACGCGAGGATGACCCCGGTCTCGAGGCCCAGCATGCGGTGCACGCGGCCCATCAGCTCGGACTGGTACTCGGCGAGGTAGTCGTTGACCGTGACCACGTGGACGCCCTTGCCCTCCAGGGCGTTGAGGTAGGACGGCAGGGTCGCGACGAGGGTCTTGCCCTCACCGGTCTTCATCTCGGCGACGTTCCCGAGGTGGAGCGCGGCACCACCCATGAGCTGCACGTCGAAGTGACGCTTGCCGAGGGTCCGCTTGGACGCCTCGCGGACCGCCGCGAACGCCTCCGGGAGCAGGTCGTCCAGGGTCTCGCCGTCAGCGAGGCGCTTGCGGAAGACATCGGTCTCGGCCCGCAGCTCGGCATCGGTGAGCGCGGCGAAGTCCTCCTCGATCGAGTTCACCTGGGCGGCGATCCCGTGGAGCTTCTTGAGGATGCGTCCCTCACCGGCACGCAGCAGCTTTTCGACGATCTTGGACACGCAACATCTCCTGAAGTTTCTGATCTCCTGCTACGCCCGGAAGTTTTTGATCTCCTGCTACGCCCGGAAGTTCGCAGCCGTGGCCATCCGGGTGGCAACGGCCCGACCTAGGCTAGTCGAGTCGACGCACCAGCGCGGACGTGCGGGCGGGAACGCTCCCCACGGGCGAACGTGCCGGGCCCGTTCGCGGTTCCGACGAGGACGCTACGGGGCGACGAGGTCCTGGTAGTCGGGGTGCCGGGCGATCCACGCGGAGATGAAGGGGCACAGTGCGACGACGTCGTGCTCGGCCCGGGCCCGGACGTCGTCGAGCGCACCCCTGGCCAGCACCCCACCGACGCCCTCTCCGGCGAAGGCGTCGTCCACCTCGGTGTGCGTGAAGACGATGTGCGCGCCCTTGAACCGGTAGGCCGAGAACCCCGCGAGCGCGCCGTCGACGCGGGCCTCGTAGCGGTGCTCGGCCGGGTTGTCGGTGACCACGATGTCCGAGGTTCCAGGGTCCGTCATGCGCCAAGCCAAGCACGACTGTCAACGCAGCCCGTCGGCGACCCTCAGGCGACCGCACCCACCTCGGCGTCCTCCCCCTCGGAGCTCCACGAGCCGCGCTCGGGTGACCGCGAGATCGCCAGGCAGGCGAGCGCTGCGAACAGGCAGAGGCCCCCGGCCGTCAGCCAGGCGGTGAAGTAGTCGCCCGTGCTCTGCCGCACCCAGCCGGCATAGCTCGCCGCGACCCCGGCCCCGACCATGTGGGAGGCGAAGACCCAGCCGAACACGACCCCCGAGCGCGCGACCCCGAAGTGCCGGCGGCACAGGGCGATGGTGGGCGGCACCGTGGCCACCCAGTCGAGCCCGTAGAAGATGATGAAGATGAACAGGTTCGGGTGGATGTCCGGACCGAGCAGGGCGGGCACGAAGAGCAGGGCGAGCCCGCGGAACCCGTAGTAGCCGCAGAGCAGCAGCCGCGGGTCCACCTTGTCGGTGAGCCAGCCGGAGGCGATCGTGCCGACCAGGTCGAAGACGCCGATCAGGGCGAGCAGCCCGGCCGCCGTGGTCTCGGGCATGCCGTGGTCGTGGGCCGCGGGGATGAAGTGCGTGCCGATCAGCCCGTTCGTGGACCAGCCGCAGATCCAGAAGGTGCCGACGAGGATCCAGAACGTGCGCGAACGCGTGCTCTCGCGCAGCGTCCATACCGCGAGCCTGGCCGGCCCCACCTGCGACCCGGTATGCCGCGTGGCGGGCTCGTCGAGCGCCTCACCCGGGCGCGCCCCCAGGGGCCGCAGGCCGAGATCCGCGGGCCGGTCTCGGACGACGAGCAGCACCAGCGGCACCAGCAGCAGGGCCGCGCCGGTGACCACGAGCGCCGACCAGCGCCAGCCCGGCCCGGCGGCCAGGGCAGCGATGCCCGGCAGGAAGACCAGCTGGCCGGCCGCGCCGGCCGCGGAGAACACCCCGGTGACCAGGCCGCGGCGCGACTCCACGAACCACCGGTTCGCGACGATCGCCCCCAGCACGAGTGCCATCGCGCCCGCCCCGACGCCGACGAACACCCCCCAGAGCAGCCAGAGCTGCCACGGGGCGGTCATCACGGTGGTGAGCCCGCTGCCCAGGGCCACGAGGACGAGGGCGAGGCAGACCACCCTGCGCAGGCCGAACCGCTCCATCAGGGCCGCCGCGAACGGCGCGGTCAGCCCGTAGATCACCAGGTTGGCCGTCACCGCACCCGACGTGGTGGCCCGCGACCAGCCGAACTCGGACTCGAGCGGCTCGAGCAGGGCCCCGGTGGAGGAGCGGAAGCCGGCGGCGGCCACGAGGGCGCCGAGGATCACCGCAGCCACCCACCAGGCCCGGTGAACGCGTGGCCGTCGGGTCGGGGTCGTCGCCTGGGTGGCGGCAGGAATCGTCACTGTCGCATGCTATCTGCCATCTGCTGCCAGTCGACAGCGCATTCCGGACAACCCCCACCCGGATCCCGCCACCACCCCCCCCCCCCGCTATTCAATGCAAAAGGCGAGTTAGCGCCGCCCATCCGGCGCTAACTCGCCTTTTGCATGGGGTAGCGACGGGTCAGGCGACGGCTGCCAGGCCCAGCCAGCCGGCCATCAGCGCGAGCTCGTCGTCGAGGGCGGCCCGGGCAGCGTCCGTGGCGCCCGCCTCCCAGTGGACGGCCTGCACCCGCAGCACCCCGGCCGCCCGGTCGGCCTTGAGGTCACAGCGGGCCACCAGGGCGTCGCCGAACAGGAACGGCAGCACGTAGTAGCCGTGCACCCGCAGGTGGGCGGGCACGTAGATCTCGAGCCGGAAGTCCATGCCGAAGATCGCGGCGGTGCGGTCCCGCTGCCAGATGAGCGAGTCGAACGGGCTGAGCAGAGCCTGGGCCTGCACCTTCCGTGGCCGACGCGCCTCCGGGTGCAGGTAGGCCGGTCGCTTCCACCCCTCGATCGTGGCCGGCACGAGGGCCCCCTCGGCGACGAGGGAGTCGAGGGCGGGCCTGGCCTGCTCCGGCTTGAGTCGGAAGTAGTCGCGCAGGCACTGCTCCGTGCCCACCCCGTGGGCCCGGGCCGCGATCAGGATGAGCTCCCGGAAGGCGACATCGTGCGGGGGCCTGGCGGCGGGGTCGGCGACCTCGGCGGCGAGGTGACCGGGCAGGACGCGGCCGAGCGCGGCATACCGTCGCTCGAACTGGCTGGTGCGGCCGGCGCTGGTGATCTGGCCGGCCCAGAAGAGGTGTTCGAGGGCGTTCTTGACCAGCGACCAGTTCCAGCCCCACTCGTCACGCTGGCGCGGGAGGTCGTGCTCGAGCGCGGCCTCCAGGCCCCGCGACGTGATCGGACCCCGAGCGCCGACCTCGGCCAGCACCGCGGCGACCAGCTCGGGGTGCTCGCGCGCGACGTGCTGCATCCCGCCCCACGAGTCCTGCAGGGCGCGCCGCATCCGGAAGTCGAGGAGTGGCCACGTCGCGGGCGGGATCAGGCTGGCCTCGTGGGCCCAGTACTCCACCAGCCGCCGGGGGGCGCGGTCGCGCGCCCGGTCGAGCAGGGCGGTGTCGTAGGGGCCGAGCCGCGAGAAGAAGGGCAGGTACTGGCTGCGGGTGAGGACGTTGACGCTGTCGATCTGGATGATCTGCACGCGGTCGATGACGCGCTGGACGTGCCGCATCGTGACGGCGCCGGGCGCGGGGCGCGGCTCGGCGAAGCCCTGGGCGGCCAGGGCGATCCGTCGCGCTTGGGCGCGCGTCAGGCGCACCGGGGAGGGGGTCGTCACTACCGGTGCGTCGCTGGTCACTCGCCGGGTTCGAGGAGGTTCTCGCGGACGGCGTACATGGCCGCCTCCATCCGCGAGTGGAGCTGCAGCTTCTCGAGGATGTTGCGCACGTGGTTCTTCACGGTGTTCTCGGAGATGAAGAGCTGGTGGGCAATCTCCTTGTTGGCCAGCCCCCGGGCCACGAGCCGCAGCACCTCGAGCTCGCGGTCGGTCAGCCGCGGGGCGCCGACGCCGCTGGGACGCTCACCCTGGCGCTTGCTCATGTGGGCGAACTCGGCGAGCAGCTTGGAGGCCATCGAGGGCGAGAGCAGGGAGTCGCCGTTGAAGACCGCGCGCACGCCGTCGGCGATCTCCTCACCCGGCACGTCCTTGAGCAGGTAGCCGTTGGCGCCGGCCTTGACCGCCTCGTAGAGGTCGGACTCCTCGTCGGACATCGTCAGCATGATGATCTTGGTCGACGGCACGAGCGCCTTGATGGTCTGGCAGGCCTGGATGCCCGAGGTGTGGGGCATCCGCACGTCCATCAGCACGACGTCGGGCAGCAGCTCGACCGTGCGGTCGACGGCTTCCTTGCCGTCGCCGGCCTCGCCGACGATCTCGATGTCGTGGTCCTGCGACACCACCATCTGCAGGCCCCGGCGGTAGAGGACGTGGTCGTCCGCGATGACGACCCTGATCGGGTCGACACCGCTCTGACCACCGTCCCCATTCGTCACGGAGCACATACTGTCATGCACGAGGACGACACCGGACGAAATGCCCTGTCGGGTCCGCCCGGTGTCGTCGTCGTCTCAGGTCAGGAGACCTTGCGCTCAGCGCCCTCGTCCTCGGTGACGTCGAGGTGGATCACGCCGTAGGACCAGCCCCTGCGGCGGTAGACGACGCTCGGCTGACCGGTGTCCTCGTCGTGGTAGAGGTAGAAGTCGTGGCCGACGAGCTCCATCTCGCGGACCGCCTGGTCGAGCGCCATCGGCACGGTCGCGTGGATCTTCTCGCGGATCTCGACCGGCGAGTTGCCCTGCGTGCCGAACCGGTCACCGTCACCGTCGAGGCCGTCGTGGACGTGGTCCTCGCCGGCCTGCTCACCGGGCTCCCGGATCCGCGCCGTCGCAGCGGCCACCGACTCGGGTGCGTGCCTCCCGCGGTGCACCCGCTTGCGGTCCTGGGCCCGCCTGAGGCGTTCCATCAGCTTGTCCAGCGCCAGGTCGAGCGCCGCGTACTTGTCGTCAAGACATGCCTCGGCCCGCACGATCGGGCCCTTCACGTGACAGGTGATCTCGACCCGTTCGCAGGACTTCGCCTGCCGCTTGTTGGGCTCATGGCTCACGATGACATCCACGCGCTGCACCCGGGGGGCGAGCTGCGGGATCTTGGCGAGCTTTTCGTCGAGGTGGTCACGGAATCGGTCTGAGACCTGCATGTGGCGTCCGGTGACGACAATCTCCACGGTGTTCCTCCATGGGTTCGGCGGGAGTGTGGGTCGGGCTGCGCGGCCCGGTGGTCAGCCGCGGCAGCACCTCCCCGCCGGCGTGCGGAAGCACCCTGTGGTCGGCGTGTCCTGCGGCTCCGCTCCCTGCCGCAGAGCGCCCTTCGGACCGCGTCCGAGGCGCCCTGTTCGCGTGACGTGCACGGGGGCCAGGGGGGCCATGTACCGACGGTAGACCACGCCGGAGGTTTGCGACACAAGGATTGGTTCAACGTTTGCCCGGAGTCGCTGGTGCGCCACCTGTATGCCGTGCTCACGGGCTTCGGGGCGCAGCGAAACCGGCGCTCGGGCGCCAGTCCAACCCGTGGGACGGCGACCCCGTCCGGCCTCCGGAACGCCGCTGGGTGGCACAGATCGTGGCGCCCACGACCACGGTCGCGCCCGCCGCCCGCAGCGCCCGGGCGGCCTCGACCAGAGTCGATCCGGTGGTCAGGACGTCGTCAGCGACGACGCACGCCGCGCCCTCGACCACGGACTCCCAGTGTGGTCGGACCGCCAGGGCGTGCTCGAGGTTGACGGCCCGCTCCCGCGCGCCGAGGCCGGCTTGGTCGGCCACCCGACGCCGGGCCCCGAGGGCGTCGGCGAGGAGCGCCTCGGTCGGGCCGAAGCCGGTGACGGCGCGGTCGACCAGGGCCCGCAGCGGTGCGTCGCCGCGCCGGCGACGAGCGGCTGCCGACGACGGGACCGGCACGACGAGCACCGGGCCGTCACCCCGTCGCCACCGCGCGAGGAGCTCCGGACACCCCGCGACCGCGGCGTCCAGCGAGCGGGCGAGCAGCGCTCCCAGCAGACCGAGGCAGTCGCGGCGGCCGTCGTCCTTGTAGGCGGCGACGACGGCGGCCAGCGACCCGGCATACCGGCCTGCACTGTGCACTCGCGGGAGGCCCGCCGGCACCGGCCGCGGACGCACGGCCCTGGGGCCGCCCGGCCACAGCGAGACTGCGACGTCGGCCTCGCAGGCGGGACACACGACGTGGTCCGGCCGCCCGCAGGCGGCGCAGCCGACGGGGAGCGCGAGGTCGGTCAGGGCGCGGAGGGCACGGACGGCTCCGACCGGGCCGGACCACGGGGTCTCGGGCGGCATGGCCACATCGTGGGCTCGACGGAGTGTTGCCGCTGATTGGGCAGCACAAGCGTGTGGACACGACTAGTCTGGGCTTCGGCCTGTGGACAACTGCTGGGCGCCGGGGACGTGAGACGGGAGGCGTGTATGCGTTGGCTGCCCCATCTTGCCGTGTCCACCCGTCTCCGCCTGTCGATGGCCGCCGTGGCGGCGATGTTCGCCTACATCGACCACAGCTTCGTCACGGCCCTGCCGTGGATCCTGCTCGTGGTGACGCTCGACCTCGCCGCGGCGAGCCTCGGCTACCTCACCGTCATCCAGGGCGCGTTCCGCCACACCCAGCTCATCGCGCTGCTGGTCGTGGGCGTCGTCTCCGCAGGGATCGGCATGGGCAGCGAGGGCTCCTGGTCCAAGCTCCTCATCCTCATCCCGGCCTACCACGCAGGATCGCGGTTCGCCCGCACCGGAGCCTTCTCCGCCCCGCTGGTGGGCCTGGTCGTCGCCCTCGCCACCTCGTGGTGGCTCAACCGGTTGACGCCGCCGGAGTCCCAGCTGATCACCCTCGCGTCACTGTTGGCCGTGCTCTTCGGGCTGCTCGGGGCCTGGTCTCGTGAGCTCGAGCCGGAGGAGGTCGTCCCCGACGCCAACGTGGCCGCCGAGGCGAGCCTGCTGCTGCGCCGGCTGCACGAGCTCGCCGACACCCTCGACACCGGCTTCGACGCGCCCGGGTCGGCCGAGATGGCGCTCCAGGACCTCAGCAACCAGATGCGCTCGGCGCGCAGCGCGATCCTCGTCGGCTACGGCGACAACCCGGCGGTGCCGCTCGCGATCCGTGGCGCCGACCGCACGCCCTGGCCCGACCCCATGGAGCAGGACTCGGTCCTCGCGTGGACCTGGCGCCGCGGCGAGGCGACGCTCGCGGAGTGGAAGGACGACCTCGTCGCCCGCTCGGTGATCGTCGTGCCCCTCAACGACGACAAGGGCGACCGCCTCGGCCTCCTCGTCGCCGACCGGCCCCTGGTCACGCCGTTCCGCGAGGAGGACCTCGTGGCGGCCCAGGGCGTGGCCGACCGACACGCCGCCAACATCGACCTCTCCGTGCTCTTCGCCGGCCTGCGCGAGCGCGCCGGGCTCGAGGAGCGTGAGCGGCTGGCCCGGGAGATGCACGACGGGATCGCCCAGGAGATGGTCGCGCTCGGCTTCGGCATCGACGCCGTGCGGCGCAAGGCCCGTGGCGCCGACTCCCCCATCGCCGACGAGCTGGACGCCCTGCGCGTCGACGTGTCGCGGGTCCTGGGTGACCTGCGGCTGCACATCGCCGATCTGCGGATCGCCGTGCGCCCCGACACCGGGCTCGGCGCGATGATCGGCGCCCGGCTCCAGAACTTCGGTTCCTCGTCCGGGGTGACCACCCGCATGCACCTCAGCGAGACCGGGTTCCGGCTGCCGGCCCACACCGAGGTCCTGATCTACCGACTGTTCCTGCGAATGCTCGCCGACGCCCGGCACTCCCTGAACGCCGAGACCGTCGAGGTGCGCCTCAACGTCGCAGCCCCGAGGGTGGAGCTGTGGATGGCCCACGACGGCACCAGCGCCCTCACCGAACGCGACTTCGGCGACCACCCCCTGCTCGGTCTCGGCGGGGAGATCACCATCGAACCCTTCGGCGTTGAAGGCGTCGCCCTTCGCATGCGCATGCGTGCCCGTGGCGCCGCTCCCTCAGCAACGCTGTCCAACGAAAGGATCCCCCAGCCCTCATGACCATCAACGTCGTGGTGATCGACGACCACACCCTCGTCCGCGAAGCCGTCTGCCGCATGATCGACAGCGAGCCCGACCTCGCCGTCGTCGGCCAGGCCGGCGGGATCGCCGAAGGGCGCACCGTCCTCGCCCAGAACCTTATCCACGTGCTCGTCGTCGACGTGTCGATGCCTGACGGCTCCGGCCTCGTGCTGGCCCGCGCCGCACGCGAGGCCTCGCCCCGGCTCGGCATCGTGGTCCTGACCATGCACAACGACGACGAGACCCTGCTGGAGGCGCTCGACCTGGGCGCGTCGGCCCTGGTCCTGAAGTCGGCCCCCTCCGACGAGGTCATCGCGGCGGTCCGTCGGGCCGCCGTCGCGCCCGACGCCTTCATGGCGACCGGGCTCGCCGAGGCACTGCGTCGCCGTGACTCGAGCGACAAGCCCCGGCTCACCCCCCGTGAGGCCGAGGTGCTCGACCGCCTCGTCGCGGGTGACTCCATCGCGGCCGTCGCCAAGAAGCTCTACATGAGCGAGTCGACCGTGAAGACCCATGTCTCCAAGGTCTACGAGAAGCTCGGCGCCCACAACCGCGCCTCCGCCGTGATGTCGGCCCTGCGCCTCGGGCTCGTGAAGGCCGAGTCGGTGGGCCACGCCCGCCACTGACCGGACCACGCGGCATACCCACGCGACCGCGGTATGCCGTGGCCGCACCGCACACAGAAGGACCCCGCCGATCGGCGGGGTCTTTCTGTCGTCCGGGCTGGTGGCGTCAGCTCACATGTTGCCGAAGGTGTCGGCGATGCGGATCGCGCCGGGTCCGATGATGACGATGAACAGGGCGGGGAAGATGAACAGGAGCATCGGGAAGAGGATCTTCACCGGCACCTTCATCGCCTTCTCCTCGGCGCGCTGACGGCGCACCAGACGCATCTGGTTGGACTGCTCGCGCAGCACGTTGCCGATGGGCAGACCGAGCCGGTCGGCCTGGACCAGGGCGCTCACGAAGGTCTTGGCCTCGGAGACCGTGGTGCGGGCGGCCAGTGAGGAGAAGGCCGCGCCTCGGGTCTTGCCGATCTGGATCTCCGACAGCACACGGGCGAACTCACCCGAGATCGGCCCGGTGGTGGAGCGGGCGACCTGCAGCAGCGCCGCGTCGAAGCCCTGACCGGCCTCGACACAGACGGTGAGCATGTCGAGGGCGTCGGCGAGACCGCGCTGCAGCTCTTCCTGGCGCTTCTGGCCGGTGTTCATGAGCAGCAGGTCGGGCAGGAAGAACCCTGCCCCTGCAGCGGCGGCGCAGATGACGAGGCCGCGCACGCTGACCTGGCCACCCAGCGTGAACCCGAGGACCGCGCCCACGAGGAGACCGACGCCCTTGGCACCCATCACCCGCTCGACCGTCCAGGCGCCGGGGTTGCCTGCCAGGTTGAGCCGACGCACGATGCGGTCGTTGGCCCCGGTGGGCGACAGGCGCTGCGCGAGGGCCCGCGTCTGGTTGAGCATGGGGGCGACGATGCGCTCCATGGCGGGGAGGTCGGACTTGCCCACCTCCCGCTTGTCGATGGTCCGCTCGATGAGGTCGAGCGACCGGGCGACCCCGGTCGCCTGACCAGCGCCGAGCCCCGTGGCGAGCACCAGGGTGCCCAGGGCTCCGCCGATGGCGACCAGCGCGATGACCAGCAGAATTGTTCCCATTAGACCTTCACATCCACGACTTTGCGCATCCAGGCCATGCCGATGCCGAGCGAAATGAGACCGCCGATGATCATGCCGATGCCGAGCGGTCGAGTCCAGAGGAGCTCGATGTAGGACCGGTTGGTCTTCATCGTGTAGAAGAAGATGCCGATCGGGAGGGCCACGAGGATGTAGGCGGAGAGCCTGCCCTCCGCGGACAGCGCCCTGACGTGCCGACGGAGCTCCTCGCGCTCACGGAGCGTCTTGGCCGTCGTGCGCAGCGTCTCGGCCAGGTTGCCACCGACCTCCCGCTGGATCCGGATGGCCATCGAGGTCCACCGCATGTTGTCACTGTCCATGCGGTCGGACATCCGCTCCAGTGAGTCGGCGATGTCCGAGCCGATGCGGGTCTCGGCCAGCGCCCGGGCGAACTCCTTGGCCGACGGGTCCGCGGCGTCCTTGGCCACCGCGTCGAGGGCCTGGGGCAGCGAGAAGCCGGTGCTCAGGCTGCTGGCCACCAGGGTGAGCACGTCGGGCAGCTGGCCGTCGAACTTCTTGCCCCGACGGTTGGAGAGGAAGCGCAGGACGAAGGCCGGCCCGAAGACGCCCACGACGAGTCCGCCGACCGCGGCCGCTAGGGTCACCAGGAGTCCGCCACGGAAGAAGACCATCGAGGCGGCCACCGTGCCGACCACGGCCACGATGCGCAGCACCCACCACTCACCCGCCCGCAGGGGCAGGTCGGCACGCTGGATGTGGGCCATCGTCTTGCTGGTCGAGCTGCGGCCCTCCATCATCCGCTCGCCGAGGAACACGAGGTTCTCGGACATGACGTTCGGACGCGACTTGGCCTTGCCGAGTGCAGCGGTGCCGGCCGCGACGTAGCGGTCGATGTTCTCGACCCGGGTGCGGCGGCCGGACTTGAAGGACGAGCTCGCCAACGAGATGACCAGCACCATCAGGGCCAGGAAGACCGCGCCGATCGCGACGCCCAGGATCGGGGAGACGCCCAGGATCGGCAGGACCGTGGCCGTGGGTGCCGCCTTGACGAGGTCCTCGGTGGGGCCGACGACCGGGCGGTTGTCGGAACCCGCCTTCGTCGGTGCCGCCACGCCCGCGCCGAAGTCCACCAGGGCGGTCGTCGCGAACGGCTGGCCGTTGGACTTGCCGGAGATCTTGATGTTCTGGGCGCCACCGACACCGACCGGGAGGGGCATGGAGAAGCTGAGCTGTGAGGCGAGGGTCTTGGCGGCCGAGGTGAAGGCGTTCTGCACGCTGCCCGCGTTGGCCGCGGAGACGACGCTGCCGCCGCCCGCCTTGGCGAAGCTCTGGAGGACGCTCACGTTGCTGTCGGTGGACTTGAACGAGACGGCTTCGGCGCGGACCTTCGCACTCTTCAGGGCCGCCACGGTGGAAGCCTGGGTGGCGCTGCTCGCGGTGTCACCACCGTCGCTGAGCACCAGGAGGCTGCGCTCGCCCTTGGTGCCGAGCGTCTTGACGGCAAGGTTGACCCCGTCGTACAGCGCGGTCTCACCGCTGGCGGTCAGGCCGTTGACGGCCGTCTGCACCTTGCCCTGCTCACTCGTCGGCGCCAGGTTGAGCGTGGCCTTGCCGGAGAACGAGACGACACCGATGCGCACGTCCTCCGGGACGCTCTTGAGGAACGCCGCGACGGCCGAGCGCACGGTGGCCATCCCCGACGCCCCCATGGAGCCGCTGGTGTCGACGACGATGATCGCCGTCCGTGCCACCGGCGAGCCGGAGCCGCTGGTGATCGCGTCGACCGGGTAGGTCTTGCCGGCCACCGTCACGTCGAGCGAGGGGTCGATGTCCGACCCGGACGTCGAGGAGATGAGGCCGATCAGGTTGCCGGACTTGACCTCGATCCCGGTCACCGTGACCGAGCCGTCCGCGGCCACCGCGGGGACTGCGGCGAGGAGCCCGACCAGTCCCGCGGTGAGGAGCGCGCGGAGGGCGCGCGGAGTACCACGCACCATCAGAACCCCTTGATGAAGAGGTCCGCCGGCAGCTCGATGCCCTGGTCGTGCAGGTCGTCGGCGAACTTGGGACGGAGCCCGTTGCTCTTGAGCGCGCCGCGGAAGCGACCCTGCTCGTCACGACCGGCGCTGTAGTCGAAGGTGAACAGGTCCTGCATGGTGATGATCTCGCCCTCCATGCCGATCACCTCGCTGATCGCGGTGACGCGACGCGAGCCGTCCTTCATGCGGGCCTGCTGGATGACCATGTCGACGGCGCCGGCAACCTGCTCGCGGATGGCTCGCACGGGCAGGTCCACGCCGGCCATGAGCACCATGGTCTCGAGACGGGACAGGCTGTCGCGCGGGCTGTTGGCGTGCACGGTCGTGAGCGAGCCGTCGTGGCCGGTGTTCATGGCCTGGAGCATGTCGAGGGCGGCGCCGTCACGGCACTCACCGACGACGATGCGGTCGGGGCGCATACGCAGGGAGTTCTTCACGAGCTCACGAATGGCGATCTCGCCACGACCCTCGATGTTGGAGGGGCGTGACTCCAGCCGCAGCACGTGGTCCTGGTGGAGCTGGAGCTCCGCGGCGTCCTCGATCGTGACGATGCGCTCGTCAGCGGGGATGAAGGACGACACCACGTTGAGCAGGGTCGTCTTACCCGAACCGGTACCACCGGAGATGATGATGTTGCGGCGACCACGGACGCAGGCCGACAGGAAGTCGCGGACCTGCGGGGTGAAGGTGCCGAAGGCGATGAGGTCCTTGTCCGTGAACGGGTCGGTCGCGAACTTACGGATGGTGAGCAGCGACCCGTCGAGGGCGATCGGCGGGATGACCGCGTTGACACGCGATCCGTCAGGGAGACGGGCGTCCACGAGCGGGCTCGCCTCGTCCACGCGCCGGCCCACGCGACCCACGATCTTGTCGATCGTGCGACGGAGGTGGGCGTCCGAGGCGAAGTGGGTGTCGACGGAGTACAGCTTGCCGGCGCGCTCGACGTAGATCTGGTCAGGCCCGTTCACCATGATCTCGGTGATCTCACTGTCGCGGAGCAGGGGCTCCAGCGGGCCGTGACCGAGGATCTCGTCCGAGACCTCCTGGGAGATCCGCGTGCGGTCGGCGAGCGAGAGGGGCGTGTCCTCGTGGTCGATGACCTCCTGCAGGGTGTGGCGCACCTTCTGCTCGAGCTCGTTCTGGTCGAGGTGGGGGTCGTAGAGCTGCGGACCCAGCGAGTCCATCAGCGCCTGGTGGACACTCGCCTTCACGGTGGCGAAGGGGTCGATCAGGCGCGGCCGCTCGTTGGCCGAAGGCGCGGCGCTGCTGGCCTCGACCGCCGACGCCTGGCTGCGACGAACGCTTTCGAGCCGGTCGGCCAGGCTCATCGGTTACCTCCACGCGACAGGGACCAGCGGCTGGCCTTGGGGGACTGCTGTGACGACGCAGGCGCGTCGGACGCACCCGACGGGGTGTCCGAGACACGGATGAAGCGGTCGGCGAGGTCGCGCAGGGCCACGCTCACCGCGTGCTTGGGCTCGTCGAGGATGATCGGCACGCCCCGGTTGACCGAGGCCGGCACGGCGGTGCTGTTCGGCACCATCACGGCGATGTCCTGCTTGATGGCCGCGACGACGTCCTCCGGTCGGAGTCCGACCTTCGCGTCGGAGCGGTTGAGCACGACAAGGCGTGACTCCTTCTTGTTGCCGAGCAGGTCGAGGGTGTCGAGCGTGAGGCGCAGGTTCTTCACCGCGGGGATGTCGAGGGTGGCGATGAGGATCAGCAGGTCGCTGTCGTCGAAGGCCGCCAGGACGTGCGAGGTGAAGGCCGGCGGGGTGTCGAGGATGACGTAGTCGTAGTGGCGCTTGGCCACCCGGACGAGCTCGGCGACGGTGGTGCCGGGCACCCGGTCCGCGTCACTCGGCTCGGCCGGAGCGCTGATCGCCTCGAGACCGCTGTCGTGCTTGGTGACGACGGCCTTGATGGCCTGCTCGTCGATGTTGCCGGCCATGCTCACCAGGTCGATGATCGAGTTCTGGGGAAGCATCTGCAGGCTGATGCCGACGTCGCCGAAGGCGAGGTCGAGGTCGATCAGCAGCACCCGCGAACCGGTCGACGCCAGGTAGGCACTGAGGTTCGTCGCGAAGGTCGTCTTGCCCACGCCGCCCTTGGCCGAGAACACCGTGACGACACGGGCGGTCTTGGCGCCGGCGGACTCTCCGGAGTGCCCGTGCACCCGGGTCGAGAGGTCGCGGCTGCGTCGCGCCGCATCGGCCAGACCGGTCACGTCATCAGAGGTGATGACCTCCCGGATGCCGGCACGAAGGGACTGACCCAGCACGGCCACGTCGATGCGCCGGCGCAGGAGGATCACCCCGAGCTCGGGGCGCTCCACGCGGCAGAGCTCGGCGAACTGGCAGGCGGCATCCATGTCGACGTCCGGACCGATGAGGACCAGCGTCTCGGTCGGGTTGTCCTCGAGCGCCCGGACCATGGTGGCCTGGGTCTCGAAGCGACTGATGGCACCTACAGCGAAGTCATAGCGCTCGGTGGCGCCCGGGTCGGCGTCCCACAGGAGGGTCATGACGCACTCCTACTTGGCGGAGAAGAGGGTGGCTTCGGAGATGACCTTGCCGAGGTCGATCTTGGGGTCCGTGCCACGCAGCGCGGCATACAGGTTGCCGGTCTGGATGCCGTGCACCAGGCGAGTCGCATCGGCCGGCGACACCGCGACGGTCATGAGCGCACCCCGGACCGGGGCGGAGTCAGCCGAGTCCTCCCCGCTGGTGGGGGCCTGGGTCGGCGTGAGCGAGACCTCGCCCATGGCGATCACGAGGACGTCGTCCAGGAGGACGCGGGTCTGCTGGCTCAGCTTGGTGGAGTCAGCGCCGCTCTTCACGGCCGACTCGGTGGGGGTGTAGGTGTCGAACAGGACGACCTTCGACCCGGGGGTGAGGAAGGTGCCGACGCGGGCGGGGTCCGCCAGGGCGATGGACACCGCGACCTGACCGGCCGGCACGTCGATGGCCTTCTGGCCGACCGGCTTGGTGCCGAAGCGGTCTGAGAGCACGTACTCGCCGGGCTGGATGTCCGAGAGGGCGTAGAGCCCACCATTCGAACCGGTCACGCCCTGGAGTGCGCCGAGGGGGACGCCCTTCGAGGCGACCGAGGTCTTGATGATCAGTCCGCTCTGGACCGAGTCCTTCAGGGTCGTCCCGGCGGGGACGACGGACTTGACCACATACACGGACGAGGGGTCCTGCGCGGCGATGGCCCTGTCGTCTGCACCCTTGGCATACATCAGCACGGCGACCACGCCGAGCAGTGCCACGACGGCGGCCGCGAAGATGGCGACGATTCTGCGTCCCACGATGTGATTCCCTTGCTTGAGGTCAGACGATGGAGGACGCGCCGGCTGGGGGCGCGTCCTACGGGTTGAAGATGCTCGACGGCACGTTGTAAAGGTCACTCACGTTGTGCCCGAAGGCCACGACGGAGACCACGATCACGATGGCGATGAGTCCAACCATCAGGCCGTACTCGACAGCGGTGGCTCCGTGGTCGCCCCGGTGGACTCCGGGGCGACCACGGTTCAGCCAGCTGTCGGAGGAGCGCAGCCGCACTCCCGCGGCGGACCGGCCGAAGGGCGCGATACGAGCGAGTCGTGCAGTCATGCTTCCTCCTGGGTTCGGCGGGCTGAAATGTGGCCCGTCGGTTTCTTGGGGTAGTGCGTCAGATGCTGGTAGCGGTGTTGTGGAACAGCGTGCTGAGGTTCGTGCCGAGCAGCGCAACGGCGACGATGATGACGATGGCGATGAGGGCAACCATGAGGCCGTACTCCACGGCGGTTGCACCCTTCTCGGAGGAGACGAGCTTGGTGTTCAGCTTGGCGACGAACTTGTGCATTTGAGTAGTCCTTTCGAGACCAACGGGCGCGGTGGCCGTGTGCCCCGCGGTGAGAAGACTCGCAGTTTCGAGGACGGCGGGTAATCGTCCGTCGTGCCATCCCCAACCGGCACCTTCGACTCCACCCTCTCCCCCGAACGGCCGATACCTGACACGGGGACACTCGCGTAGGGCACTGGGCCGCTGAGCACGGACCGGCCTGCTGCGGGCGTGAATCAGCTGGTCCAGGGACCTAGCGGGGCCGGGACATGAGAATCGGCCGCCTCCTGTGGGGACACACGCTGGGTGCGTCCTGGTCCCGTTGGAGGCGACCGATCACGTGCTCGGCTGGGCGACCGGTGCGGGCGGTCGCGCCGAGGAGTCAGATGCTGGTCGCGGTGTTGTTGAACAGGGTGCTGAGGTTGGTGCCGAGGAGCGCCACGGCGACGATGATGACGATGGCGATCAGGGCGACCATGAGGCCGTACTCGACGGCGGTCGCACCCTTCTCACGGGAGACGAGCGTGGTGTTCAGCTTGGCGACGAAGTTGTGCATGGCGAGCCCTTTCGACGTGTCGGGCAACCCGAGACGGTTGCGTTAGGCAACGGTCTCATTCGGTGCGGGCCGCGTTAATCACCCGACCCGACAAACCCGACCGGCACTTTCGACTGGACCGGCTCCCCCGTACAGCCGATACCGGTGCGCCTGCGTGCACCACTATGGGCAACCTGCGAAGAATGAGGCCATGCCCAGGCGAACCCAGCTTCTCCGCGGCTGGGCGTACCTGCTGCCTGCGGTGGCCGTGGCCCTGGCCCCCCTCGCGTTGACCCGCCCGGTCGGCGACCCCAGCCCCTGGTTGCACCTGCGGGTGGGGCAGTTCCTGCGACAGGGCGGCCACTTCGGGCTCCCCGACCCGTGGGGGCCCTTCGCCACACATGCCTATGTGCCCACCCAGTGGCTGCCCTCCGTCGTGGTCTCCGACCTGACCGACCGCTTCGGGATCGGAGCAGTGGTCTGGGCGAGGGACCTCGGCATCGTCGCGGTGTTCGCCGTGGTCTACCTCGCCGTCCGGGCACTGGCGGACCTGCGGATCTCGCTGGTCGTCACCGCGGCGGTGATGGTGGCCGCCTGGCCTGCGCTGACCGAGCGCCCCCAGCTGCTCGGGTTCGTCCTCCTGGCCCCCGTCGTGGCGCTGTGGCAGGCCAGTGCGCGCGACGGGCGAGCCCGGTGGTCCCTGGTGCCCCTGAGCTGGTTGCTGGCCTGTACCCACGGGATCTGGTCGCTCGGTCTCGCCGTGGGTGCGGTGTGCGTGATCGCCTCGCCCTGGGCGCGGGCGGGACACCGGCGGATGGTGGGCGTGTGGGTGGCGAGCCTGGCTGCCACGGCCCTCACTCCCCTGGGCCCCAGGATCATGGTGACGCCGTTCGCGGCTGGATCGAACGGACGACAGTTCGTCGAGGAGTGGCTGCCGTCCTCGGCGCGCGATCCCCACGTGGCCGTCGCCCTGGGGCTCGGCGCGGTGCTGACGGCTCTCTGGCTGTTCCAGCCCGATCGTCCCTCGCCCTGGGAGGTCCTTCTTCTCCTGCTGTCGATCGCGTTGACGCTCTCGATGCAGCGCACGGTCCCCGTTGCGGCCCTGGTCCTCGCGCCGATGGTGGCCGCGGCCGGCACAGTGCGCTGGGGTTCGCTCGACCGCGAACGGCCCACGCCCCGCAGTGAGCGTTGGACCCTGCTGGCGGGGGTGGTGGTGGCCGCGCTGCTCGCCCTACCCCTGTCCGCGAGCGCGGCACGCCATCAGCCGGCCTACGTGCCCACGGGCCTGCAGGCGTCGCTCGACGCGCTGCCGGCGGGCACCCGCGTCATCGCCGAGGGCGACGTGACCGGCTGGATGCTCTACACGGCGCCCCAGCTACGACCGGTGTTCGACCTGCGGATCGAGTCGTACTCCCCCGAGCACGTGCGTGACTACATCGACGCACGGGCGGCCGAGCCCGGCTGGAAGTCCTTCGTCGCGAAGACGCAACCGCGGGCTGCCCTCCTGCTCGAGTCCTCTCCCCTGACCGGCGCGCTGCTGGAGGAGTCCGACTGGACCGAGCGCGCCAGTGACCGGGGCTTCGTCCTGTTGGTGGCGCCGTGACCCGGTCGTTCTCCCGCACCCTGGGCATGGTCGGGTATGCCGTGGCCCTCCTCATCGGCTTCGGGTTCGGCACCGGCCGGTTCGCCGAGGTGGACACCTGGTGGCACCTTCGCGTCGGCCAGCACGTCCTCGACACCCACCAGCTCCGCGGCACCGACCCGTGGGCGGCGTTCGCCGCGCACCCGTACACCGCCACCCAGTGGCTGCCGGAGGCCGTCGCCGCGTGGCTCGTGGACCTCACCGGGATGGGGGCGGTGGTCTGGCTGCGGTCCCTGGCCAGCCTCTCGCTGGTCGTGCTGCTCTACGTCACGGCCCGTCAGTCGGCGGGGCGGCTCGCCTCCTCCGCTGCCGCGGCAGTCGGTGTACTGGGCTGCGGGGCCGGGCTCAACCCACGTCCCCAGCTGGTGAGCTTCATCTGCTTCGCCGTGGTCGTGCTCGCCTGGTCACGGACGGTGCGCGACGGCCGTCCGCGCTGGTGGCTGATCCCGGTGTTCTGGCTCTGGGGGTGCAGCCACGGGCTGTGGACCTTCGGCCTCCTCGTGAGTGGGGTGTTCGTGGGTGCCATCGTCCTCGACGCCACGACGCGACCCGACCGTCGCCGTTCCCTCCAGCTGGCCGGCCTGGTGGCCGCCTGCGCGGCGGCGGTGGCGCTGACGCCACTGGGCCCGGCCCTGCTGCTGACCCCGTTCGACGTGGCAGCCAACGCTGCCGGGTTGGCCGAGGAGTGGCGGGCGACGCCGGTCAACAACATCTTCGCCCTGGCGGCGTTGGGCATGGGGGTCGCCACGGCGCTCGCCTGGCTGCTGACCCGACACCGCCCGCGCGGGTGGGAGACGGCCCAGCTGACGTTGTCACTGGCCCTCACCCTCGTCATGTGGCGTCTGGTGCCCCTCGGCGCCATCCTGGCGGCACCCCTGCTCGCGGCAGCGCTCCAGCCCCTGGTCGGTCGGGCCCGCGAAGGATGGTCGAGGCGAGAACGCCGTGCCGTGCTGTCGTCGTGGGCAGGTGCGCTGGCCCTCGCCACCGCACTGGCGGCGGGGTCAGCGGGCGCCACCGCACAACAGTTCCCCGGCAAGGTGGGCGCGGTCGACGCGGCACTGGCCGAGCTACCGGCCGGCACGGTGGTGCTGGACGACTTCGGCCTGAGCGGGTGGCTCCTGTGGCGGCACCCCGCACTCACACCGGTCGTCGACCTGCGGGTCGAGCTGTACTCGCCCGAGCACCTCGCCGCCTACCGCCGGACCGAACGGGTCGAGCCGGGCTGGCAAGACCTGCTGACGACGACCCGGGCGTCCTACGCCGTGCTGCGTACGGACTCGGCCCTGGGTGCGGCCCTGCAGGACCGATTGGGCTGGGCGACCGTCGCGACCGGTGGCGAGTACACGCTGCTGCGCGCGCCCGCCAGTTCGGGCTGACCCCAGGGCGGACGAGCCCAGCGGACGAGCCCAGCGGACGAGCCCTGGGTCGGGCTCAGCGGGCGGCGACCAGCAGGTCGGTCCCCTCGCCCACGCGCTGCCAGCGGCTGCCAGCGCGGATCAGCACCTCGTGGTCGTCGGTCGTCACGACGAGTCCGCGCTCCCCGTTGACCGTCGTGATCGTCCGCGCTCCGGCGATCTCCGGCCCGGCCGCGATCGGTCCGCCCAGCGGCACCAGCCAGGGCCGGATCACCTGGCTGGCCGTCAGCCGGGCGAGGACGGCGACGGTGGCGTCGTCGACCCAGACCAGGTCGCGGGCCAGCGTCAGGGTCGGGGCCAGCCGGAGCGGAGAGGACAGCGAGGCCGGGAGACCGTTGGGCTGCCGCACGACTCCCGCGACGTCGACCCGCGGGCTGGTGCCGTCGCGGTCGGTGGTCACGACCGCGATCCGCTGCCCGTCGGGCGAGAGCCGCAGGCTGACCACGGTGCGCCCGCTCAACCAGGGGGCCGAGACCGTCTGCGGGGTGGACTTGGCCGCGTCGCCCGGGTCGGCCGCCGCGCTCACGGCCCAGATCCTGGTGGCGCCGTTGCTCCGACCCGCCACCCACAGGACGTCCTCGCGGTCGTAGGTCGGGTGGGTCAGCATGGTGCCGGGAGCGGTGAGCTGGACCTGGGTGGCCCCCCGCCAGCGGATCAGCTGGGCGCGGTCGCCCCCCACCGCTGCGATCTCCCGGCCGGTGCGCGACATCGCGAGGTAGGCCCACCCCGGTTGCACGGTCGGGAAGGCCGCGGCCTGGGGTGGTGGGACGCGCTGCCCGTTGTCGCCGACGTCGTCCGGGTCGACTGCCACCAGCGCGCTGCCCACCCGCAGCACCGGCTTGACCACGGGGTCCGACGGCGTGGCGAACCCGAGGAGGGACAGGCTGTCGACCGTGCTGTCGCCGTTCGGCATCTGCAGGTCGGCACCCTCGAGCTGGAGGGCCACCCGTTCCACGCCCGGGGCCTGGGTGACGGTGGCGAGGAACTGGGCGCCGAGGTTCTGCCGCTGGCCGGGGTCGTTGCCGAGCTTGGTGGCCGAGAGGTCCACCTTGGCCGTGCCCGAGGCGACGGTGACGGCGTCGACCGCGAGCCGGGTGCCGGCCGGGATGTCGGTGCGCACCGCTCCCTGGAGGTAGTCGGGCACCCCCGCCAGCAGCGAGCGCGCCAGCCGGGTCGCCAAGCCGGTGCCGAGGGGCAGCCAGCGGATGTCAGGGACGAGCCGGTGGTCGCCGGCCGACACGTAGTAGATCCGGAACGGGTCGTAGAGCCGGTCGAGGTCGGCCTGGCTGAGCCACGTGCCGAAGTTGTCGGGCAGCTGGCTGATCCGCCACTCGCCACCGGCGCGCTCGAGCCGGAACGTCACCTGCACGGTCGACCGCGGCGGCAGCTCCTGGTATCGCCCGGCGCCGTCGATGCGGGCGGTGGCCTTGGCGACGGCGGTCACGGTGTCGTCGTTGCTGGGCTTGTAGGTCACCTCCGAGTCGGACCCGAAGACGACCACCGAGGAGTCGGGCCGCCAGCTGCTCTGCGGTCCGCTCGCGAGATACGACCGGGCCACCTGGTACGAGTCGTCACTGGCCGCTGCGGCGCGGATGAAGCCCTGCACCACCTGCTGCGGCGAGGAGCCCGGCGCCACGGGGTTGACCTCCACCCGCACCTCGTTCTCCTGCACCGACCCGACCTCGAGGCCGGGCTGGATCGCCGAGCTGGTGGACAGCCCGCCACACGCGGTGACGGCGAGGACGGCGCCCGCGGCCAGCGCCGCGGCATACCGGCGCCTCATCGGGGACGCCCCGGAGCGGTGGGGGTATGCCGCGTGCTCGCCGCCTCGTGCGCGGCACCGTTCTGGACGGCGGGGCTCGCGAGGACGCGAGGCGCTGCGACGGGTGCGGCGAGGTCCTCGGGGCGCAGCGGGAGCGGCGCCTCGACGATCGGCACGCCGGCTCGGCGCGGCAGGGTCAGTCGGAAGCACGAGCCTTCGCCGGGCTCGCCCCACGCCTGCAGCCAGCCGTCATGCAGTCGAGCGTCCTCCAGGGAGATCGCGAGGCCCAGGCCGGTGCCACCGGTGGTGCGGGCCCTGGCCGGGTCGGCCCGCCAGAACCGGTTGAACACCAGGGCGCCCTCGCCCGGTCGCAGCCCGACGCCGTGGTCGCGCACGGTGACGGCCGCGGCCGTCTCGTTGACGGCGATGGCGATCTCGACGGGGCGGCCCTCACCGTGCTCGAGCGCGTTGACCACGAGGTTGCGCAGGATGCGCTCGACGCGGCGGGCGTCCATCTCGGCGTCGCACGGTCCGTCCGAGGTCACCGTGACGGTGCTGCCCCAGCGGTCGGCGATCGGCTGGGCGGAGTGCACGGCGCGGGCCACCGTGGCCCGCAGGTCGGTGACCTCCGAGTCCAGCGCGGCGGCGCCGGCGTCGAAGCGACTGATCTCGAGCAGGTCGGCGAGCAGCTCCTCGAACCGGTCGAGCTCGTTGTGGAGCAGCTCGGCCGACCGGGACACCGCGGGGTCGAAGCCGGTCCGCGAGTCGTGGATCAGGTCGGCGGCCATCCGGATGGTCGTCAGGGGGGTGCGCAGCTCGTGGGACACGTCGGACACGAAGCGCTGCTGGACGCGCGAGAGCCCCTCGAGCTGGCGGATCTGGGCCTGGAGGCTGTCGGCCATCTCGTTGAACGACTTGGCCAGCCGGGCCAGGTCGTCCTCGCCGCGGGCCCGCATGCGTTCGTTGAGCCGTCCGGAGGCGAGCCGCTCGGCGACGACCGCGGCGCGGCGCACCGGGCTGACGACCTGACGGGTCACCACCCAGGCGATCACCCCGACGAGGAAGACGAGGGCCAGGCCACCGATGAGGAAGGTGCGGGTGATGAGGTCGAGGGTCGCCTGCTCCCGCTGCATCGGGAACACGACATACATGTCGTAGCGGCCGGCCAGCGGCGGCTCGACCTGGGAGCCCACGATGACCGCAGGGACGGTGTTGTCCGTCTGCGGGTCGGTGATGCCGATCAGCATCACCTGCTGGCGTCGGGGATCGTCCCGGACCGCCTCACGCAGGGCGAGGGGTACGACGGTCAGGCCGATCTCGCCACTGGTGGTGGTCCCGATGGTGGTGTTCGAGGTGTTCTCGAGGCCCCGGGTCAGCACGAGATAGCGCTCGTTGTCGCCACCGGCCGAAGCGGCGCTCTTGATGGCGAGCCTGGCCAGCACGTTGAGGTCGGCCTCGCTGCTGGTGCGGTCGCTCTCGTCGAAGGTGGCCTGCACCTCGGTCGTCAACCGGGAGGTCTCGGTCTGCGCCGACTCGATGCGATCCTGCTCGAGCCCGTCAGAGATCGAGGAGAACAGGTAGGAGCCGAGCATCAGGACGACGACCAGCCCCAGCAGCATGGTCGTCGTCACCACGCGGAACTGCAGCGAGGCCCTCCAGACGTGGGCAGCCTTGCGGGCCCACCGCGCGGCATACCGACGAGCCCGGCCGAGGAACGACCGGACGGCACGCGCGCCCTGGGCGCGGTGGTCGGAGAACCGCGGCGTCGGCGTCCGACCAGGCCTCGGACCGGCCGACTCGGACATGGCTAGCTCGGGCCCGCCTTGTAACCGACGCCGCGGACCGTGACGACGATCTCGGGGTGCTCGGGGTCGTGCTCGATCTTCGAACGCAGCCGCTGGACGTGAACGTTGACCAGTCGGGTGTCGCCCGCGTGGCGGTAGCCCCAGACCTGCTCGAGCAGCACCTCGCGGGTGAACACCTGCCACGGCTTGCGGGCCAGTGCGACCAGGAGGTCGAACTCCAGTGGGGTCAGCGACAGGGAGTCGCCCTCGCGCTTGACCGAGTGGCCGGCGACGTCGATGACGAGGTCGCCGATCTCCAGGCGCTCCGGCTCGGGCTCGTCACCCCGACGGAGCCGGGCGCGGATGCGGGCGATGAGCTCCTGCGGCTTGAACGGCTTGACGACGTAGTCGTCCGCACCGGACTCGAGGCCGACGACGACGTCGACCGTGTCGGTGCGGGCGGTGAGCATGACGATCGGCACGCCGGACTCGGCCCTGATCCGCCGGCACACCTCCATGCCGTCGAGGCCGGGCAGCATGACGTCGAGGAGGACCAGGTCGGGACGGTGGTCGCGGAACGCGCCGAGCGCCCCCGCGCCGTCGGCGACGTGCGCGACCTCGAGTCCTTCGTTGCGCAGGACGATGCCGAGCATCTCCGCCAGCGCCAGATCGTCGTCGACGATGAGCACGCGACCGTTCACCTGCGCCTACCCTCTTTCTGCAGTGAGTGAAGTTCCCTCCTGAATCATCACACACGGGTGCGCCCCGCACGGGGAAGCGGTGTCATCAGCCGTTCGGTCAGGGTACGACCCGTCCGAACGTCCGGACCTGCCCGCCCGCCGCGCGCTGGGAGCATCCCACCAGCGTGGACTCAGCCGTTTGGACGATTCAGGACAGTGGGCGCTCCCCCGAGGATGTGCATGGCAGCACGCCGGTGGGGTGTGTGACGAGCAGGGAGAGCAGCACGCATGGCACTGAAGCGACCCATCCGCAGCGGCCGGCCTGAGGGCGGGGCTGCGGCTGTCGAGTTCGCCCTCGTGATGCCGATCCTCGTGCTCCTCATCAGCTCGATCGTGGGTTTCGGCGTCGTCCTCGCCCAGCAGATGGCCCTCGGCAACGCCGCCCGTCAGACGGCCCGCAACGCCGTCGTCGACCTGGCCTACTGCGGCACGGGCGGAGGGACCGGCAACGCCGGGACGTCGCTCATCCAGGAGGCGAAGCTCAACTCCAACACCCTCTTCGTGACCACCAACAACGTCCGCGTGGAGATCAAGAAGGGGACCACCACCCCCGCCAACGTCTTCGCGACGGACTGGACCGGGACCTGCACCGGTGACAGCGGCGTGACCTCGCGCGTCTGCAACCTCAGCAGCACCGGCGACAACGCCTATGTCCGGGTGCGCTACACCTCCACGTTGTCGCTGCCCTTCTTCCAGCCATCCTTCAACCTTTCATCGATTGGGGCCTTCCGATGCGAAACCCAGTGACTCGCGCACGTTCCCGGCGCGGCAACGGGAGCGGCGAGGAGCGCGGCGCCGTCGCCGTGACCGTGGCCCTCCTCATGGTGGTGCTCGTCGGCATCGGCGCCTTCACCGTCGACTTCGGGATGTCCTACGTCAGCACGCGCCAGCTCCAGACGGCCTCAGACTCCGCCGCCCTCGCCGCCGCCGCCAAGTTCGGGCAGCTCAACGGCAACTGCTCGACGATCTCCGCGGACACCGCGGCGCGCGCCCAGATCCAGGCTGACGTGGCTGCCTACCGCACGCAAAACCGGGCCGGCAGCACCGGCTCGATCACCGCGGTCGCCTGCGCCGCCGACGGCTATGGCATCGAGGTCACCTACAGCTCGGCCGGGTCGACGGCGCGGGCGCTCGGCGGAATCTTCGGCCAGGGCAACGACTACGACACCGCGAAGAGCGCCACGGCAGAGGTCTTCGTGCCACCGGATGGGATCGGCGTGCGCCCCTACGCCCTGTGCGGGTCGATCCTGCCGTCCGTCACCACCTTCCCCTCCCCGGTGTTCCAGATGGACCTGCCGTCGACCGGCAACTCGCTGTGCCCGGGGGCATCCTCGAGCGGCAACTGGTGGTCGGTCGACTGCCCGGAGGCTCCGAGCAACAGCAACACCTACCTCGGCGAGGCGACACTGAACGGCTGCACCTCGCCGATCAACATCGTGCCCAACCAGGCCCCCCGCACCGGCTCGGCGCTGCGCACCTACCTCAACAACAGCTGCCCGGTGAAGTCGAGCAGCTGCCTCGGCGCCAACACCGGAAACCTCGGGGGCACACCGATCCTCAACGCCTGGACCTCCCTCGTCCAGGACCGCCGGCGGATCCTGCTCCCCGTCTTCTGTGGCACTCCCAGCCCGTGCGACCAGGCGGCTGTCGTCAACGCCGGCGGCAACAACGCCATCTACCCCGTGCAGGCGCTCGTCGGCGTCATCGTCTGCGGTTACCACTTCGGCACCAACAACAACCAGAACAGCGCCGCGATCCCGATGGACGGCGAGTGTGGTGGTCTCTACAACCCCAGCAACCTGACGGCAGCCACCGGCGGCAACCAGGACAACTACCTCCTGCTGCGCGCGGTTCGGTTGCAGGTCTCCGGCGGCAGCGGGACCCCGCAGTGCGCCATCGGCGACACGTCGTGCGACTGGGGCGCCCGCGGCGTCAAGCTCACCAGGTAGTCAGTAGTCGCATGCAGGTCACCCGCCCCCGCACGCTGATCCTCATCGTCGCCTACAACGCCGAGACCACCCTGCGGTCGGTGCTCGACCGCATCCCGCAGACGGTCCTCGACGACTACGACTGCGAGGTGCTGGTCATCGACGACGCCTCGTCCGACGAGACGTTCTCGACCGGCCTGGCCTACCGCCAGAGCCGTCCGGACCTGCCCCTCACCGTGCTCCGCAACGCGGAGAACCAGGGCTACGGCGGCAACCAGAAGCTCGGCTACTTCTACGCGATGACCCACGGCTTCGACCTCGTGGCGCTCGTGCACGGCGACGGCCAGTACGCCCCCGAGGAGCTGCCCCGCCTCCTCGCGCCACTGCGCGACGGCGCGGCCGACGCCGTGATGGGCAGCCGCATGCTGACGCCCGGCGCGGCCCGCAAGGGCGGTATGCCGCTCTACAAGTTCGTGGGCAACCGCATCCTCACGACCGTCCAGAACCGCCTCGCCGGCGCCGACCTCTCCGAGTGGCACAGCGGCTTCCGGCTCTACACGGTGGACATCCTGCGTCGGCTGCGGTTCGAGACCAACCCCGACGACTTCAGCTTCGACACCAAGATCATCCTCCAGCTGCTGGGGGCCGACGCGACGGTCGTGGAGCTGCCCATCCCGACCTACTACGGCGACGAGATCTGCCGGGTCGACGGGATCCGCTACGCGGGCCAGGTCACCCGCGCCAGCGTGACGGCGCTGTTCCACCGGATGGGCCTCATGCATCGCCGGGACCTCTCCCCCGTCGATGCCGGCTCCATCGACCGCTACGACGTCAAGCTCCACGAGCGCAGCAGCCACACCGAGGTCCTGGCCCGCGTCAACCCGGGCAGCAGGGTGATCGACCTGGGCGCCGGTCCCGGCGCGTTCGCGAGCGCCCTGGCGGACAAGGGTGCCGAGGTGACCACTGCCGACCTGCACCGCTCCACCGTCATCGACCCCCGGGTGGCCACCCACGTGGTCGACCTCAACCAGCCCCTCGAGCTGCCGCTCGACGACTACGACCAGGTGCTCCTGCTCGACGTCATCGAGCACCTCGCCGACCCCGAGCGGTTCCTCGAGGACCTGCGGTTCTCGCTCGGCAGCCGGCGACGCGAGCTCGTCCTGACGACCCCGAACATCGCCTTTGCGGTGTCCCGCCTGATGCTCGCGATGGGTCAGTTCAACTACGGCGAGACCGGCATCCTCGATCGCACCCACACCCGCCTGTTCACCTTCCGCACGATCCGCACGGCGCTGCACCACGCCGGCTGGGACGTGCAGGAGATGGTCGGCATCCCGGCTCCCTACGCCAAGGCGATCGGCCACGGACCGCTGGCTTCCCTGCTCACGCGCGTGAACAGCGCGCTGATCCGGGTGGCGCCCCGGCTGTTCTCCTACCAGATCCTGGTCACGGCGACGAGCCGGCCGCACGCGCAGCACCGGCTCGCCACGACGACGGCCCTCTCCGCCCAGCTCAGTGCGTGACCTGAGCTCACGTCTCGGGAGCAGCCAGGGCCAGGGGGCCGCGGCGCTGGTCCTGTTCGCGGTCTTCGTCAGCACGCCCTTCGCGGGCTTGCGGGTCGTCGCCCTGCTGGCTGTCCTCGGAGGCATCGGCCTGGCCTACGCCAGCCTGCGCGACCCGAGCCGCCCGGAGAGCTCTGACGCATGGTTCCCACTCGGCCTGATCGCGGCGTCCGCCCTCGCAGGGGTCCAGCTGCTGTCCACGGTCGGACTCTCCCTGCTGACACCGGCGTTCGTCGCGGTGGCCGTGCTCGCCACGCTGCCCCACCGGTTTGTCGTCGCCCGCACCGCCGGGGTCGTCCTCCCTGTGCTGGTCGCGGGGCTGGCGGTGTGGTTGGTCGCCCAGGACGAGCCCCACATCGACGTCCACATCTTCCTCACCGACGGAGCCCATGCGCTCCTGCACGGCACCAACCCCTACTCCATCGACTTCCCCAACATCTACAGCCCACGGGACACCGCACTGGTCTACGGCCCCGGCATCGTGCAGGACGGGCGCTTGGCGTTCGGCTTCCCCTATCCCCCGCTGGTGCTCCTCACGGCGCTCCCTGGCTACCTCCTGGGTGACGTGCGGTTCTCGTCGATCATCGCCGTGACCGCCGTGGGCGGGTGGCTGTTGTGGCGGTCGCGCTCCACGAGCGGTCGCCGGGCCGCCGTGCTGCTCCTGTGCCTCCCGGGCCTCCCGAGCCTCTACGCCGGCGCCTGGGTCGAGCCCGTCGTCGTGGCCCTGCTGACCGTGGTCGTGCTGGCCGGGACGCGCGGGCGCTGGATGGTGGCCGCGGTCGCCCTGGGGCTGCTCCTCGTCTCGAAGCAGTACTTCCTCGTCGCCCTCCCCTGCCTGTGGCTCCTGCGGCCGTATGCCACGCGAGCCCGGGTGTTGGCCTGTGTCGGGGCCGGCGCCGCGGTGACCCTGCCCTTCATCGCCTGGGGTCCCGCGGCGTGGTGGAGCAGCGTCGTGGCACTGCAGTTCCAGCAGCCGTTCAGACCCGACTCCACGAGCATCGTCGCCGAGCTGGCGGAGGTGTTCGGCTGGACCGACCCCACGTGGGCCGGCCCGGTGTCCCTCGTCATGGGCTGCGCCGTGGCCGTGGTCCTCGCGAAGACCCTGCGGCCGGGGGTCGCCACGTTCAGCCTCGCCCTCGGCCTCTGCCTCGGGGTGACCTTCCTGCTGTCCAAGCAGGCGTTCCTCAACTACTACCTCGTGTGCGCCGGCGCCCTCCTCCTGGCCGCCTGGAGCCGTGCGGAGGACGTCGTGCCGGCGCCCCCGGAGACGGGTATGCCGCCCGCTCACGGTGAGCGGACGGCATACCAGCTGGTGCGTGGTGGCGCCGAGGCGCCGGTGAGGTCGGCGCCTCAGTAGCGGTAGTGCTCCGGCTTGTACGGGCCGGCCACGTCGACGCCGATGTAGGCGGCCTGCTCCTTGGTCAGCTCGGTGAGCTCGGCGCCGAGGGCGTCGAGGTGCAGCCGGGCGACCTTCTCGTCGAGGTGCTTCGGCAGCACGTAGACCTGCTTGTCGTAGTCGTCGTTCTTCGTGAACAGCTCGATCTGGGCGATCGTCTGGTTCGCGAAGGAGTTCGACATCACGAAGCTCGGGTGGCCGGTGGCGTTGCCGAGGTTCATCAGGCGACCCTCGGAGAGCACGATGATCGAGTTGCCGCTCTCGAAGGTCCACTCGTGGACCTGCGGCTTGATCTCGGTCTTGGTGACGGCGACCTTGGCCAGGCCGGCCATGTCGATCTCGTTGTCGAAGTGACCGATGTTGGACACGATCGCCTTGTTCTTCATCTGCGTCATGTGCTCGGCGGTGATGATGTTGAAGTTGCCGGTGGTGGTGACGAAGATGTCGGCGCTGCCGACGACGTCCTCGAGGCGGGCGACCTGGTAGCCCTCCATCGCCGCCTGCAGCGCGCAGATCGGGTCGATCTCGGTGACGATCACGCGAGCGCCCTGGCCGGCCAGCGCCGAGGCGCAGCCCTTGCCCACGTCGCCGAAGCCGGCGACGACGGCGACCTTGCCGCCGATGAGGACGTCGGTGGCGCGGTTGAGGCCGTCGAGCACCGAGTGGCGGCAGCCGTACTTGTTGTCGAACTTGGACTTGGTGACCGAGTCGTTGACGTTGATCGCCGGGAAGAGCAGGTCACCGGTGGTGGCGAGCTCGTAGAGGCGGTGGACGCCGGTCGTGGTCTCCTCGGTGACGCCCTTGATCTCCTCGGAGACCTTGGTCCACTTGGTGGGGTCGGCCTTGAGGGTCTTGCGGACGAGCTCCTTGAAGACCCCGACCTCCTCGGAGTCGGCCTCGTCGGTGGGGGGCACCTGACCGGCCTGCTCCCAGGCGCGACCGTTGTGGACGAGCATCGTGGCGTCGCCACCGTCGTCGAGGATCATGTTGGCGCCCTGGCCACCGGGCCAGGTGAGGATCTGCTCGGTGCAGTCCCAGTACTCGGTGAGCGTCTCGCCCTTCCAGGCGAACACGGGGACACCCTGCGGGTCCTCGGGAGAACCGTGCAGCCCGACGACGACCGCGGCAGCGGCCTCGTCCTGGGTCGAGTAGATGTTGCAGGAGGCCCAGCGGACCTCGGCACCGAGCGCGGTCAGCGTCTCGATGAGCACGGCGGTCTGCACGGTCATGTGCAGCGAACCGGCGATGCGGGCGCCCTTGAGCGGCTGGGCCGCCCCGAACTCCTCGCGCAGGCTCATCAGGCCGGGCATCTCGTGCTCGGCCAGGCGGATCTGGTGACGGCCAGCCTCGGCGAGGCTCAGGTCGGCAACCTTGTAGTCAAAGGACATGGAAATACTCCTGAAGTTGACTTGCTGGTTTGCGGACCCGGCGTAGCCCATCTGGGCGCACATCGTTGGAGCGGGGTATCACCCACGCCGGCGGGGGCCCACTCTACCGGAGTCGGGCGCCGAGGCCCCTCAGCGTGGCTCGAGGTGCTCCTGGGACTCAGGGTGCGCGTGCCCCGGTCGGGCACTAGGAAGGAGGCACCAACGACGGACGGAGCACCATGAGCGAGCCCAGCAGCGGGGTCCCCGGAGAGATCGCCGACGCGGACGTCGAGCAGCCCACGACGGACGAGCCCGACACCGTCGAGCTCGAGGTCGACGAGGAGAAGGTCGAGGCCTGGGACGAGGTCAAGGGCGACTACCAGGTCGACCCCGGTGGTCAGCCGGTGCCCAACAGCATGGACCAGGCGGACGTGACCCTGGCAGACGACGATGAGAACGACGATGAGAACGACGATGAGAACGACGAGGCGGACGACGGGCCGGACGACGACCGCGCCTGAGGTCGGCCGCCGGTAGGCTCCCCGGGTGGCCGCACCCATACCTTCCGCCCTGCCCGCACGACCACCCAGGTCGCGGCGATGAGTGGCGGGCTGTTCGCGCTGCTCGACGACATCGCGGTGCTGGCGAAGGCGGCAGCAGCCTCCGTCGACGACGTGGGTGCCGCGGCGAGCCGGGCCAGCGTCAAGGCGGCCGGCGTGATCGTCGACGACACCGCCGTGACCCCGCGCTACGTCGAGGGCCTGTCCCCCACCCGCGAGCTGCCGATCATCAAGAAGATCGCGATCGGCTCGCTGCGCAACAAGCTGCTGTTCATCCTGCCCGCGGCGATGCTGCTCAGCCAGTTCTTCCCGGTGGCCCTCACGCCGCTGCTCATGATCGGCGGCACCTTCCTCTGCTACGAGGGGGTCGAGAAGATCTGGGAGCGGTTGGCCGGCCACGGTGAGACCGAGGCCGATGCGGCGCACGAGCGCGGCGAGGTCGCCAGCGAGGACGACATCACCAGCGGGGCGATCCGCACGGACTTCATCCTGTCGGCCGAGATCATGGTCATCTCGCTCAACGAGGTCGCCGACGAGCCGTTCCTCAGCCGGGCGATCATCCTCGTCGTCGTCGCCTTCGCGATCACGATCCTCGTCTACGGCGTCGTGGCCCTGATCGTGAAGATGGACGACGTCGGGCTCCACCTCTCGGGTCGCGAGTCCGGCTTCACCCGCACCATCGGCCGGGGACTCGTGGCCGCCATGCCGCGGCTGCTCACGACCCTTTCGGTCGTCGGCGTCGCGGCGATGATCTGGGTTGGCGGCCACATCATCCTGGTCGGGCTCGACGACCTGGGGCTGCACGCGCCGTACTCATGGGTGCACCACGCCGAGGAGTCGGTCCACGAGGCGACCGGTGCGCTCGGTGGCGTGTTCGGCTGGCTCACCAACACGGTCGGCTCCGCGATCCTCGGTCTCATCGTGGGCGCGGTCGTCGTGGCCGTCATGCACGTGGTCCACGCCGTCCGCGGCGGCGACGCCTCCCCCGAGGCCTGACCCCAGTTCCGGGACCTTCCTCCTCAGCCGTTCGGTCGGTTTGCTCACGACTTCGTGCTGCGCTTTGCCCGGTATCAGTAGGTTCTGCCGGATGACCTTGGGGGAAGGCCTGCGCGGGCGAGACAACGCGCTGAACCTGGTGCGGCTGCTGCTCGCCGGCACCGTGGTCCTGTCGCACACCAGGCCGGTCGGTGGTTTCGGGCCTGACCCGATGATCGGCGGACGCGGGCTGGGGTCATGGGCGGTCGCGGGCTTCTTCGCGATCTCGGGCTATCTCATCTGTGCGTCCCGGGACCGGCTTGGCGCGAAAACGTTCGTCGTCTCGCGGATGCTGCGCATCTATCCCGGCTACTGGCTGTCGCTCGTGGCGGTGGCTGGGGTGTTCGCCCCCGTCGCTGCCTTCAGCACCGGCACCCGGTTCGACGGTTCGGCAGCCCTGTCGTTCGTCCTGGTCAACCTCGTGGCCCCGCTGCAGTTCGGCTTCGGCGACGCCCTCACCCGAGCGGCCCACCCTGAGGCCTGGAACGCTCCCCTCTGGACGTTGAGCCCCGAGATGCTCTGCTACACGGTCGCCGGTCTGGCCCTGACCTCGGCGGTCGTGCGACGCCGCGCCGTGCTGTTCAGCTCGGCTGCACTCGTGGCCGTCACGGTGACGCCGCACCTTCTCGAGGCGGCGCATCGACTGTCGGCCGGCGGTCTGCTGGACTTCCTGCACCTGTTGGGCTTCTTCACCGCAGGGGCTCTCGCGTGGACGCTGCGAGACCGCATCACCGTTCGCGCTCCCCTTGCAGCGGTCTCCCTGGCCGCACTGTGCGTCGCCGGCCTGGCCCACGCCACCAACGAGCTCGCGCCGCTGCCCCTGGCGTACCTCGTCCTGGCCGCCGGCTGCGTCGCTCGGCCGGGATTCACGCGCGAGCTGGACCTCTCCTACGGGCTGTACATCCTCAGCTGGCCGATCCAGACCACGCTCTACCTCGTGGGGGCCGCCCGGCTTGGCTGGGCGGCATACACCGCAGTGACCTTCGCCATCGCGGTCCCGGCCGCATACGCCTCCTGGATCTGCGTCGAGAAGCCCGCGCTCGGGCTACGGCGCCGCCTGCGGGGCGCCGCCACCCGCGGGCCACAGGCGCCGGTCGGCCTTGCCGCGCGAGCTCGCCCTGCTGCTGCCACTGGTGCGTCACACCAGGACTGATCTCGGGCCCGGGTGACGCGCAGGTGGCACCACGTGCGGTCACCCTGCCTGATGGGCGGGCGCCTCGTCCATTTGGCCGAAGTGGGCCGGTCAGCACGAGCTCGGCGCAGGGACGGCTCCATACTCGTGGGGATGAGCACCACGCAGGCAACGCGGGAGAGCGTCGCGCCCTCGGTCGCGCCCGCGGGCCGCCGGGACAGCGCGCTCTCGTTGGCGACCCGGTGTGCGGGGCCCGTCCTTGCCGCGGTGCTGTCGCTGCTGGCGGCGGTGCAGGCCCTCCAGCTGTGGCGCTGGCGACCGGCGATCCCGCTCAGCCTCGCGGGCGACTCCCCGCAGCTGCTCCTGCAGGTGCGCGCGATCGTCGAGGGTTCGCAGTACCAGTCGTCGAACCTCGTGGGCGCGCCGTTCGGCCTCAACGGCAGCTGGTTCGCGACCGCGGACCAGCTGAACTTCCTGACCGTCCGCGTCCTCGGCCACCTGACCGGCGACCCCGTCACAGCCGCGGTCATCTTCTTCGTGGCGGGCTTCCCCGCAGCCGGTCTCACCGCGTACTGGCTGGCCAGACAGCTCGGGATCCACCGCCCCCACGCCGTGATGGTGGGCACGCTCTTCGCCGTCCTGCCAGGACATCAGGAGTGGTTCAGCCACCTCTGGCTGGCGGCCTACTGGGTGGTGCCGCTGGGAGTGTGGCTCGCCCTGCGGACCATGCAGGGACACCCGCTCTGGCCACCCGTGCACGACCTGACGAGGCCCGGACCGCAACGACGCCCGGCTGCCCTCCTGGGGCTGCGCACCGTGCTGATCGCCCTGGCGGTGGGTCTCTCCGACGTCTACTACGTCGCCTTCACCCTCGTCCTGCTCGCCGTGGCGCTGCTGGTCCAGCTGGCCCGCACCCGTCGAGCCGTCGGGCTGCTTCCCGGCGTCGCGAGCGCCCTCCTCGTGGCCGTCCCCTGCGCACTCAGCCTGGCCGTCACCGTCCGTGGGCGTGGAGTCGACCTCGTCACCTCGGACCTGCCGGCCGAGCGCACCATCGGGGAGGCGGAGCGCTACTCGGGCAAGCTGATCGACCTGGTGCTGCCGTGGCACGAGCACCGCTTCGAGCCGTTCGCGTTCCTCACCACCGCCTACGGGTACGTCGCTCCACCCAGCGTCGAGCACCCGGCCCTGGGGATCGTCGCCCTGGCCGGTGTGGTGGGCCTGCTGTGGCTCACGGTCCGCAACCTCGCCAGCGGTCACCGGGTGCCCGCCACCCTCGGCACGCTGACGGCCCTCCTGCTGGTGTCGCTCGCCTTCTACACCAAGGGCGGACTCGGCTCGGTCTTCGCGCTCTTCGTCACCCCGCAGATCCGCACCTGGTCGCGACTGGTCGTCCTCATCGCGCTGTTCGGCCTGTTGGCCGTCGGCCTCTGGGCCTCGCGAGCAGATCGCGGTCGTCGTTTCGCCTGGCCACTCGCAGCAGGGCTCATCCTCCTCGGGGTCCTCGACCAGACGAACCCCGGCGTGGCCCCCGACTACCAGTCGCTCCGAGCCACCCAGCAGGACCTCGACCGCTTCACGTCCACCCTGCGCCAGGCCACCGGGCCCGGGTGCGCGGTGTTCCAGCTCCCGGTCACCCGCTACCCGGAGGAGCCGCCGGCCGGGTCGATGGGCGACTACGAGCACTTCCTCCCGGCACTCGCCCCGACCACCGGGCTCACCTGGAGCTACGGCGCCATGCGCGGCACGTCGCGGGCCGACTGGCAGCTCGCCCTGCCGGTCTCGGACACCCCGCGCCTGCTCGACGACCTCGCTGCCGCAGGCTTCTGCGCCGTCGAGGTCGACCGGGCCGGCTACGCGACCGGCACCGACCCCACGGGCGACCTCGGCAAGGCCCTCGGCCCGGCCGCCGCCCAGACCCGCGACGGCAGCCTCACGGCATACTCCCTCGCCCGGCTGCGCGACACGATCCGGGCGCTTCCCACGGCTGAGCAGTCCACCCGGCGCGCCGACGTCCTGCGACCCTCCCTGGTCACGCTCCCGGGGTCCCTCGTCGAGGTGGGCGAGGACCGCACCCCCAGCCAGTGGACCGGCCCGACGGCCACGCTCCAGGTCGCCAACCTGGGGGCCGCGCCCCGGCGCCTCCGCATCAGCTTCGGCATCGAAGCGCTGGACGACCAGCCGGGCACCGTCGAGGTGAGCGGTGCCGGGGTCGCGGCGCAGACCATCACGCTCACCGCGGGGGTCAGTCCGGTCGTCCTCGAGGTGGCCGCTGCACCCGGACTGACGCTCGTCAGCCTCACGAGCACCGCTGCGATCAGTCGCATCCCCGGCGGGGACGGCGGGTTCGCAGCGCTGCGCATCTCGAACGTCCAGGCCACCGACCTGTCCGGCACGGCCAATGTCTCCACCGGCCAACGATTCGCGGCCGACTCGCCGCCGTCGGGCCGTTAGGGTCAGCGCCGTGGTGAGCCCTTCTGTGACCGACGCGGAGCAGCCGTCCCCTCGATCCGCCGACGCGACGCCCCTGCCGGCCCCCGAGGGCATCCTGCGCTGGGCTCCGGTGGTCGCCTTCGGCCTCCTCCTGCTGGTCCTGTCGCGGAACGTCGGCACCGGGATCGCCGACCCCGACACCCTGTGGCACGTGCTGGCTGGCGACCACCTGCGAGACACCTGGCAGTTCAGCGGCCCGGACCCGCTGTCGTCGTTCACCAGCCAGCCCTGGGTGCTCACCCAGTGGCTACCCGAGCTGGCCCTCTCACTGGCCAACCAGTGGGGCGGCCTGCCGGCCGTGGCCTTCCTGGCCCAGCTCGGGCGACTGGCCGTGTGCGTCGCCGTCTACGTCGCCTGCCGCCGCACCAGCGGGCCGCTGGCCGCCACGCTCATCACCGGCATCACGGTCCTGGCCACCGCCGCCAGCCTCAGTCCCCGGCCGCAGCTGGTGGGCTTCGCCCTGCTGGCCGTCACGGCGAGCGCCTGGGTACGCGTGCTCAGCGACCAGCGCGCTCCCTGGTGGCTCGTCCCCGTCACCTGGGTGTGGGCCTCGAGCCACGGCACCTGGGTCGTCGGGATCATGCTCGGTCTCGTCACGACCGCGGGCCTCGTGCTGGACCGCAAGGTCTCCGTGCGGCAGGCCGTGCACCTGGCCCTCGTCCCGGTGGCCAGCGCGGGAGCGGCGCTGCTGACGCCCCTGGGTCTCGGGATCCTCACCGCCTTCGGGCCGGTGCGCGCCGTCAGCCCCTACATCCAGGAGTGGCGACGCCCCGAGCTGACCGACCCCTCCACCATCGGCCTGCTGGTGCTCGTGCTCCTCGTGACCCTCGGCTGGGCGCGTCGCCACTCGCTCGTCAGCTGGGGCGCCGGCGGGATCCTCGTCGTGGGCGTGGGCTGGGGCCTCACCTACTCCCGCACGGTCGCCGTCGGCGCCATCATCATCGCCCCCCTCGCCGCGAAGGCGCTCGACGCCGTCCTCGGCCGGGCCCGACCGGCCCGGGGGCGCGAGCCCATCGTCGTCGCGGGACTCGTCCTCACCGTCACGATGGTCTGCGGCCTGCTCGCCGCCACCGGGCCCGAGCAGCCGGTGTCGGTCCCCGATGGGACCACTGCCGCGCTGCGGGCCCTTCCCGCCGGGTCCGTGGTCTACAACGACGACTCGCTGGGTGGTTGGGTCATGTGGACCTTCCCCTCGCTGCGCCAGACCGCGGACACCCGGGCCGAGCTCTACGGTCCGGCCCAGGCCAGGACCTACCTGCGCGTCATGGGCGCCGAACCGGGGTGGCAGGCAGGGTTCGATCAGCACCAGCCGGCCGCGGCCCTGGTGCGGGCGGACGTGCCCCTGGCGACGGCCCTACAGCGGGAGCGTGGCTGGACGGTCGCGGCCCGCGACGACGGCTTCCTGCTGCTCCGTCCCTAGCTCCTCGGCCTGCGACCGCTCCCAGAGGCGCAAGCGTGGCACCGCGCCGAGCACGGTGTAGGGGCTGAAGGCACTGAAGACCGGACAGGCGAGCAGCAGGGCGGGCGCCAGCAGCCACGCGCGCCCGGTGCGCGCGGCCCAGACCACCAGGGCGATGGCGACCGCGAACCGGACGAGGAACCACGGTCCCCCGGCGCCCGCGTTGGACGCGAGGAACTCGACCCACCGCGGCCAGGCCTGCGGGTCCAGGGCCACCGACACCCCCACCACGACGGCCAGGGCGACCGCAGCAGAGCGCACCGCCCGCCAGTCGCCTCGCAGGACGAACCAGAGTCCGACGACGGCCGGGGTCACCTTGGTCAGCAAGGGGAGCACGAGCGCACCCGGCCGGCCCCTGACCGCGAGGACGAGGGCGGCGGCGAGGAACAGGTAGACGTTGCCCAGCAACAGCTCGGCGACGAAGAAGGGGGCCACGGTCAAACCCCTGCGCCAGCCGAGCGGCTTCAGCAGCCAGGCGAGCACGGCCGCCTGGGCGGCGAACCACACGCCCTGGAACACCGGCCACGGGAGGAAGCCCAGCGGCCAGAGCAGCTGTGCGAAGGCGGGCGAGTAGAGGTAGGCGTCGACGTGGTCGGGCGGGGTCGTGTACCAGGTCTGCGGGGAGCCCGCGGCGACCCAGTAGGCGTGGGAGTCCGCACCGACCATGCCGTGGCTGATGTGGACCGCGACCTGCATGGCGCAGAACAGCACGGCGCCGGGGACCATGGCGAGCCACAGGGCGCGGGTGAAGAGCTCGAGTCGCGTCGGGCGAGGCATGGCAGGGAGGTCCTTCGGGCGGGGGTCGGCGCCTCCAGAATGCCCAAGCGCCGAGGGGGATGCATCGCCCGTTTGGTCGGCATTTGCTCGGATAGTCTGCGGTGGTGAGCAGCGCTGAAGGCACCCTGGGCTGGGAGCCGGCGACCCGGCATACCTCGCTGCTGGCGGCTCCGGTCGCCGACGCGATCGGCACCGTCGCCTCCGCCCGGGTCGCGTCGATCGACCCGACCCTCGCCGACACGGCGGCCTTCTGCGAGGCCTACGACGTCGCCATGGAGCACTCGGCCAACTGCGTCGTCGTCGCCGGCAAGCGGGGCGGTGAGGTGCGGTATGCCGCGGTGCTGGTGCTGGCCTCGATGCGCGCCGACATCAACGGGGCGGTGCGCCGACACCTCGACGTGCGCAAGATCAGCTTCGCCCCGATGGACCAGGCGGTCGAGCTGACCCTGATGGAGTACGGCGGCATCACGCCGATCGGGCTCCCGGCCGACTGGCCGGTCCTCGTCGACGAAGCCGTCGTCGCCGCCGGCCGCGTGGTCATCGGCAGCGGCATCCGCGCCAGCAAGGTGCTCGTGGAGAGCGCGGACCTCGTGGCCCTGCCGACCGCCCAGGTGATCAGTCTCGCGCAGTGACGGATCCGCGCCGGCTCACTGAGGACCGCGCCGGACGCACGGCGAGCGCGACGAGGAAGGCCAGCGCCAGCCCGACGTAGGTCGACGCCACGAGCTGCTCGGCCGGCGACAGCCGGAGCGGGTCGCCGTCGGCCGCCCACATCGGGGGCAGGTACATCAGGAGGGCGACCACGACGGTGGCCACGCGCCAACCCCTTCGGGCCAGCACGACCAGGGCGGGCACCACCCAGACCCAGTGGTGGGTCCAGGAGATCGGCGAGACCAGCAGCGATCCGGCCGCGACCGCCGTGAGCGCGGCCAACGGGTCACCGGCGCGGGTGAGCCGGGTGGCCACCCACCCGACGAGGACCACGACGAGCGCCGCGCTGAGCAGGTACCACGGGCCTGGGTCGCCACCCAGCAGCCGGACCCACAGCGCCCGCAGCGACTGGTTGGTCGGCTCCTGCGCGTAGCCACCGAACTTGCCCATCGTCGTCAGGTCGTCGAGCCAGTAGCGCGCGGACTCGGTGGGCAGCACCACCCACCCGACGAGCACCGAGAGGAGGCCGGCCGCGGCGCTGCGGGCCACCGCGGGCCAGTCGCGCCGCACCGCGAAGTAGACGACGAAGAACGCCGGGGTCAGCTTGAGGCCCGCCGCCAGGCCGGTCAGGTAGCCACGGAAGCGCGGTGGGACCACGAAGACGTCGAGCATCACCAGCGCGCACAGGACGAGGTTGACCTGACCGAAGAGGAAGGTGCGCTGCACCGGTTCGAGCACCCAGGCCACGAGGACCAGGACCACGAGCCAGCCCAGCGGGGCCGGCCGGGTGGGTGCTGGTCGCCCCTCCTGCAGGGAGAGCCGCGCCACGACCACCAGCGCCACGAGCGACAGCGCCGTCAGCACCCACGCCGCGGCACCTCCGAGCAGCGCCAGCGGGACGAAGACGACCGCCGCGAAGGGCGGGTAGGTGAACTCGAGCGCGTCGGCCGGGGCGCGATAGGGGTCGCCACCGTGCAGCACGGCCTCCCCGCCCTGGAGGAAGACGTCGAGGTCGACCAGGTTCCAGGTCGACGGGTCGATCCAGCGCAGCCACGCGAGGACGACCGCCACCACGCCGATGCCGGTGGGCAGCAGCCACGCGGGCGCGGGTCGGTTCGTGGCCACGAGCGGTGACCCTAGCGGCTGGGTTCGGGACAGGGGACGGACCACGACACTTGAACATGTTCAACATCGTCTGCTACCGTCAGCTCCATCAACTTGAACACGTTCAACAACGTCTCCTGAAGGAGTGCCATGGACAACGCGGTCATCGCCTACCTGCTCTACCTGCTCATCGCCGTCCCCCTCACCATCTGGGTCGGGTCGACCCTGTCGCGCAACGGCCGGGTGTTCCTCGTCGACGTGTTCGACGGCAACGACGACCTCGCCGAGGCGGTCAACAAGCTGCTCGTCGTCGGCTTCTACCTGCTCAACCTCGGCGTCGTGGCCCTCTACCTGCGGGTCGGCGACACCCTGGCCAACGCCCGCGCCATCGTCGAGGTGCTCAGCGTGAAGATGGGAGTCGTCCTGCTGATGCTCGGCGTCGTGCACCTGACCAACGTCTACGTCTTCAACAGGATCCGTCGTCGGGGTCGCCTCGACGCCATGGCCGCTCCCCCGGTCCCGCCGCAGGGCTGGACCCAGCCCTTCCCCGCCCCGATGGGCTGACCGCCATGCCGACGGCCCGGATCGCGCTCGCCGGCGCCACCCTCTGGAGCCTCGCGCTCGTCGTGGCAGCCCTCACCGTGCCGGTCTACTCCGGGGAGACGGGCGGCACGGACTCGACCGGCGCGGTCAGCACCACCTCGAGCTCGACCACCCTCGTGGGTGAGAACGGGTGGTGGGGGGTGGTCGTGGCTGGCATCCCGCTGGCCGCCTGCCTGGTCGTCGGGGCCTTGCTGCTCGGGCCGGGCGGGCGAGGGGCCCAGGTGGCCGCCCTGGTGGTCGTGGCGCTGCTGGGCGTCCTGACCGTCCTCAGCCTCCTCAGCGTCGGGGTGTTCGTGGCCCCCGCCGTGGCTGGCCTGGGGGTTGCCGTCCTCGCCGACCGCACCCCAGACCGCACCCGGGACCGCCGCACCCGGGGCCGCCGCACCCGGGGCGACCACGCCCACGGCGTCGAGGCCGGGCCGTGAACCAGCTGGTCGTCCTCTACGACGCCGGCTGCCCGATGTGCTCGCGGTTCCGGTCCTGGCTCGTCGGGCAGCCGCACCTCGTGCCGGTCACCGCGGTCCCTGCCGGCTCCGCCGCCGCCCGTGAGCTGCTCCCCCGCCTCGACCACGCCGCCACCCTCCGCGAGATCACCGTCGTGGCCGACACCGGCGCGGTGTGGACCGGCGCCAGCGCGTGGGTCACCTGCCTGTGGGCCACCGTCGAGCACCGCGACCTCGCCCTCCGGTTGTCCACCCCCCTCGGCGTGCCCGTCGCCAGGGCGATGGCGTATGCCGCCGCAGGGCTGCGCGCCTCCCTCACCACGACGCACGCAGCTGAGTTGGGCGTGCCCACCCCCTCCGGAGGGGGTGGCTACGCTGACGACTGTGACGGACTCTGCCAACCGGTCTGACCCAGCCAACCGGTCCGACCGCGGCGAGCAGACCCGGGCCGCGATCGCGGCGGCCGCCCAGGAGCTCTTCCTCGAGCGTGGCTACGACAAGACCACCATGCGCGCCGTCGCCGACCGGGCCGGCGTCAGCATCGGCAACGCCTACTACTACTTCGCATCGAAGGAGCACCTGGTCCAGGCCTTCTACGACCAGATCCAGGTCGAGCACGCGGCCGCGGCGCACGACTCGCTCGAGCGCACCGAGAAGTTCGCCGACCGCCTGCGCGGCGTGCTGACGACGTGGGTCGACGTCGCCGAGCCGTTCCACGGGTTCGCGGGCAAGTTCTTCAAGGTCGCCGCCGAGCCCACCAGTCCCCTGTCGCCGTTCAGCAGCGAGTCGCGGGGCGCCCGCGAGGCCAGCATCGACCTGTTCCGGAGAGTGGTCGACGGGTCGGACCTCAAGGTGCCGGCACCGATCCGGGCCGAGCTGCCCGAGCTGCTGTGGCTGCTCCAGATGGGGGTCGTGCTGTTCTGGGTGCACGACTCGAGCGCCGGCCAGACGCGCACGCGGGCCCTCGTGCGCCAGGTCGTCCCCCTGGTCGACAAGCTGGTGCGGCTGAGCCGCCTGCCCGGCATGCGGGGCGTCGTGGGCGACGCGGTAGAGCTGATCCGCTCGGTCCGTCCCTGACGTTCAGCCGCCGGTGCGCCCGCGCAGGTCGGCCACGTGGGGTGAGACCGCCGGGTCGAGCCCCAGCCCGAGCGCGAGGTAGGTCGCGGCGAAGTCGGTCGTGGCGATCTGGCCGGCGAGCCGGGTCAGGGGGTGCCCCGGCTCGGCGGTCACCTCGCTGACCCGCACGCCCGCCTCGCGGGCAGCGGTCGTCACGGCCTCGGCCAGGATCCGCGCCTCGTCGGCCGCACGGGTCAGCGGGTCGGGCAGGACGTCGCGGAGCATGAGCAGCGACAGGCGGGGGGCTGCCGGACCGTCGAGGAACGGGTCGGCGAAGATGTCGTCGCCGCGGTCCTGACCCGTCGCCAGTGCCGGTGCCCCACCGGAGTAGGCCGCCGTGAACGGTCCGTCGAAGCACGCCACGACCTGGGCCGCGTCGTCGGGCAGCTCGCCCGAGGTGGCCGGCACGCGGGCGGTCCGGGCCAGCATCGACGTGGCGCGGCCCGCGGCGACCCCGTTGAGGGGGCCGTCGCCGAGGACGACCGGCACCCCTTCGGCGAGGTCGGCGGCGAGGACCTTCGCCGGGTTGACGAACGACTCCGACGACGGCCGGCAGGTCTCGGCCAGCTCGTCGAGGCGGTCGGCGGTCTGGGTGAGCACGCGGGCATCGACGTCGACGATGCCCAGGTGGCCGGCCCCGAGCAGCACCGGTGCGAGCAGGGACCACAGAGCGGTCCGGGACGTCGTCCGGCCACGGCCGATGCCGATGTGCACGCCCCTGGCCTGTGCGGCCACGTCGGCCAGCGGCGAGTCCACGGCGCCGACAGTCAGCAGCGAGGCGCCCCTGCGGGCGGCCTCGGCGGCCAGCGCGAGCGGACCCGGAGCGCGGCCCGACAGGGACACCGCGATGACGAGGTCGAGGGGGCCCACCCAGCCGGGCAGGGGCACGTTCCTCCGTACGCTCACCGGCACCGGCGACCCCGGCTCGGCCAGGAGCTCTAGGACGTCGCACACGACGGCGGACCCGCCCAGCGACGCGACGAGCACCGAGCGCGGCCGCTCACCCCCTCCGACCCGTTCGATCCCCGCCTCTGCGGACAGGGCGACGGCCTCGCGGACCTGGGCACCGGACGTGGCGAGGGCCCGCAGCGTCTGGTGCGAGTCGAGGGCCGTCAGCGCTTCGTCACTGTCGACGCGCGACTCGTCGAAGAAGGAGGCCATCGTCGCGCCGGCAGTCCGTCAGACCGGCTTGCGGGCTTCGTCGACCAGCAGCACTGGCACGCCGTCGTCGATGCGGTACTGCAGTCCGCACTCGGCGTTGGTGCAGTGCAGCTCGGGCTTGCCCTCCACGGTGGCGTCGGTGAGCTCGGAGCGGCAGGCCGGGCACCTCAGGATCTCCCGCAGCCACGGCTCGATCCGGACGTCCTGTCCTTGCGACATCAGCGTTCTCCTCTCACCAGTGCGAGCACATCGTCTCGCACCTGGCTCATCGTGTCTCGGTCGGCAGCCTCGACGTTGAGTCGCAGCAGCGGTTCGGTGTTGGAGGCGCGCAGGTTGAGCCACCACATCGGGGAGTCCTGCGTCGCCGCGTGGGTCGCCGTCAGCCCGTCGAGCTCGTCGAACTCCGCACCCCGCTCGGCCGCCCACTCCCGCACCCGCGCGGTCGCGGCCGGCGCGTCGGTGACGGTCGAGTTGATCTCGCCGGACGCGGCATACCGGCTGTATGCCGCGGTGAGCCGGCTGAGCGGCTCGGCCTGCTCGCCGAGGGCGGCGAGGACGTGCATCGCGGCGAGCATGCCGGTGTCGGCGAACCAGAAGTCGCGGAAGTAGTAGTGCGCGCTGTGCTCGCCGCCGAAGACGGCGTCCTCACGGGCCATCTCGGCCTTGATGAACGAGTGCCCCACGCGAGTGCGGACGCCGCGCGCACCCTGCTCGGCGATGATCTCGGGGACCGCTGCCGACGAGATGACGTTGTAGACCACGGCGACGTCGGCCGCGGCGGTGCCCGCAGCGACCCGCTTGGCGACCTCGCGGGTGGCCACCAGCGCGGTCACGGCACTCGGGCTGACCGGCTCGCCGCGCTCGTCGATGACGAAGCAGCGGTCAGCGTCGCCGTCGAAGGCGAGCCCGAGGTCGGCGCCGTGCTCGACGACCGCAGCCTGCAGGTCGCGCAGGTTCTCGGGCTCGAGCGGGTTGGCCTCGTGGTTGGGGAAGGTGCCGTCCAGCTCGAAGTAGAGCGGCACGACCTCGAGCGGGAGCTCGGGCAGGCCTGCGGCCGTGCCGAGGACCGCCGGCACCGTGTGGCCGCCCATGCCGTTCCCGGCGTCGACGACGACCTTGAGGGGGCGTCCGGCGGAGAGGTCCACGAGGCCCCGCAGGAACACCGCGTAGTCGGTCAGCAGGTCGCGCTCGACCACCTCGCCCACGCGACCGTCGACCGGTCCGGCACTGGTGCCGGTGTCGAGGAGCTGCTGGGCCAGGGCGCTGACGTCGGCCAGGCCGGAGTCCTGCCCGACGGGACGGGCGCCCGCGCGGCAGAGCTTGATGCCGTTGTACTGGGCCGGGTTGTGCGACGCCGTGAACATCGCGCCGGGGAGGTCGAGGGCGCCACTGGCGTAGTAGAGGCCGTCGGTGCTGCACAGCCCGATCAGGGTGGCGTCCAGGCCCTGGGCCGTGACACCTGCCGCGAAGGCGCGCGAGAGCTCCGGTGACGACGGGCGCATGTCGTGGCCGATCACCACGCCCGACGCGCCCTCAGGGGCGATGACGGTCTGCGCGAACGCAGCTCCGAGCGCCCAGGCCACGTCCACGTTGAGCTGGTCGGGGACCAGACCACGGACGTCATAGGCCTTGACGAAGTCGGACAGCACGGGTTTCGGCACGCCCGAAACCCTAGCGGTCTCAGGAGTCGCGCAGCACGCGCAGGTGTCCTCGGCGACCGGTCTCGATCGCGCCGGACGCATCCTCGTCGGCAGGCTGGCGGCGCGCCTGCACGGCGGCCTCGCCGAGCCGGGGACGGCCAGCCTCACGCACGGCGTTCGCCAGGGCCAGGAGGTCGTCGTGCGACGGCTCGGGCTCGACGTACTCGCCCGACAGGCGCACGATCTCCCAGCCCCGCGGGGCGGTCAGGCCCTCGGCGTGGGTGGCGCACAGGTCGTAGGTGTGCGGTTCGGCGAAGGTCGCGAGCGGGCCGACCACCGCGGTCTGGTCGCCGTAGACGTAGGTGAGCGTCGCGATGGCGGGCTTGGAGCACGCGGTGCGGGAGCACCTCCTGGACAGACTCACGTCGCGGACTCTATGCCAGCACGGCGGGGCCGCCGGGTCGGCACGCCGTAGGCTGCGGGAGTGACTTCGGCCGGCTCCCCCCAGCGCTCCTCCGGGCCCGGTCGGCGGGACCGCCGCGGCCGTGGCGTGCGCGGTCCGCTGGCGTGGCCGGCCGTGCCGGCGATGACCACGCGGCGCCAGCAGTTCGACGACCTCGTGCTGGACAGCGCGGCCCGCCTCGAAGGTCGGCTCGGGCCGCGCTTCGAGCAGCTGGAGTTCGCGGTGGAGGACGTCCCGCCCACCGACCCTGCGCCGTGGGAGCGCGAGGGCGCCCCGCTCGGCCGGGCCTTTCCCGCCCACGGACGGCAGCCTGCCCGGATCGTCATCTACCGCAGGCCGATCGAGGCCCGCGCCGAGAGCCAGCGGGACCTCACCGCGATCGTGCAGGACGTCGTGGTCGAGCAGGTGGCCGGACTGTTCAACCTGCCTCCGGGCGACCTCGACCCGCGCTACGACGACGGCGCCTGACCGCCCTGCCCTGAACACCCTGCCGGGACTGCCGGGACTGCCCGGACGGACCGCTACTGGGTGACTTCGCGCAGGCCGACCGAGGTCGTCCGCAGGACGGTGTCCCTGAGCGGCGTGACCGAGATGAGCTGCCCTTGGTCGTCCTCCAGCAGGGAGATGACGCCGGCTCGCAGCTGACCGTTGCCGGACACGCGGTGCACCCACACGGAGGCGGCACCGGTGACGTCGATCGACGAGGTGGCGTCGACGCCGACCTGCGGCCTGCGCGAGGTCTCGACCCCGTGGGCGTCGACGGTCACCACCTCCACCCCGGCGGTGTCACCCGACGACGTCAGCGACAGCAGGCGCTGGACACCGGTGGCCGCGCCGGGAGCGACGAGCGGCATCCCGGCCACCCCCGTGATCGGTGGGGTCGACGAGGCCCAGGCCAGGTCGCCGGGCTTGGCGGGGTCGGCACGGGTCACCATCGCGGCGGCCACGACGGGCACGTCGGCCCGGACCTGGATCCCCACGGTGGAGGGCGGGAGCGTCGAGAGGTCGATGTCGCGCACGGCGCCGCCGTTGATGCGGATGACGCCTCCCCCCGGCAGGGCCCGGGCGCCCTGGGCGGTGAGCACCCTCGCCTGGACCACGGCCTCTGAGCCGCCGGGCACCGCGACGCGCAGCACCGACCTGCCGGTCACGGCGACCGCCGGGATGACCTGGTCGCGCGAGGGCATGGCGGCCGGCACCGCGTCGTCCGACCCTCCCGCCCTCGTCCCGTCCAGCCAGGTGTCGTTGACGACGGCGCCGACGACGCCACCTTGGGCGACGACGTGCACGACGGGGTTGGCGAGGTCACCCGAGATCGAGTCGAGCAGGAAGGAGGTGCGACCGTGGGCCGGCACGACGAGGTCCTTGCCGTTGGGAGAGGAGACCGGCCCGTCGGCCCCGTGCAGCGTCGCGTCCACGGTGACCGGGTTGCCACCCGGGTTGGTGAGCACGAGCCGCTCCTGGCGACCGGGGTCGCCTCCACCGGCGAGGATCCAGAACTCGGCACCCGGCTGGCTGCACGGCGCCCCTCCGAGGGAGCGCAGGTCGCCCGAGGGCACCAGCCAGCTCTGGACCGCCGCCACTCCGGCCGCCATCGACTCGGTCCCGGACACGAGCACGCCAGCGGCCGTGGCCTGGTCGGCCGAGAGGTTGGCCCCACGAGCGGTGACGGGGGCGCCGAGGGCACCACTCGGCATACGGGCGACGCTGAGCGTGCCTGCGGCCGTGGCGGGTTGGCTGCCGGTGAGGGCACGAGGCGGCGCCGCGGCCGCGGCGACCCGCACCGGCACGTCGGCGTCGTCGACGCCCTGGATCCCCTTGAGCTCGGGGCCGGGGCACACGAGCGAGGAGCTGCGCACCGGGCTCGTGACTGCGCTGCTGGCCTGGTCGGCGCCGACGTCGGACCCGACGGCCAGCGCACCCTGGCCGTGCGTGGCGGCGACGACGATGCCCACACCCGCGAGGGCCACGAGGGACGTGCGGACCAGTCCGCTGGCTGACACGTTCACGGGCGCCTCCTCCTCGAGGAGCGGTTGCCGAACGGCACGGCGAGGAAGACGACCAGCAGCAGGAGGATGCCCTGCGCGGAGCGCCAGGTGGCGCTGGTGGGGAGCACCTCCACGGAGATCGTCGCCGGACCGGCGGGCAGTGGGTATGCCGCGCCGTCGCCGCTGGGCGCGAGGATCCGGCCGTCGACGGTCACCCTGGCGTGGCGCACCCAGGAGTCGGGCTCGGCGAGGACGAGCGAAGCGCCTTGCGGCACCACGGACTTCACCTCGACACGGGCGTGTGAGCCACTCACCGGCAGGGCCTGCTCGGAGGTCTTGGTGACCAGTCGGACCCGCGACGGTGCGACCGCGTCGTCGGCCGTGCCACCGCCTCCGGGGAGCACGCGCCAGAAGGTCACGCCGTCGTGTTCGCCCAGGCGGCTGAGCCCGGCCGTCGCGTCGAGCGCGCGGATCCGCGGGTCGGTGGCCTCGGTGCGCAGGCCGACGAAACCCACGGCCTGGTCGGACAGGTCTGCCGCCGGGGTGAGCGCCCCGGGGGCAGCGCCCTGCTCGAAGAGCGCACCGACCGAGGTCGCCAGGGCCGCGCTGTCGGCGCGTGGGGCGCGATCGGCGGCGGGGGTCGGCAACGAGCGCGCCACGTCGCTGACCTCGCGGCCGAGCAGCTGGTAGGTCAGCCCCTCCCCTTCCGGGGCGAGCAGGAGCATGCGGTTGCCGATGCCGCTCTCGGCCTGGTCGACAGCCACCGCGGGCCGCGGGTCCTGCCAGGCGCGCAGCTCGCTGCCCACCGTGCGCCAGGTCAGCCAGGCACCGCTGAGCAGCACAGAGGCGATCAGGGCTGCGGCGACGGGCCATCGGGCCAGCGCCTCCCAGCCCCCGCGGGACCGACTCACCGCGAGGCCTTCGGCCCCCAGCAGGGCAGCCGCGACGAGGGCAAGGGCGCACACCAGCAGGCCGGTGCCGGCCCAGGCGGTGATCGGCCGGCCTGCCTCCGGAAGTCCCTGCGGGACGACCCCGAGGGTGATCCGGGGAGCGAGGACGGCATAGCCGAGCCCGATGATGGCGACGACGGCAAGGACGCTCGCGGCCGGACCACGGCGACCCGCCCTGAGCAGGCCGAGCAGCCCCGCGAGGACGAGCGGTGCCGACAGCAGGACGGGGTAGGAGCCGGCTCCACCCGGGTGGAGCAGCGCGATCTGCCAGGGCTGCGCCTGACCGGTGCCCCAGACGGAGAGGCCGGGACCGGTGAACACCAGCGCCGGGCGCGCGACCAGCGTGGCCACCCAGGGTCCGAGCAGCAGCACAGGACCGAGCACGATCGCCAGGCCCCGCACGCGGGCCCAGCCGTGCCCGGCGACGACCACCGCGACGCCGGCGACGACCACCAGGGCCAGGAGGGCGGGAGCGAACGCCCCGAGGACGGCGGCCGCGAGGACGGTGGCCGCCGTGGCGGTGGCCGTGCCGGTCCGGCGACCGGCCAGCGCCACGCCCGCCGCGACGAGCGGCAGCACGACCGCGGCGACGACGGCTCCGAGCCGGCCGGAGCCGACCGCGGTGGCCAGCACCGCAGTCGTGGACCACGCCAGGGCCGCGAGGGCACGGGGCAGGCGCGAGTGGGTCACGACCCGGGCGCCGAGGTATGCGGTGAGCGCGGCCAGCGGGAGCGCGAACGTCACGAGCACGGTGACGACCGCACCGGCGGGCGAGGCGGGAGCGCTGAGGAGGGGGAGGTGGGCGGCCAGCCACGAGAGCCCGGCCAGTACCACGAGGTGGGGCCCCTGCTCGGCGCCGGACCCGAGGCCCGCGCCGTGCCAGCCGTCGAGCCAGGTGTGCCAGAGCGTGCCCGCACCGGCCCGGACCCCGACGGTCTCGCCGCCGGTGAGTCCGTTGTCGAGGCGGTCGCCGAAGCTGCCACCGAGCCGCCTGGTCGCCAGCACCGACACCACCGTCACCGCGAGGACCACGAGGAGGCCGGGGTTGCGGGCGGCGCGGGATGCCCAGGTGGCACCGAGCACGTTGAGGTCCTGCGCCTCGTCGGCGACGGGACCCGACTCGATCGCGGAGGCGCGGGCGGAGTCGACCTGGCCCGGCTCGAGGGCCACTCCGTCACGGATGAGGTCAGTGGTGTGGCGCAGGACGGTGCGCGACGGGACGAACAGTCCCTGCAGGTCGCGGCGACGCACTTGGCGCGTGCCGCGCGACCGCCAGCGGGCGCCCAGCACGCGGCCGGGCGTGAGCACGGCACCGATGTCGGAGAACTCCGCCCAGGCGGCGCGCGGGCGCTTCGCGAGCAGGAGGGCGACGGCCGCGAGCGTGCTCGAGAGGACGATCCACGCGGTCAGGAACGGCAGCGTCCACCAGGCGCAGCGCGACAGCGCCACGCGGCGCGCCTGTCGACGCAGGCGGGTCGCCGAGTCGCGCGGCACGACGTCGTCCGGGGCCGCCTCGGCCCCCGTCCGCAGAGTGGCGCGGGGCACCACGACCACCCGACGGCCGGACTGCTGGGCCCGCCACGAGAAGTCGATGTCGGCACCGAAGTCGCCGAACCTGCGCTCCGGACCACCCAGCTGCTCGAACAGGTCCCGCTCGACGAGCATGCCGGTCGCGGGGATGGCGAGGACGTCGGTGCGGCGGTCGTACTGACCCTGGTCGGGCTCACCGGCGGCCGGGGACGGGATGAGTCGTCCGCTGCGGGTCAGCTGGAGGCCCACGGAGCGCAGCGCGCCGGCGCGGGTCCAGTCGAGCAGCTTGGGACCGGCCGCCCCGACCGACGGGCTGCGACGCACCGCGTCGAGCAGGCGGGCCAGGGTCATGGGCGCGGCGGCGCTGTCGGAGGTCAGCACCCACACGTGGGTGGCCGGGTCGCGCTCGTCACCACGGGACGCGTGATCCTGCGCGGGGGCGTCCTGGGCGAGAGCGTCCTGGGCGAGGGCCGAGCGCACGGCATACGCGAGGGAGGCGGCGCCGGGGACGGTGACGAAGCTGATCGAGGGGATGGAGTCCGCGACGCCATCGTGGGCCCGCACGGTCTCGACGGCGTTGCCGTCCACCCCGGGGTCGACCACCACGAGGCGTTCGGGGCTGCGCGTCTGGCGCGCGAGGGAGTCGAGGGTCTCCGGGAGCGCCGAGGCGGGGCCCCGGAGCACCAGAACCGCCGTCACGGTCGCGACCGCCGCAGGAGGTCCTGCGGGGTCCGTCACATCATGGGGCGGGGCAAGCGTCATGCGCTGGTCACGAGGGAGTCGCCGCGCCGGCGACTAGACCGCACGCTTCTTGAGCTTGCGGCGCTCACGCTCGGACAGCCCGCCCCAGATGCCGAACCGCTCGTCGTGGGCCAGGGCGTACTCCAGGCACTCGGCCCGGACCTCGCACCCGACGCAGACCTTCTTGGCCTCCCGCGTCGACCCGCCCTTCTCAGGGAAGAACGCCTCGGGGTCCGTCTGGGCGCAGAGCGACCGCTCCTGCCACGACATCTGTACCTCTTCGCCACCTTCAAAGGTGACCAACTGAAGCTCTTGCACGGCTTCCTCCTCGACCCGGTGCGCCGCCATGTGTGTGATCAAGCGCGATCACAACAATGGAATTACACGCGTGTCATACGTGGTTCGTCAAGCGGAAGTCTGATATTTGCCCGATCGGACGAACCTTGATAACGCCTCTTCCCCGGACGCTAGAGGTGCGGTAGAAGTGCGGTGCACGTGCCCGGCGTAGGTCCGGCGGCCACGGGCGTCCATCCTGCGGGAGCCACCGGTCGCCTCGCAGGGCGGGGCTGCAAGACTGCGGGACATGCGCATCACGGCACTGGCCGGCGGCGTCGGAGGTGCCCGCTTCCTGCGTGGCCTCCGCACCCACCTCGACCGCTCCCCCGACCTCGCAGGCACCGAGCTCACCATCATCGGCAACACCGGTGACGACATCACCCTCTTCGGACTGCGGGTCTGTCCCGACCTCGACACGTTGATCTACACCCTCGGCGGCGGCATCCACGAGGGCCAGGGCTGGGGGCGTGCCGACGAGAGCCACCGGGTGCTCGGGGAGCTGGCGGCCTACGGTGCCGTGCCCCAGTGGTTCGCCCTCGGCGACCTCGACTTCGGCACCCACGTCGTGCGCTCGCAGTGGCTGGGCCAGGGCGTGTCCCTGTCCGAGGTGACCGCCCGTCTCGCGGCCCGGTGGGGGCTGCCCGACCAGCGCATCACGCTGCTGCCCATGAGCGACTCGCCCGTCGAGACCCACGTGGTCGTCGAGGACGAGCAGGGACAGCGGGCGATCCACTTCCAGGAGTGGTGGGTCCGCCACCAGGCGTCGATCCCGGCACAGCGCTTCCAGGCCGTCGGCATGGACCGCGCCACCCCCGCTCCCGGCGTCCTCGACGCGATCCGTGGCGCCGACGTGGTGCTCCTGCCGCCGAGCAACCCGGTCGTGTCCATCGGGATCATCCTCGGGGTCCCGGGCGTGCGAGATGCCTTGCGCGGCACCGCTGCTCCGGTGGTCGGCGTGTCACCACTCATCGGAGGTATGCCGGTGCGAGGCCACGCCGACGCGTGCCTGCGGGCCATCGGCGTGGACTCCACGACCGCCGCCGTCGCGGGACTCTACGAGGACTTCCTCGACGGGTGGCTCGTCTCCCCCGAGGACGAGTCGTCGGTGCGACTGCCCCGGGCGGCGGTGCGTGGCCGACCGCTGCTGATGACCGACACGGACGCGGCAGCCGAGATCGCGGGTGCCGCCCTCGACCTGGCGCTCGAGCTGACCACCCAGACCAAGGACGCCTGACCGTGCCGACGCTCTCGATCGTGCCACTGACGGGCATGCCCGAGGTGCGACCCGGCGACGAGCTGGTCGTCCTGCTGCTCGACGCCGCCGCAGCGGCGGGCCTGACCCTGGTGGATGGCGACGTGCTCGTGGTCTCGAGCAAGATCGTCTCGAAATCCCTTGGCCTGTGGGCAGATTCGACGATCAAGAGCGCGGCCGTCGTCAGCCAGACAGTCCGGGTGGTGGCCGAGCGCCTGAGCGGCGACAAGGTGACACAGATCGTCCGGTCGACGGCCGGCCCGATCCTGGCCGCGGCCGGGGTGGACGCCTCCAACACCGGCGGGCGAGATGCCGTGCTGCTGCTGCCGGCCGACCCCGATGCGGAGGCGGAGCACCTGCGGGTGGCGCTGCTGGCCGCGACCGGCCTCAGGCGCCTGGGTGTGGTGCTGAGCGACACCGCTGGGCGACCGTGGCGGTTCGGGCAGACCGACTTCGCGCTGGGTGCCGCAGGCATCGACGTCGTCGACGACCTGCGCGGTGGTGTCGACGCCGACGGTCGGCCGCTGTCGGTCACCGCCCGCGCGGTCGGCGACGAGCTCGCGGCTGCCGCAGACCTGGTCAAGGGCAAGGCCGACGCGATCCCCGCCGCCGTGGTCCGCGGCACCGAGTGGGTCCTGGCCGACCGCGGCCGCGGCGCCCGCGCGCTCATCCGCGCAGGACGCGACGACTGGTTCGACTACGGCCGCGCCGAGGCCGTCCGGGCCGCCCTCGGCCTCGAGCCCGGCAGCTCGGGCGCCGCACAGCTCGGAATCGCTTCTGTCGCACCGGAACCCCTCGCCGTGCGCGTCGAGCGAGCGTGCTCGGTCGCAGCCGCCCACCTCCCGTTCGGCAGCGGTGCCGACACCAGCGGGGAGGCCTTCGTCGAGCTCTCGGCAAAAACGCCGTTCCAGGTGGGTGTGGTGGCCGCCCGTCTTCAGGTCGCGCTGTGGGGCGAGGGCATCGACTCCGCGCTCGACGGTGCGGACTTCCTCGGCCCGGACGGCGAGGCCCGGGTCCGCGTGACGGTCACCGACCGCTGAGGCCACCCCGTCGCACCGCGCCCTGTGGCGACCTGTTCGTCACCGAACGCGGGTCACGGCGGCCTGGTGACCACCGGAACCCAACACCTGCGGGCGGACTTCGTCAGCGGCGCGTCGGGAGGTGGGTCCTCGGGGCCATCCGGGGACCCCGCCGCGGACGAGCCGCCCCGGACAGCTCGAGCAGGTGCTGCACGCGGTAGCGGTGGCCCCGGTAGGGCTCGAGCAGCTCGGCGAGGACGTCGTCGTCGCGGGCCTCGCCCAACAGCGCCCAGGTGAGGTTCTTGGCCACGTGGTAGTCGCCGAAGCTCACGGAGTCGGGGTCACCCAGCGCGCGTTGGGCGACCTCGGCCGCCGTCCAGACGCCGATGCCCGGCACCGACCGCAGCCGTCGGTGGGCCGCGTCGAGGGGCAGGGTGGCGCACTCCTCCAGCCGGCCCGCCACCGCGGCCGCCCTCATCACCGTCCCTGACCGCGCGCCGTCCACCGACGCCGCCAGCCAGTCCCAGGACGGGATGGCCGCCCACTCCTGCGCCGTCGGGGCGACCCACAGCCGACGCTGCTCACCGGGGCCAGGGGCGCGCGAGCCGAACCGGTGGACCAGCGCCCGGTATCCACCGAACGCCTCCTTGCCGGTGACCTTCTGCTCGATCACCCCCGGGACCAGCGCGTGCATGACCAGGCCGGACCGCGGCACGTGCCACGCGGCATACCGCTTCCACGCCGTGGCGACCTGCGGATGGTGCGCCACGAAGTCACTGTCGTCGTCTCCGTCGCCGAGCAGCGCCGGCACCTGGTCGAGGGCCCACTGCGCTCCATCACCCCAGGCGGTCGCCACGACTTCACCGGCGTCGCGACGCTGGACGAGCCGCAGCGTTGCCGCCCCGGTGGGGGTCGGCAGCCCGAGCCACCAGCCGTCGCCCCGGTCGGACTGGAAGGTCGGATCGCCTCCCCCGCGACGGAACGCCGAGATCACCAGCCCCACCGCAGTGGCCCTGCCGGGACGCCACACACGGGTGGTCTCGGCGGTCGGGGACATGACGCCAGTGTTGCGCGTTGGGGTGACAGAGTCCGCAGGCGGGCCACGTAGACTCTGCGCGACCCGCCCCCGAACGACCCCGAGGAACCTGTGGCAAACAAGCGCGCGAGCCAGGACCGCAAGGCCCGACTGGCCGAGATCCAGAACCAGCAGAAAGCCAAGGAGCGCAAGGTCGTCGCCGGCATCGTCGTCGGTTGTCTCGTGCTGCTGGCCGGTCTCACGGGGGTCGTGCTCTACGCGATCAACGACGCGAAGGGCAAGCAGCTGCCGGCCCTCGGTGTCTCCGTGGCGGCCGCCAAGTGCGACCCCGTCACCACCGACGCCGCGACCGGTTCGGGCGAGCACGTCGGGCCGGGCACGCAGAAGCCCGACCAGACCTCGGTGCAGTACTCGACGATCCCGCCGAGCAACGGCGCCCACTTCGTCAGCCCCGACGTCAGCGGCCGTGACTTCTACACCGCCACCGACCGCCCGGTCCTCGAGACGCTGGTCCACAACCTCGAGCACGGCTACACGATCCTCTGGTACGACGGCACCAAGGTGAAGGACACCACGCTGCTCAAGGACGTCGCCGACCAGGCCAACAAGGTCGCCGAGACCAGCGGCAAGTTCAAGGTCGTCGAGTGGGACCCCAGCCGTGGCGCCTTCCCGGCCGACAAGCCCTACGCGCTCTCGCACTGGGCCAAGGACGCCGGTCACCGCCAGCTCTGCGGCGACCTCTCCGGACAGGTCATCATCGACTTCGTGAAGAAGTACCCGAAGGACGACACCCAGGAGCCGGGCGCCGCCTGACCCCCGGGTCTTCGGACCCGACCGCGGCACCAGGTATGCCGCCCGCCAAGCCGGGCGGCATACCCGTGTCAGAGGTGGACGGGGCTGACGCGGAGCGCGGGGCCCGCGGGGGCGGCGTCCTTGAAGGCCGCCCAGATGTACGTCGGGGCCATCGGTGCGGCCGCCTCGAGGACGCGGCCGGGGACGCGGGACACCCAGGCCGGAATCTGGTCGGTGCCGGCGAAGGCCGCGCTGTCCGCGAGCACCGGCAGCGTGTAGTCCCAGACGTCGAAGGCGCCGAAGAGCCGGCGCAGCCCGGCCCGGGAGTAGTAGTGCTCGTAGTAGTGCTCGCCGCGGCCGGTCAGCCGCAGGTAGCGGTCCGCGGCACCCTGCGGCAGCCAGGAGAGGAACGGCAGCTTGTAATGCGGCTCGACGACCTGGTGGCGGTGGCCGATGCCGAGGTAGAGCACGCCGGTGGGGCTCAGCACGCGGTGGATGTCGGCGACGACCGACTCGGGGTCGACCACGTGCTCGTAGATGTGGTTGAAGACGACGACGTCCATCGACCCGTCCTCGAACGGCAGCGCCTCGCCCCGGGCCAGGCTGAACTCCACGCGTTCCCCGAACCGCTCCCGCGCCGCGACCAGCCCGGGCTCGTCGATGTCGACGCCGGTCGTGCGCGCACCGGCCAGGGCCAGCTCGTCGGCGATGAAGCCGGCCGAGCAGCCCACGTCGAGGGCGCGCAGGCCAGCCAGGTCGTCCCGCCCGAGCGCGTGCCGCACGACGGCCAGGATCTTCTGGGCCTTCTGCCGCCGCTTGCGCTCGTCGAGCATCGCGCCCATCAGCTCGGAGTAGGCGAGCTGCTCCTCGCGGGCGGACCCGTCGGACGTCACGAGCGGGACTCCTCGGCAGTCACGTCGGGGTCGACCTCGATGTGGTCGTGCTCGCGCTCCTCAGGAGAGGTGACCAGGTGGTGTGAGCGCGCGTAGAGCCAGCCGCCGAAGGCGAACACGACGTCGGCGGCCACGGTGAGGAAGCGCGAGATGACGACGACGGCGGTGGCGGCGGAGGTGGAGGTCACCGGGGCGAGGATCAGCACGAGGACGCCCTCGCGGACCCCGACGCCGGCTGGCAGGACCACGCTGAACATCGCGATCGACGACGCGAGCGCGAAGCCGGACAGGCTCGCGAGCACCAGCTGACCCGTGCCCGTGTCGGCGCCGATCGCCCGGGCCAGGACGAGGACGTGCAGGCCGGAGGAGATCCACGCGCCGATGAAGAAGAGGGTCGCGGTGAGGACGGCCCGCCCGGAGAGCCGGTGCTCGAGCTGCTCTCGGCGGAGCACCCGCAGGACGGTGGCGATCCCCCAGTTGAGCAGCGGCGGCCAGAGCACGACGGCCAGCAGCGGCACCGCGAGGAGCAGTGCCCAGCCGGTGCGCGCCGCCGAGTCGTCACGGGTGATGAGCAGGGGCAGGGCGGGCGCGCCCACGATCAGCCCGCAGATGGCCGCCATCGCCACCGAGACGAACGCGACCACCGCCGAGCGCTTGCGCGGGATGTGCAGCCGGGCGCCGATCTCGGCCTGCGCGACGATGCTCCAGACCGCTCCGGGCACGTACTTGCCCAGCTGGCCGACGAAGAAGATGCCGCCGGCCGGCGCGACGTGCAGGGGCGACCCGAGGTCGGCCATGAGGACCCGCCACCCCAGCACGGTGAAGACCGGGGGCAGGCAGACGAGCACCGCGGCCAGTGCGAACGTCCCGGCGTCGATGCGCCCGATGTCGGCGGACACCTCGCGCCAGTTCTTGGCCACCGCGACGGTCACCGCCGTGACGACCAACAGGGCCAACAGGATCCGCAGCCCGCTGAACAGGCGAGCGCGGTTCGTGGTGGGCGTGGTGGTGGGGCCCGGGGCCATGTCAGCGCCTCCGCAGGGTGAGCCGGAGCAGCCCGTATGCCGCGTCGGTGCGGGTGGACGTGTCGGAAGCCGACCGCATCCGCCCGGTGATGTCGCCGTCGAGGTCGCCGACGAGCACGAACCCGAAGTCGTGGGAACGGGCCAGCACGGCGCGCACGTCGGCCGGCCCGAGGGCGCCCTCGGCCCCGGGGTGGCCGATCGGGAGCGTGACGCAGAGCAGGCCGCCGGACTTCAGCGCCCAGGACGCCTGGCTCATCGCCTCGTCGATGTCGTCGGCGTCGCAGCCGCCGGGGTGCAGCCGCACGATGACGTCGAGCGAGGCGGTGTCGACGTCGAGCACCTCGACGCTCGACCGGTGGCCGGTGAGCTCGAGCTCGACCGGCGCGAACCCGATCGCCCGCGCCCACCGGGACAGCGGCGACCGGCTCCCCGACTCGTCGACGATCACGGCGCTGCGGCGGCCGTCGTCGCGGACCCTGACGATCGCGGCGAGGGCACCGAGGGCCGCCCAGGCGGCGATCCCGTCGCCGCACCGCGGCAGCCCGAGGCTCCGCGCGAGGGCCTTCGCGTCGTCTGCGTCGTGGCCGTCGGCGAGGACGTCGGAGGCGCGCACCCAGTCGGGCAGGTCCGCACGGGAGAGCTCGACCTCCGGCCGGGACGCGGCGACCACGGCGCGGACCGTGCTGGAGATCCGGTGCCGCAGGTGACCCGCGACGGCGGCTGCGCCGGTAGGGCCCTCGGCCACGTCGTCGTCGTCCGGCTCGGTGGCCGTCTCCACGGCCGCGAGCGCCTCGATCGTCCCGACGTAGCGCGCCCAGGGCCCTGACAGGTCGGGCGGGCGCACCTGGGCCCGGAGCTGGTCGGCGACGCCCGGTTGGGCCAGCCGCTGCAGGGCGGCCACCAGCGCCGCCTTGTCGCCCGGCGGCACGAGGAGGCCGTCGACGCCGTCGCGGACCTGTCCGCCGAAGGTGCCGACGTCGGAGGCGAGGACCGGCAGCCCGTGCTGCTGGCCGAGCAGGGCGTTCTGGGAGGCGGTCGCGCTGCGATAGGTCAGGGTGAGGACGTCGTGAGCGGCGAACAACGGCGCCAGCCGGTCGGCGGGTACGTAGCCGCCGTGCACCTGGACCCGGTCGCGCAGCCGAGGGTCCTGGGCCAGCTCCTTGACGCGCTCGCCGCTGGAGCCCCACATCTCGCCGGCCACGGTCAGTGTCGGGCCGGGCACGTCGGCGAGCGCCTCCATGAGGAGGTCGACGCCCTTGTAGTCGCGGACCATGCCGATGGCGAGCAGCCGCGGTGGTCCGGCGTGCTCGACGCGGTCCACCGGTGCGCCACCCGGCAGGTGTGGTGGCAGGTCGGTCACGGAGACGCGCGGCGCCCCCAGCTCGTAGGCGAGCCGGGCCTGCTCGTCGCTGTGCACGAGGACGGCGTCCACCCGTTCGAGGAACTGCCGCATGAGCTCACGGTCACCGGGGTGCGTCTCGTGGGGCAGGACGTTGTGGGCGATCACCACCGTGCGCGGGCCCGGGTGTCGGGTCGTGCGCTGGACCGACCGGCGGCCCACTCCGGCCGCGCGCAGCAGCGCGAGGTGGGCGGGCACGACGGCGGGGATGACGTGGACGACCACGACGACGTCGAAGCCGCGCAGCCGGCGCCCGGTGCGCACCCACGTGTCGGGTCGGGCCCAGCTCAGCGCCCGCACGGTGCGCGGGAACGGCTCCACGTCAGGGGTCCCACCGGGCACGGCCTGCTCACCCGGGTAGAGCTTCGAGGGGTAGAGGTGTGACCACGACACCAGCGTCACGTCGTGGCCGGCCTCGGCCAGCTCGTGCGCGAGGCTCGTGGTGTGCGCGGCCACGCCACCCTTGTAGGGGTGGGTGGGGCCGACGACCGCCACCTTGAGGGCCGCGCTGGGGCTCATCGGACGCCCCCGGACCGCCGACCGCGCGTCGCCACGCGAGCCGGCCACCCGGCATACCGGGTCGTGCTCACACGCCGGTCCGCGAACGCACGACGAGGTCGGACAGCAACGCCAGCGAGCCGATCATGATGCCGCTGACGATGAGGAGAACCGTGCTCGCCGGGAAGTAGAACGGGTGGCGCACCATGTCGACCACGGCCTTGAGCACGCCGATGACGATCAGCCACAGGGCCGGCGGCATGAGCACCTTGAGCGGGTCGAAGTACATCACCATGCGCAGCACCTGGAGGATGTAGCGGTAGGCGTCGCGGACGAAGTGGAACTTACTCACCCCGGCGCGCTTGGCGTAGCTCGTCGGGACGTACTTGACGTCGTGCTGGTTGGACAGGAACGCCAGCGTGATCGTCGTGACGCAGCTGAAGCCGGGGGGCAGGAGCCGCAGGTAGGGCAACGAGACCTCGCGCCGGAACGCCCGCAGGCCCGAGTTGAGGTCGGGGATGGTCTGGTTGGTGAGCTTCTCCGCGATCTTGCGGATCAGCCACTTCGCCGGGACGCGCGCCCACTTGTGGGTGCCCTCCTCGGTGGTGCGTGCGCCGACGACCTGGTCGTAGCTCGGGTCGTCGCGCAGGATCCGGACCAGCTCGGGGATCCGCTCGTTCTCGTAGGTCATGTCGGCGTCGGTCCAGACGACGATCTCGCCGTGCGCCTGCTGGGTGCCGATGCGGCGCGCGGTGCCACTGCCCCCGTTGCGGCGGAACGGCATCACCCGGATGTTGGCGTAGTCGCGGCTCGCCTGCTCGAGCACCTCGAGGGTGTTGTCGGTCGACGCGTCGTCGATGCAGAGCACCTCGTAGGTGAACTCGCTGGAGTTCATCGCCGCGGTGATCCGGTCGATCTCCTTGAGCACGTGCTCACCCTCGTTGAAGCAGGGCAGGACGATCGTGACGTACGGCTTGCCGTGGCCCGGTTCGCCCGGCAGCGGGGCCGCGGTGGGTGCGACCGCCGGGAGGTATGCCGCGTCGGCCGGGTGCATCGGCGCCTGCGCTGCGGGGGTGGCCGCTGTGGCCGGGGTGGCCGCTGTGGCCGGGGTGGCCGGTGCGCTGCTTGCTGGTCCGCCGGTGCCGATCACCTCGGTCGCGGGGTTCGACACCTGTGCGGGGTCGACGGGAATGCGCTCCGTGACGGGGGCGGCTGGGCCGGTGCTGGGGTGCTCGCTCATCTCGCGAGGAGCCTACCCGTCGCCCCACTCCCCCGTGCCCACCCTCGCCGAGCCCCGTAGTTCGGAAGATCCGCCGGACCAGGACCCGGCGGATCTTCCGAACTTCGCGGACGGAGGTCCAGGTCCCAGCAGCGGACCGGGTGACGACCGTCGGCTCGGGTGTGGAACGGTGGGGTCGTGGACACCCAACAGGTGCTTGAGCTGATGAAGTCCGTCGCCGCCGAGGTCATCACGCCGCGGTTCCGTTCGCTGGCCGATGGCGAGGTGATGGAGAAGAACCCGGGTGACCTCGTCACGATCGCCGACCAGGAGTCGGAGGCGATCCTCACGCGCGAGCTGTCGGCAGCCTTCCCCGGTGCGTTCGTCCTCGGCGAGGAGCTGACCTCATTCGACCCGACCACCCTCGACCGCTTCGTCGAGGCCGAGCACGCGTTCACGGTCGACCCGGTCGACGGCACCAAGAACTTCGTCCACGGCTCCCCCGACCACGCCGTCATGGTGAGCGAGGTCGTCCGCGGCGAGACCGTCCGGGCGTGGATCTGGCAGCCCGAGCACGAGGTCGCGTGGGTCGCCGAGAAGGGCGCCGGCGTCTACCGCAACAGCGAGCGCATCGTCCGGGAGCCGGTCGCCGACGGGGTCCCCCCACGGGGTGTCACGTCGATCTGGCCGTTGCGCGGGCACTCGCTGGGGTCGATGCCCGCCCTGGTCGGGTCCTGGGTCTGCTGCGGCGTCGACTACCCCCGGCTGATGGAGGGTGCCGCCGACTACATCCTCTATGCGCGCAACAGCCCCTGGGACCACTCCCCCGGCACGCTGATGGTCACCGAGGCCGGCGGCTTCACCGGCTTCGCCGACGGAACGCCATACTCACCAACGGTGCTCACGCCGGGCATCATCGTGGCCGCCGACCGCGGGACGTATGCCGCGGTGCGTCGGCACGCGGCCGACGCCTTCGCCAAGCGCAGCTGACGAGCACTCGCCGTACCCTCGCCCCATGACGTCGAGGACGTGGGCCCACACCGAGGTATGCCGCGCGGTCGCCCTTGCGGGCGACCCCGCCGCACTGGGTGGCGCGGTGACGGTGGCGCTCTGCGGCCACTGGGAGCACGAGGGTCCGTGCCGGTGGGAGCACGTCACCCGCCCGGAGGTGGACGGTGGCGCCGTGGTGGTCACGGTGTGCTTCGACGCCGACCCCGAGGACGAACAGGAGGTGCGAGAGCTCATCCGCTCCGCACTGGCCGCAGGGTCGCTGGTCGGCCCCGACGGCAGGACCACCACCTGGACCCCCACCTGGTCAGCGCAGACCTGAGGCGGAGACGAAGGGTCAGCCGAGCCGGCCGAGGTAGACCCGGATCGGCAGCTCCACCAAGGAGTCGGGGCGCTGCTCGAGCAGCCGGTCGTCCTCCTGGACCCGCGCATCCGCGCCCACGACGAAGCCCTTGAGCCCGAGCCGCTGCAGCCCCTCGGCCGAGTCGGCGGCGACCAGCACCACCCGCCCTCCCCGGGCCTCGACGGCCCGCTGGACCTGTTGGACGGCGGCCCCCAACCGAGCCGGGTCGTTGCGCAGGGCCGACGTCGTCGAGAGGGCGCTGACGCCGCAGTAGCCGCGCAGCACCTGGGGCCACTCGTTGGCGGCCCTCGAGTCCACCATCACGGCGACGTCGCCCGGGTGCAAGGCGGCGCAGACCGTGTCGACCGCGGCCCACTCCCCCCGCTCGACCCGCTCGTCGGCGTGCGGACGGGTGGCCAGCGCGGTGGGCACGATCAGGGCGGCCGCGATCCCCACGCTGACGGCGACGTTCACGGCATACGGGAGGCGCCTGGTGGACCACCGCGACACCACCGCCGCGCACGCCACGGTGAGGACCACCACGGTGGGCAGGGCGATGACGAGCCGGCGGTCGGCCCACGGGTGGTCTGGCGTGATGCCCGGACGGTAGAGGGTGAGCAGGGTGGAGCCGATCGCGACGATCGCCGGCGCGGTCCAGCCCGGCAGCGCGCGACCGTCGACCCAGGCCGAGCCGGCGCGATGGGCCAGCGCGGCGGTGGCGACCAGGGCGAGCGCGAGGGCCGCCGGCCCGACCCACCACGACATCCAGACCAGCGTGTGCTCGGCGTAGGTGCGGCCTCCGTCGACGGTCAGCCCCTGGCGCGCCTGCAGCCCGGCCACCACCCGTGCCCCGGGATCGGCGGCCGACTGGCGCACGACCTGCCACAGGGGACGGCTCGCGAGCACCAGGCCCCCGAGGACGAACCCCACGGCGAGGACCCGCGGCAGCCACGCCTGGACGATGGTCGGCAGCGCCCAGCCGCGCGCCGAACCCCACAGCAGGACGACGCCGAGCAGGCAGGCAGCGACGCCCATGGCGACGAGCGGGAGGAGCGAGCCGGCGATGCTGCCGAGGTACTCGCTCGAGGTCAGCCAGGTCGTGCCGAAGGCGATCGCGGTCGACAGGGCGGTCGAGACGGCGAGGGCCCTGGCGTGCGTCTGGCGTTGGAGCGCAGCCAGCACCACGACCGGGACGACCAGGACGACCTCGCGCAGCGCGTCGACGCGGATGGCGATCGCGCCGCCCATCAACACCCCCGCCACGACGGCGGCACGGCGGGCCGACACGACGTCCGGGAACGCCGCGCTGCGGGCCGCCAGGACGAGGGCCAGGAGCCCAGCGGCCAGCACCGGGAGGGACACGGGCTCGGAGTAGGTCGAGCGGGCGACGTGGAGCAGCGGGAAGAGCAGGCCCGTGCCCAGCGCGGCGAGCGGTCCCCACCGCGGGCCGACGACCGTGGCAGCGAGCAGCCCCACGCCCAGGACCGTGAGGCCGAACAGGATGGCGGGCGCCCAGGCCGTGCCTGCTGGACCGGCGACCCACCACGCCACGGAGTACCAGGCCGACGCCCCCACCGGGAACTGCGGCTGGATGCTCGGGTGCGATGGGGTGCCGGTCGCGTAGAAGGCCGGGCTGGCCAGCGTGATGCCGTCGATGGCCAGCACGTCAGGTCCGCCGACCGAGTCGGGGCCCACCGCGATCGGGCGGGAGTGGCCGGCTGCCAGCTGGATCGCGGACTGGAGGTAGGAGCCGGAGTCACGCCGCGGCAGCACCTGCTCGGAGTGGGTCGCGCCCGCCCAGACGACGGCTCCCACGGAGAGCAGCACCAGCAGGCCGGCCGACCAGACCGGGAGCGGCCGCACGGGCACGAGCGCCGCGCCGAACCCGGCCACCACCGCCAGCACCAGCAACACCGGCCCGGCGACCCAGGGGCTCCAGAGCCCGCCGAGCGACAGGAGCGCCGCGGCGACCGAGCCGAGGACGAGCCACAGGGCGGCCCACACCACCGTGCGGGTCACCAGCCAGCCGCCCCAGGCCTCGCCCTTCAGCAGCGGGAGGTCGCCGGGGTCGGGGGCATAGGGGTAGCGGCGGGACTCGCGGCTGCTCACAGACGGCAACGCTACTGCGCGGGAGGGCCTCGGCCGCGCACCGGTGCGCACCCTCGCGATAACCTCACGGCCATGCCTGACGACACCACGCAGTCCGCGGACCCGACCACTCCGCGCACCGTCATCACCTTCGGGACCTTCGACGTGCTGCACGTCGGGCACATCCGGATCCTCAAGCGCGCGGCCTCCCTGGGCGACCGCCTCGTCGTCGGCGTCTCGGCCGATGCGCTCAACGAGGCCAAGAAGGGCCGCGCCCCGGTCTTCTCCCAGGACGAGCGGCTCGAGATCATCGGCAGCCTGAAGTTCGTCGACGACGTCTTCGTCGAGGAGAGCCTCGAGCTCAAGCGGGACTACATCGTGGAGCACCGGGCCGACGTCCTGGCGATGGGCGACGACTGGAAGGGCCGCTTCGACTTCGTGTCCGACCTGTGCGAGGTCGTCTACTTCCCGCGCACCCCGTCCGTGTCGACGACCGAGCTCATCGAACACATCGCCAACACCGCCTGATGCCCGCCACCCCCGCCGAGGTCCTCGCGGCGATGCTGCGGTCCGACCCCGGCCGCCCCCGGGTGACCTTCTACGAGGACACCCCCGGCGCCACCCGCGGTGAGCGCATCGAGCTGAGCGCCAAGGTGCTCGCCAACTGGGTCAGCAAGGCCGCCAACGCCCTCCAGGAGGAGTGGGACCTCGCCCCCGGGTCGCGGGTGCGGCTCGCGCTGCCCCCGCACTGGCGTTCGCTCTACTGGGCGCTGGCCGTCTGGTCGGTCGGCGCGACGGTCGTCCTCGACGACGGTGACGCCGACCTCGTCGTCACCGATGACCCTGCGAGGGCCACCCCGGCCCCGACGCCGTCCGTGCTCGTGACGCTCGCCGCCCTGACCCGCGGCGCGGCGGCGCCCGTCCCCGCGGGGGTGATGGACGAGGCCAAGGAGCTGGCGACGTATGCCGACCAGTTCAGCCCGTGGGAGGAGCCGGCTCCCAGCGACCTTGCCGTGACCGGCGCCGGCGCCGACGCGGCATACGAATCCGTTGTCCCACCAGCGAATTGGGCCGAGGGCAGCCGCGTGCACACCGCGGACGACTCACTCGCGAGCGTGCTGTCGACGGCCCTCGGCGCGTGGTCGGTGGACGGCTCGCTCGTGCTGTCCCGCGGTCCGGAGCCCGACGGTGGCCGTTCCGCTCGGCTGTCCTCCGAAGGCGTGACCGTCGAGGCCTAGCGCCGCAACACCCAGCGCCACCGCACCTGGAGCCACCGCACCTAGCGGCGGCGCAGCTCCGCCTCGAGGGCCTGCCAGGTGAGGGTGGCGACCACCCCGGTCCGGGCGAGCTTGGCGCGGCCCTGGAGCGCCTTGACCGCGGTGGTGGTGGCCGGCCCGAAGGTGCCATCGGCCTTGGTGCCCAAAGCCTTCTGCAGCGCCGTGACGGCCGTCCCGTGCGAGCCCGGCTTGAGGACGGTGCCGTAGTAGGCGCGCAGCGGGTAGTCGCGGTTCTCGAGGGCCTGCCAGACCCGGCTGTCGACCACACCGGTCTGGGCCAGCTGGTGGGACTTCTGGAAGGCCTTGACCGCGGCGGTCGTGCGCGCACCGAAGGCACCGTCGACGGCCAGGCCGCCGAGGGCCCGCTGGAGGGTCTTGACGGCGGTGCCGCGCGAGCCGGCCTTGAGGACGGTGGACTTCAGCGCGGTGTACGGCGTGGCGACGCGCGTGGTGCTCCGGGAGGCCGAGTCGGTGCTGCCGGTGCCGCCCATCAGCGCGGCCCACGTGCTCGGGCCGACGATGCCGGTGGCAGGGAGGTTGCGGCGGGCCTGGAACGCCTTCACGGCAGCCTCGGTCTGGGGACCGAAGGCACCGTCGGCCGTGATCCCGAGGGCCTTCTGGAGGGCGACGACCGCGGCCCCCGAGGAGCCCTTCGTCAAGGTCAGCTTGGCGTAGGCCGCGAGCGGGCTGGCGGGAGTCGTCACCGGCGGCTTCGCGGGGGTCGTGACCGGCGGCTTGGCCGGGGTGACGGGGGGCTTGGCCGGGGTGACCGGGGGCTTGGCCGGGGTGGGGGGCGTCGTCGCCGTGCCGCGGGGCGGGATCAGCTTGAGCGCCACCATCTTCGCCCAGGTCGCGGGGTCGAGCTGGCCGGTCACCTTGACGCCGTGGGCGGCCTGCCAGGTCTTGAGGGCGGCGGCGGTCTTCGGACCGAAGACGCCGTCGGCCGTGACGCCGATGACCTTCTGCGCCAGCACCACGTCTGGACCGGTCGCGCCCTGGATGAGCAAGGAGTAGACGGCCGAGGGAGTCTGCGGTGGCGTCGTCGGCTTGGGTGCCGAGGCGGGCCCGGGGCTGACCGTCGTGAGGGCCTTGCCGGTCCACCAGGAGGTGCGGGCGTAGGCCCCGTCCCACGAGAAGGAGAAGTGGATGTGGTCCGTGTGCGGCACCGGGCCGGTGTAGGGAGCCCAGCCGCGCGCCGGGTCGTAGGCGCGCCACATCTTGTGGTTCCAGATGATGTACATGATCCCGAACCGGCGGGCCATGGCACCGGGACGACCCTGCGCGTCAGGCGCCGACAGCCACTGGGTCACCGAGTCGGCGATGGCCTTCTCGTCGGGCTTGTTGACGCTCAGCATCCAGTCCCAGGCACGACCTTCGGAGTGCTCGGTGAGGCCGCTGTTGCAGTTCCGCGTGATGCCCCACTCCGAGGTGCCGACCTTGTAGTGGCTCGACATCAGCTTGGCGAAGGCCACGACGCCCGGCTTGGCCTGCGGGTCGCAGAGCCGCTGCGCCTGGTAGGGCGGGGCCACGTCGAGGGCGGACGGCAGGCTCTTGGTCGGGGACTTGGGCAGGGTGGCCGCATCCGCGGTCGCCATCCCGACGGGGACGGTGAGCACAGGGATGGCCAGGACGCCGAAGGCACGCACGACACGCGACACGAGAACTCCACGGGGAAGGGCGACCCGGATCCCGAGCCGCACGGACGAATGAAACACCCGCCCCACGCGTCACGTGCGGAGCAGGCAGGACATTTGTCCCACCAGTACTCACCCGTCACAAGAGGTTCGAGCGAACTACAACCACGGAATTCGCTCCCGCCTCCCCCGAACGGCCCAGCCACCCACCCGACGGCCGCCATGTGCGGCGCGCACGCGGCATACCGCGGACTGTGGGGAGGGACCACGCAAAGAGGCCGGAGGGGTCCGGCTAGAGTCCACGCCATGGACAAAGTCGTCTCCACCGCGGCCGAAGCCATCGACGGGATCGTCGACGGCTCCTCCCTCTCGGTGGGCGGGTTCGGGCTCTGTGGCATCCCGAGCGTGCTCATCGCGGCGATCCACGATGCGGGGGTGAAGGACCTCGAGGCGATCAGCAACAACTGTGGCGTCGACGACTGGGGCCTGGGCATCCTGCTCAAGGACAAGCGGATCCGCCGGATGGTCTCGTCGTACGTCGGGGAGAACAAGGAGTTCGAGCGCCAGTACCTCTCGGGCGAGCTCGAGGTGGAGCTGACGCCGCAGGGCACGCTGGCCGAGCGGCTGCGCGCCGGCGGCAGCGGCATCCCCGCGTTCTACACCGTGACGGGCGCCGGCACCCAGGTGGCCGAGGGCGGGTTGCCCTGGCTGTATGCCGCGGACGGCACCGTCGCGAAGGCGTCACCGGCCAAGGAGACCAAGGTCTTCGAGGTGGACGGGCAGGACAAGGAGTTCGTCCTCGAGCGCGCGATCGTCGCCGACTTCGGGCTGGTCCGGGCCTGGAAGGGCGACCGGCACGGCAACCTCGTCTTCAACCAGAGCGCCCGCAACTTCAACCCGCTGGCCGCGATGGCCGGCCGGGTCACGGTCGCGGAGGTCGAGGAGCTGGTCGAGCCCGGCGAGCTCGACCCCGACCAGGTGCACCTGCCCGGCATCTACGTGCACCGGGTGCTGCCGCTGACCGCCGACCAGGCCAGGGAGAAGCGGATCGAGCGCCGCACCGTGCGCCCCCGCCCCCCTGTCACCACCACGGACGAGACCAACCAGACGACCGCGCAGGAGGCCTGAGATGGCACTGACCCGTGAGCAGATGGCCGCCCGCGCGGCCTCGGAGCTGTCCGACGGCTCCTACGTCAACCTCGGCATCGGCCTGCCGACGCTGGTCCCCAACTATGTCCCCGACGACGTCGAGATCGTCCTGCAGTCCGAGAACGGCATCCTCGGCGTCGGTGCGTATCCCGTTGACGGTGAAGAGGACCCGGACCTCATCAACGCCGGCAAGGAGACGGTCACGCTGCGTCGTGGCTCGTCGTTCTTCGACTCGGCCACGTCGTTCGGGATGATCCGCGGCGGCAAGGTCGACGCCGCGATCCTCGGCGCCATGCAGGTCTCGGCCAAGGGCGACATCGCCAACTGGATGATCCCCGGCAAGATGGTCAAGGGCATGGGCGGTGCGATGGACCTGGTCCACGGCGCCAAGAAGGTCATCGTCCTCATGGAGCACAACGCCAAGGACGGCTCCTACAAGATCGTCGACGAGTGCTCCCTGCCCTACACCGGACGCGGTGTGGTGCAGCGGATCATCACCGACCTGTGCGTCTTCGACGTCACCGACTCGGGCCTGGTGCTGCGCGAGCTCGCCGAGGGCGTCACCGAGGACGAGGTCCGGGACAAGACCGAGCCCGACTTCACCGTCGACCTCACCGCGTAGGGCGACCGCGTCAGGCAGCAGCCACGACAGAGCCGGCCGGACCCACGGGTCCGGCCGAGCAGACCTGACGAGGTGCGGGCGAGGACGTCGGCCTTGCCGTCGCCGTTGAAGTCCCCACCACTCGTGAGGGCGGTGAAGGTGTTCCAGCCGCTGCCGACCTTGACCGTCGGCTGCCACCCACCCGAGCCGTCGCCGGCGTAGAGGTACAAGGTGCCGTCGGCCGTCCGCGCCAGCACGTCGGGGTGGCCGTCACCGGTGAAGTCCCCGGGGCTGAGGATCGAGGTGAAGATGTTCCAGCCACCACCGATCGTGGTGTGGCTCTTGAAGCCGCCGGTTCCGTTGCCGGAGTAGAGCCAGAGCGCGCCGTCGCTCGCCCGGCGCGCGATCAGGTCGGTCAGGCCGTCGCCGTCGAAGTCACCGACGGGCAGGACCAGGTTGTGGATGGTCCAGCCGGCGCCGATCTTCTTGGGGGCCGCGAAGGTGCCGCTGCCGGTGCCGCTGCGCAGGAACAGGTTGCCGGCGGTGTCCTGCACGATGACGTCGCTGGTGGTGTCGGCGTCCCACGTGCCGGCCGTCAGGGCCTTGGCGTAGGCGTTCCAGCCGCTGGGCTCGGCCACCGTGCTGGAGCTCCACCCACCCGTGCCGTTGCCGGAGTAGACCCGCAACGCGCCACTGCTGGCATGGACCGCGAGGACGTCCATCTTCGCGTCGCCGGTGACGTCGCGCGGGAACGACGAGGCGGACTCGAGCCGAGGCGCGAACCAGTCGCTCCAGGTGTTGCCGAAGACGCTGCGCAGGGACGAGACGCTCGGGCTGACCGACCCCTTGGATCCGGCGATCGTGGCGGCGAGGACCCGGCCACCCTGGTCGCCGAGCCCGTTGCGCTGGGTGATCGTCATCGACTTGAACGACCCGATGGTGGGGTAGCTGCCCTCGATCGTCGAGGTCGAGATCGTGTGCGTCCACGTGTGGTACGGGTTCGAGGGCGTCGCGTCGTAGTCGTCGCGCTTGGCCACGAGGTAGGGCTTGCCACCGTCGGAGGACCAGCCCCCGTCCGACGCGCTGAACTGGGTGAAGGCGGCCTTGCCGGTGTAGAGCACCGCCATCTGGGCCGTGGCGGTGATGGCGTCGTTGGTCGACGTGAACTCGTTCGAGGTGCTGCCGGTCTTGGTCGGCTTGAAGACCTGGCTGCGGGTGTCGTCGTAGACGTCGTACCAGGGGGGCGAGACCGGCGCATTGGTGCGGTGCCACTCGGCGAACGACCGGGCCGCCGCGGTCTGGGCCCGCAGGGTGGCGGCCGGCCAGGAGGCGAAGACCTCGCTCGGCACCACGGTCCGCAGGTAGCTCTCCATCGGGAGCGCCACGACCGGCACGAGGGACTCGGCGCCGGGGCTGCCGCTGAGGATCCCCCTGACCTGCCCGCGGTACTGCACCTGGGTGGTCCCGCGGTAGGTCGTGACGATCCCGGACGTGCTGTTGAGGAAGGCGCCGGTCGACGGCACGCTGGCGTTGGCGTACAGCAGCCAGGTCGCCGAGCCGGTGGGGAGGTACTCGAGCCGGAACTTCGTCGGGGTGCCCGAGACCTTGGGCGCGGGGATGAGCCGCCACCGGGTGATGGTCTGGCCGCCCCGCTCGGTCGGCAGGGGCGAGGAGTCGGTGAGGTTCCAGGTCACGCGCAGCCCGGTGGCCGGCACGGCCTGCACGGTCGTGCCGAGGGAGGCCACCCGCACCCGGATCGTGGGGTTGCCCATCGAGCCGACGGTGGTGCCGGGGTAGTAGAAGCCCACGATCTGCTGCCAGGTGAGGCCCGCTTCCGCCGCCCCGAGGGCGCCGTACTGGGACATGCCGTGCCCGTGGCCGTTGCCGTGACCCGTGATGGTCAGGGTGCCGTCGGCGGGTCGGGGGTACACCTCGGCGGCACCCGCCGGGCCCGCGGACACGACGAGGCCGACGGCCACGGCCACCCCGGCGGCGGTCAGCGACCGCAGCGGGCCCGACCTAGCCCAGGACATTCGCAGCACCTGCAGGAGCGGTGACGGGCTGGCGAATGGAGCTGAACCCCTTCGTGCCGTCGCCAGCGTAGAGCCAGAGCTTTCCACCGTTGTCCTCTGCCAGTAGGTCGTTCTTGCGGTCTCCGTTCAAGTCTCCCACCCCCATCACGCGACGTAGGTCGGTTTGCCCGGAAATGGCCACCACGTAGTCGTTCAGCGTGCCGGGACCACTACCGCGGTAGAGCAGGACTGCCCCGTCGCTCTTGCGCAGGGCCACGACGTCACCGTTGAAGTCGCCGTTGACGGCTCCGGCAGCGGTGACGCTGCTCATCACCTGCCACCCGAGCCCCAGCTGCATCGACCACGCGAAGGTCCCGCTGCGGGTCATCGTGTACATCCGCAGCTCGCCTCCCGCGGTCCGGGCGAGGAGGTCGGGCACCCCGTCGTTGCTCAGGTCACCGGCGGCCTCCACGAGGTCGAAGACCTGCCAGCCCTTGCCGATCGGGGTGCTGGAGGTCGCGAAGCCTCCGCCACTCTGGCCGCGCAGGAGGAAGAGGTCGCCGTTGGCGGCGTCCCTCGCGACGGCGTCCGTGCGACCGTCGCCGTCGAGGTCCCCGACGACGCGCACGAGGTCCATCCCGGCCACCTGCACACCGGCCGACGCGGGCGCGGAGCCGAAGTCCCGTTGACCCGTGCCGCTGTAGAGGCGAAGGGTCGAGTCACCCGGCACGCGAGCGATCACGTCGGCGTGGCCGTCACCGTCCCAGTCGGCCCCACTCGTGACGTGGTCGAGCGAGGACCAGCCCCCGCCCCAGAAGTTGTAGCGGGCCAGCCTGCCCGCGGCATCCGCGTAGTAGGTGCGCATCACGCCGTCGCGCTGGCGGACGACGAGGTCACCGGCGTGGCCGTCACCGTCGAGGTCCGGGCCCGCCGTGATGCTGTCGAGCGAGCTCCAGCCGCTCCCCCAGGTGCGGGCCGCACCGAGGCCTCCCGACGCCGTGCCGGGATAGAGCACGAGCTGGTTGTCGGAGGTGCGGATGCCCAGCAGGTCGGGGTGACCGTCGCCGGTCAGGTCACCGGCACTCGTGAGCGTCCGGACGCCGCCGAACCCGGACCCGATGACCACACCGGAGGTCACCCACCCGCGGCCGTCACCGGCATACAGGAGCAGGGCACCGTCGTTGCGCACGGCCAGGAGGTCGGCGCGACCGTCGCCGGTGCGGTCGCCTGCGGCGACCAGTCGACTCATGACGTTCCAGCCACCACCCTTCACGGCCATCGTGCCGAAGCCGCCGCGGCCGTTCCCCGGGTAGACGAGCACGGCGTTGCGACCGGGGTCGCGGGCGATGATGTCGGCCCGACCGTCACCAGTGAAGTCCGGGGTGAGGATGATGTCGTCGAGGGCGTTCCACCCCCTGCCGATGATCCGCGACGAGGTCACCGGCTGCGGGGAGGCGCTGGTGAGCCGCTGGACGGTCCCACTCATCGCCGGCGGGTTGAGCGTGCCCGGGTAGGTGAGCAGGTCGGGGGTCGGGCCACTGTCGAGCGACCGCGAGATGCCCGACCGCTGCAGCGAGCCGATCATCGACGCCACGGCACTGCGGATCGTGGGCAGGCGGTTGTACATCGCCTGCCCGGGACAGCTGGTCGAGACGCCGTCGCGGTGCCCCGAGATGCGGTTGAAGGTCTTGTCGCGGGCGAACACGGTGCCCGTGGCGGGGTTGCCGTGCAGGGTGAACTTCCAGGCGATGGTGCGCTCGATCGCCGTCAGCATCGCGGCTGGCGGGGTGGCCGAGGTGAAGTCCCCCATCGCGGCGACGCCGAAGGACCACGAGTTGTAATTGGCCGTGTGCGCGCCGATGACGGCCTTGTCGACTCCGCCGTAGCGCCCTTCCCAGGTCCGGCCGAACCGGTCGACGAGGAAGTTGTAGCCGATGTCGTTCCAGCCCTGGCCGTTCACGTGGTAGTCGTAGATGCCGCGGATGATCGCCGGCACCTGGGCGCTCGAGTAGGTGTTGGTGCCGGCGGTGTGGTGGACGAAGGCGATGTGCGCCTGCCCGTAGCCGACGCTCCCCTTCCGCATCGACTCGTCGGCACCCCATTCCTTGCGCGTGTGGATGGTCGGCCGCGCCGCAGCAGCCGTGGCTGCCCCCGGGGTGGCGGCGCCCGCGGCGCCGTCCGCGTCCGAGCTGCCGGGGTCGACGACCGACACCTGCACGGTCGGCGCCACAGCCTTGGGGCTGAGCACCCGCACCTGGGTCTGGTCGCCGTCCACGACGTAGGGGCTGGTGCCCTCGCGCGTGACGCGGCGTCCCTCGGCGCCCCCCGGCCCGTCGACGTCCGGGGCGTGGTCGTCGTCGCGGTCCATGGTCTGCCACGCGTCCCAGACGCCGTCCTTGTGGATGCGCACCTGGATGACGTCGCCGGCCCCGAGCTGTCCCTTGACCCAGGTCGCGCCGACGACCGCGAGGTCGCGGTGCACCGCCTGGGCCGCGGTGACCGCCCCCGACCGGGTCGACGACGGCCGGGCCCCGCCGAGCTGGTCGACGGCCTTCGCAGTGGCGGTCACCTGCACCCGGCTCGACCGCACCGGGTGGGTCTGCGCCGCGGCGGCGCTGCCGGGGAGCGGCCCGACGGTGACGACCGAGGCGGCGACCAGGGCCAGGCTCAGACCGAGCGAGGGGGCAGCGGTCCGGTGCAGCAGGGCGGACCAGATCAGTGGGGACGCAGACATGAGAGATCTCGCAGGAGTCGGGTGCGGTGGGCATGGAGCAGCAAGCGCGAGTTACCCGACACGATGCCCCACAACCGGTGCATAAGCAGCACAAGTTCCCAATTTTCACAGCAGACACAGGGATTTGTTACCGATCCGCGACCGGACCGGCCGCCCGGACCACGAGTCGGGGCTTCGCGGGACCGTCGCCTAGGCTGGTCCCATGACCAGCCCTGCACCCATTGAGATCGACGGCCACCAGGTGGGGCCGGGACAGACCCCGTTCGTCATCGCGGAGGTCTCCGGCAACCACAACGGCTCGCTCGAGCGGGCCCTGGAGATCATCGACGCGATCGCCGAGTCGGGCGCGCAGGCGGTCAAGTTCCAGACCTACACGGCCGACACGATCACGATCGACGCCAAGGGCCCGCAGTTCCAGATCCGGGCCGACCACGGCCTGTGGGGTGGCCGCACCCTCCACGACCTCTACCAGGAGGCGCACACCCCCTGGGAGTGGCACGCCCCGATGTTCGAGCGCGCCCGTGAGCGCGGCCTGACGCCGTTCTCCAGCCCGTTCGACCCCACGGCGATCGAGCTGTTGGAGTCGCTCGACGCCCCGGCGTACAAGATCGCCTCCGCCGAGGTGGTCGACCTGCCGCTCATCCGCGAGGTCGCCTCCACCGGCAAGCCGATGATCATCTCGAGCGGCATGGCCACGCTCGGCGAGATCGACCGTGCCCTCTCTGCAGCGCGCGACGGCGGCTGCACCCAGATGGTCCTGCTCGCCTGCACGGCGTCCTACCCCGCTGCACCCGAGGACGCCCGACTCCTGTCGATCCCGACGCTCCAGGAGGCCTTCGGCATCCCGATCGGGCTGTCCGACCACACCGAGGGCATCGGTGTCTCGGTGGCAGCCGTGGCGCTCGGCGCCGTCGCCCTCGAGAAGCACGTCACCCTCGCGCGGGCCGACGGCGGTGTCGACTCCGACTTCTCCCTCGAGCCGCACGAGCTGACCGCGCTGGTCCGCGAGTCCGCCGCGGCACGCAAGGCCGTGCAGCCCCCGCGGTTCGGGCCGACCGAGTCGGAGATGGACACCCTGGCGCTGCGTCGCTCCCTCTACGTCGTGACCGACGTGGCCGCCGGCGACCCCGTCACCCGCGACAACATCCGGTCGATCCGTCCCGCGGGTGGCCTCGCGACCGACGAGATCGAGAAGGTGCTCGGTCGCACCTTCACCACCGGCGTGGAGCGCGGCACGCCCCTCACCTGGGACCTGATCTAGGCCGTCTTCACGAACCGCTCGAAGCCGTCGGCGTCGGCCGGCAGGTCGGGCAGGTAGCCGCTCCCGAGGAACAGCCGCCTCGACGCGGCGTTCGCGGTGTGCACCGCCGCGAGGTATGCCGCGACGCCGGCTCGGTCGCCCGGCCCACCTGGGCTGGCTGGCGGGTCCATCGGCGTGGCTTCGCGGGCCAGCCAGGCCTCGCCGGCGGCGAGCAGGCCTGCCGCGACGCCGCGACCACGGCTGTCGGGCGCGACCGTGATCGACACCTCCCACTCCCCCGCGGCCTCGTGGTCCCAGCGGACGGTGCCGACCGGACGACCGGCGACCTCGCCCACGAGCAGGCGCCGGTCGGCGCGGGCCAGGCTGGTTTCCAGCCAGGCGAGGTGGGACTCGAGCGGGACCGGCTCGTGCGAGCGCGAGTTCTCGCGGGTGGCGGGGTCGTTGCGCCAGTGCCAGAGCAGCTCGGCGTCGGCCAGGGTGGCCGCGCGCACCTCGACCTCGCCGGGTCCGCGTGACGACCTGGCACCACCGACCACGTCCTCGAGCGACGAGACCAGGCGCCAGGCGCCGAGCCCGTCGACCATGCGGCCGGCCGCCGACGCGAGGTCGTGCCGTGCGGTGTCGTCGGCGAGCACCGCTGTCAGCGCCGCGGCCATCGACGGGACGTCCGCGACCGCGGACGGGGTGCCCAGGCCGACTGCCGCCCCGGCCCGCAGCAGCGCGAGGTAGCCGGGGACCTGGTTGTCGACCACGGCCAGGACGGCCATCGGGCGGGCCATCGCACAGAGCTCCCACACCGAGGTGCCGGCCGCGGTGACGACCAGGTCGGCGGACGCCATCTCGGTCGGCAGGTCAGGGACCGGGTCGGTGACCGTGAGGGTGCCGTGCCGCCAGTCGTCGGCGCGGGCGGACAGCTGCGGCCCGGTCTGCGCATTGGCCACCACGACGACGTCGAGCTCGAGGCCCGTGGCCGCGAGGGCATCGACCACCCGCGGCGCAGCGCCGGTGGGGTCGACTCCTCCCATCACCACGAGGACCCGCAGGGCAGGGGCGGCCGCCCGCGAGGCCTGCGGGCCGGGCGCGTGCGCGGCGCCAGGACCGCCAAGACCGCCAGGACCGTCAGGACCGTCAGGGCCCAGCGAGTCATCGTCCCCGGCGCGCAGGGAGGTGACCGACCGCCGCAGCGCCACGAACCGTGCACCGCCCAGGTACCACCGGGCCGGCGCCGGCGGGTCGGACCACTGCGCGTCGACGGTGGGGTCGATGACGAGGTCGGCCGCGCGGGCCCCGAAGGGGCCGTCGGCCGTCGTCGACAGCACCGGGGTGGGCGACCCGGCACCGTCGGATCGAAGCGCTTCGAGCAGACCCTCGGGGAGCTCGTAGTGGTCCACGTGGAGGACGTCGAACCCGGCCGCCGCCCGCGCCAGGTCCTCCGGCAGGTCAGAGGGCGACGGTCCGAGCAGGGTCAGGCCGGGACCGACCGCGGCGGCCAGCGCGGTCAGGAACGGTCCCTCGACCCGGCCCAGCAGCGCCACCTCGTGGCCGCGCGCCGTGGCCTCCTCGGCCAGCGCGAGGCTGCGCACGACGTGGCCCACCCCGATGTCCGGCCCTCCGTCGCACCGCAGGAGCAGCCGCATCAGCCGGCTTCCAGCGACTTCTGGGCGATGTCGGCGTTGATCGCGGCCAGGTCGGGCCGGGCCCTCAGCAGCGCGACGATCTCGCGCCGCTCGGCGATGTCGGTGCCCCGCTCGGCCACGATCGCCCGCAGGGCCTCGAGGTCCTGTGGCGTGTCGAGGGTGATCCGCAGGTCGGTGGTGTCAGGGGCGAAGCACAGGCCCATCACCGCGAAGTCGTCTGGCGCGGTGTAGATCCCCGACGTCACGTGGATGCGGTGGTGGTCGGTGGCCGTCGCGTCGACCCGTCGCAGCGCCTCGGCCGTCACCAGCTCGACGTCGAGACCGTGCGGCAGCGTGCGCACCACCACCGTCGAGACGTAGTCGAGGGTGGTGTCTGCCAGCCAGGCGCCGACCACCGTGTCGATGATCGCAGGGTCGGTGAACGGGCAGTCGGCCGTGATCCGCACCAAGGCGTCGGCCGGCTGCTCGTCGAGCGCCTGCAGGTAGCGGGACAGCACGTCGTCCTCGCTCCCCCGCACCACGGGTGCGCCGAGCTCGCGCGCGAGGTCGGCCACGGGGTCGTCGCCGGGAAGGGCGCTGGTGGCCACGACGACGTCATCGACGAGCCGCGCGGCCCGACAGGCGCGGACCACCCACGTGAGCACGGGAAGGCCCCCGAGGTCCTCGAGGACCTTGCCCGGCAGCCGGGTGGATCCCATCCGGGCCTGGACGACGACGATGACGCGCATGCGGCTCCTACGGGGGGTGGGGTGACGTGCCATTATTGCGCCCATGCCTGACGACACCCCTGCACCCTCGTCCGTTCTCTCCGGCTCCTCGATCCTCGTCACCGGAGGCACCGGCTCGTTCGGCAAGGCGTTCATCACCGAGGCCCTGAAGAACCACGACCCCAAGCGGATCGTGATCTTCAGCCGCGACGAGCTGAAGCAGTACGAGTGCCGCCAGCTGTTCGGCGACGACCCGCGACTGCGCTGGTTCATCGGCGACATCCGCGACCGCCACCGCCTCAACCGCGCCATGCACGGAGTCGACTACGTCGTCCACGCTGCCGCGCTCAAGCAGGTCGACACCGCGGAGTACAACCCGTGGGAGTTCGTGCAGACGAACATCGTCGGCTCGCAGAACGTCATCGAGGCCTGCATCGACGCGGGCGTCAAGCGTGTCGTGGCCCTGTCCACCGACAAGGCCTCCTCCCCGATCAACCTCTACGGCGCGACCAAGCTCACCGCCGACAAGCTCTTCATCACCGGCAACCACTACGCCGCCGCCTACCCCACCCGCTTCTCCGTGGTCCGCTACGGCAACGTCATGGGCAGCCGCGGCTCGGTGATCCCGTTCTTCCGCAAGCTCGCGGCCGACGGGAAGTCGCTGCCCATCACGGACCTGCGGATGACCCGCTTCTTCATCACCCTGCCCCAGGCGGTCAAGTTCGTGACCGACTCGTTCGAGATCATGCAGGGCGGCGAGCTCTACGTGCCCAAGATCCCGTCGATGAAGATCACCGACCTCGCCCAGGCGGTCGCCCCCGGTGCGGAGATGCACGAGATCGGCCTGCGCCCCGGTGAGAAGCTCCACGAGGAGATGATCAGCCCCGAGGAAGGCCGCCGGGCGCTGCGCCTCGGTGACCGCTTCGTCCTCCAGCCCGACCTCGCGTCCTGGGGCTACACCGCTCCGGAGCACGGCGAGTCCGTCCCGGACGGCTTCCACTACACCTCGGACAACAACACCGAGTGGTTCACCAGGGAGGACTTCACCGCACTGCTCGAGACGGACGTCTGAGCGTGCTCCCCTACGGTCGCCAGTCGGTCGACGACAGCGACGTCGCCGCGGTCTCGAAGGTCCTCACCAGTGACTGGCTGACCACCGGGCCGTGGGTGCGTTCCTTCGAGTCCGAGCTCGCTGCCCTCGCCGGCACCCAGGGCGCGGTCACGGTGACCTCGGGCACGGCAGCCCTGCACACGGCATACGCGGCCATCGGGGTGGGCCCCGGCGACGAGGTGGTCACCACCCCACTGACCTTCGTGGCCACGGCGAGCACCGCCACCATGCTCGGCGCCACGGTCGTCTTCGCCGACGTCACGCCCGACACCGGCAACCTCGACGCCGCGTCGGTCTCGGCCGCGCTCACCGACCGCACCCGCGTCGTGGCGGGGGTCGACTACGGCGGCCACCCGATCGACGCGCCCGGCCTGCGCGCGGCGATCGACGGGCGCGACGTGCTCCTCCTCGAGGATGCCGCCCACTCGATCGGCGGCAGCCTCGACGGCACCCCGGTCGGGTCGCTGGCCGACGTCACGACCTTCTCGTTCTTCCCCACCAAGAACCTCACGACTGCTGAGGGCGGTGCGGTCGTCGCCACCGACGCCGAGGTGCTGCTCCGCGCCGCGACATTCCGCAACATCGGCATGGTCAAGGACCCCGAGCGCCTGCAGCGCACCGACGAGGGCGCCTGGTGGTACGAGGTCCACGACGTCGGGGTCAACTACCGCCTCCCCGACGTCCTGGCCGCCCTCGGGTCCAACCAGCTCACCCGGCTGGGCCACTTCAAGGACCGTCGCACCGAGCTGCACGCGCGCTACACCGAGGGCCTGGCCGGGCTCGAGGAGCTGGTGCTGCCCCCGACCCGCGCCGGCGCCGACCCCACGTGGCACCTCTACTCGCTGCGGATCCGGGACGGACGTCGCCGCGCGCTGTTCGACCACCTGCGCGACAACGGGATCGGGGTGCAGGTCAACTACATCCCGGTCTACTGGCACCCCCTGTATGCCGCGCAGGGCTACCAGCGCGGCATGTGCCCCGCGGCCGAGGAGTACTACGAGCAGGAGATCTCCCTGCCGCTGTTCCCCGACCTGCTGGACTCCGACGTCGACCGGGTCATCGAGCTGGTCCGCAGGTTCTTGAGTGGCCGAGTCCTGGGTGGCTGAGCCGCTCCCGTCCGACCCCGGGCTCGCGGCCGGCTCCACCGGCAGCACCGCGAGCAAGGCCGTCCTCGGCCGTGGGCTCCTCTACACGATGGGCACGGCCGCCCCGGTGCTCAGCAACGCGGTCGTCACCCCGTTCGTCACCCGCCAGCTGGGCAGCACCGAGTACGGCTCCGTGGCGACCGGGCTGGTGGTCGTCCAGGTCGGCATGATCGTGGCCGGTCTCGGCCTGGCCGCCGCCATCACGCGCCACGGCATCCTCGAGAGCTCCGGCGTCTCGGGCGCCCGGAGCCTGGTGCTGAGGGGCGCGGCCGCTGCCGTGGTCCTCACTGCGCTCGGCGCGCTGACCGCAGGCTGGAGCGCCGGATGGCTGGGGATCCGCGAGCCCCTCGCGCTGGTCCTCGCCCTCGCCTCGGCAGCCGGCTTCTCGATGGTCGTCAACGTCCAGTCCTACCTCCGGGTGCTCGACCGTCCCCTGCCGTTCGTCCTGCTGTCCCTCGGCAGTGCCCTGGGCGGACCGGTGCTCGGCATGCTCCTCCTCCTCACCGGTGAGCCGACCGCGGCCCTCTACCTCGGCGGTCTGGCCATCGGCTACCTCGCCGCCGCCCTGTGCGGCCTCGCGATGGTCGTGCGCGGGGTCGAGCACCACCGCGGCGACACCCGTCGGGCCCTGCGCGTCGGGGTGCCGACGGTGCCCCACCAGGTGGCCATCTTCCTGGCCAGTGGAATCCTCGTGCTGGTCGCCGGCTGGCTGTTCGGGTCCGCGGAAGCCGGTCGCCTGCAGCTCGCCGTGCTCATTGGGTCGGCCCCGGGGGTGCTCACCTCCAGCCTTAACAACGCCTGGGCGCCGATCGTCTACCGCACCCCCGAGCACGACCGCGCCGAGGTGCTCGAGCACACCGGTCGCGACATCGCCGTGCTCACCGCACTGGCGGCCGGCTTCGTCGCAGCGGCCGCACCGGTGCTGCTGCGGATCGTGGCACCGGCCTCCTACAGCCCCGGCGAGATGACCCCGGCGGTCGGCCTGGTCGCGGCCGGCACGGTGCTGTCCGTGCTCTACCTCTGCAACGTCCACCTCGTCTTCGCCTCCGGGCGCAGTGAGGGCCTCGCCCTGGTCACGCCGCTGTCCCTGGTGCTGGGAACGGCCGGGGCGTGGCTGGCGGGCCACTTCTTCGGCGTCGCCGCCGTGGGCGTCGGCATGACCATCACGTATGCCGCGATGGCGCTGGGCGTCGCGCGTCTCGCCCGCCGGGTCAGCCCGACCCGCTGGCACGAGCGTGCTCTCCTCCCGGCCCTCGGGCTGGGGTTCGTGCTCTGCGCGCTGGGTGCCGCCCTGCCGGTGGACGGGTCGTGGACCGTGGTGCGGCTCGCGGTGGCGGCGGTCGTCTTCCTGGCCAGCCTCGCCATGCTGCGCCGCGTCCTCACCCGCTGACGGGGGTCAGCCGACCGACGCCGTGGGGGGCACCTCGATCGGCTCGACGAGCTGCCCAGCCGCGGGCAGGCTCCGCGGCAGCGGCCGCGGCAGGTAGGACATCGCCGCCCGCAGCCACGGCCCGAAGGCGAGGCCGGTGGGCGCCTCCCCCTCCGTGGCGGTAGGGGGTGCGGCCGGCGCGTCCGCGCGACGACGCAGGTTGATGACCGCCCTCGACACGACCGAGGTGGTCCAGAACTCGGTGGCCGGGATGGCCGGGCCCAGCCCTCGCCAGCCCAGCAGGCGCTCGAGCTCGCCCGGCTCCAGGAGGTGCTGCACGCCCAGCTCGCGGTCCACCACCGGGCGGGCAGTGGCGGGGTCGAGGTGCTGGCCGTGCAGCTCGGGCCAGGTCTGGCGGACACGTTCGTTCATCGCGTCGCTCTCGCCGTCGATGCGCAGGGCGTCGCCATAGACGCCGAGGTCGGCGCCGAGGTGACCGCCGTAGAGGACCGGGGTCGAGAGCCGGTTGGAGACCACCCGCCGGGCGCGGCCCAGCATCGTCCACAGCCGCCAGAGGAACTCCGCGTCCATCCGCTCCCCCAGCACCACGACGCGGTGACCGGCCCCGGTGTAGGCCCCGAGGATCGCCGGGTCGGCGGCGTCCGCGGCATACAGGCAGGCAGTGGCCGGCCCCTCCTGCTCACGCCACAGCTGGGCCAGCCCGGCGTGGTCGCCGCGCACCCGCTGGGTCTGGATGCCGTGCACCGGCATGAGGACGACCTCGTCGCGCTCGTCCCGCGGCTGCGGCGTCGGGCCCGCCGCGCGGGCGAGGTAGGCGAACTGCGCACCGACCGGCGTCGTCGTGTGCCGCTCCGCCTGCGAGTCCCAGGCCCGCGACTCGTGCGACCAGACCAGCAGGCGCCGCTGGCTCTTGGCGTCGAGCCCGACCTTGGGGAAGTCGCGGAAGTGGGTCTGCACCGGGGAGACGGCGGTCCAGCCGTGTTGCACCAGGCCGTGGATGTGACGAGGTCTCGGCCGACCGGCATACACCGCGAAGGCGGCGCTGTGCCCGTAGAAATGGTTCTGCGACTCCATGCCGGAAGGCTATCGGGGTGGTTGCGGCTCCCCACCGGCGGCGACCACTAGGCTGGGCGCGATGAACGACGACGTCTGGCTCGTGGTGCCTCTCTACAACGAGGCCGCAGTGATCGGCGATGTGGTCGCCCAGGCCCGCGAGACGTTCCCCCACGTGGTGTGCGTCGACGACGGTTCCAGCGATGGCGGCGCGGCCGCTGCGGCCGCGGCCGGTGCGGTGGTGGTCCAGCACCCCGTCAACCTGGGGCAGGGAGCCGCGCTGCAGACCGGGTTCGAGTACGCACTCACCCGGCCCGACATGAAGTGGGTCGTGACCTTCGACGCCGACGGTCAGCACCAGACCTCGGACGTCCTGGCGATGCTCGAGAAGGCCCGCGCCGAGGACCTCGCGGTCGTGTTCGGGTCGCGCTTCCTCGACGACCGCACCGATGCCGGCCTGCTCAAGAAGCTCGTCCTGCGGATGGCCGTCGGCTACACCAACCTGACCACGCACACCAAGCTGACCGACGCCCACAACGGGTTGCGGCTCATCTCGCGGGAGGTCGTCGAGCGGCTCGAGATCACCCAGAACCGGATGGCCCACGCATCGGAGCTGGTGCAGCAGATCGGCGCGCTCGACATCCGCTACGCCGAGAGCCCGGTCCACATCCTCTACACCGACTACTCCAAGGCCAAGGGCCAGTCCCTCTGGAACGCCGTCAACATCCTGGCCGAGCTGATCCTGCGATGAGCCGGCCGACCGCAGGAGTGCGCTGAGATGAACATCGTGCTGATCCAGGTCCTGCTGATCGTCGTCGTGGTGGCGGTGGCCGCCCGGCTGTTCCGGTCGCGCGGGGCCCGCTCGCAGGCGGTGCGCCGGCTCGGACTCCTCATGTTCGCGGCCTTCGCCGTCGTCTCGATCCTCTTCCCGAACCTGTGGAACCGGATGGCCACCGTCGCCGGCGTCCGGCGCGGCACCGACCTGGTCCTCTACGCCCTCGTGGTGGCGTTCCTCAGCTTCACGGTGACCACCTACCTGCGGTTCCGGGACTTCGAGGCCCGCTACACCCGCCTCGCGCGCAGGCTCGCCCTCGACGAGGTTCGCGCCAACGCGACCTCGAGGCCGGCAGCCAAGCCCGTCGCCGACGAGGACGGGGCGGACTCCCCGCCCGCGACCGACCAGGCCTGAGCTCAGGCCTCGAGCGTCGCCAGGGCCGCCTCGGCAGCCACCAGCAGGGTGTCCACGGCCAGCCCGGTGCCGTCGCTCGGGCGGCCACCGCGCTCGAGGGCCACGGCGAGGGCGGCGGCGTCGAGGGCGGACAGCTCGACCCCGAGCGGCCGGGGTGCGGTGTCGCTGGCGATGACGCGCGCGCCGGCGTCGAGCGCCTCGCGCACGATGACCGAGTCGCCGTCCCAGTCCGTCGGCCGCAGGAAGACGCCGGACGATGCCAGGACCGCACGGACCTCCTCGGCGGGCGAGTCGAAGGTCAGGGTCACCCAGTCGAGGGGGGCCACGGCCGCGCGCAGTCGTCCCAGGTGCTCACCGTCGTGGCCGTAGGCCAGCACGCGCAGCGTGGCATCGGGCCAGTCGGCCGCACGGAGGATGCGCACCGCCTCGACGGCGAGCTCGGCGCGGTAGTGCGCGAGGCCGGCGTTGGTCGCCACGGAGACGGCGTGCGGGTCACGCCGGGGAGCCTCGACCGTCGGGTCGGCCGGGGTGGGCACGAACGGCGTGACGACCCGCACCCGCTCCTGGAGCGAGTCGGGCAGCACCCCACGGATCTCGTCGTTGACGGCCCAGATCTCGTCGTAGGCGTGCAGGGCCAGGCGGAGCACGGTCGTGCCAGCACCACCCAGGCGCCGGACCTGCTGTTGCGTCGAGCCCGAGTGGAGCACGACGACGGTGCGCCCGGGCAGCACTGCGAACAGCGGTGCCAGCACCACCGCGCGCCAGAGCCGCGTGATGTGGAACAGGTGCAGGGTGCGGCGACCCCACCAGCCGGGGACCGAGCGGGCCGCCCGCGCGGCGGACCCGGTGTCGACGTAGGCCACGGCATACCCCTCGGCGCGCAGCGCCTGCGTCAGCTGGCGGTGGCTGGCGTGCACGCCCCCCACCTCGCCGTGCTCCTGCGCCCACTGGAGGACGCGGGCCGACCGGTGGGGTGCGCTGGCGCCGGCCATCAGTCCAGCCGCGAGCTGGTGAGGACGCCGACGAGGTGCCCGCCCGCGGTGACGAGGGCCAGCGGGACCATCACGGCGACCAGCACCTGCGTGCCGAGCAGGTCACCCCGCGCCACGTCGACGATGCCTGCCGCCAGTGCGAGCAGGGACGCCTCGACGGCGACGAAGGCGCGGAAGATCGGGAGGTAGCCCATCGCGCGACGGACCGCGGCGAGGCCGGACACCTTGGAGCGGGTCGTGGCGGCCACGTCCTCGAGGACCGGACGCCCGGTCTTCGCCCGCGCCACGTGGACCAGGTCGGTGAACGCCTTGTTGAGCAGGACGACCAGCGCGACCAGCAGCCCGAGCACGGTCCAGCCGCCGACGTCGCCCGGTTCGGAGAGCGACCACCCGTCGGCCCGCAGCCCCAGCGCGGCCGGGATGGCGGCTTCGGTGGCGTAGTGGCCGATCCGGTCGAGGTAGATGCCTGCGGGTGAGAACCTCTGTCGCCACCGGGCGACCTCGCCGTCGCTGCAGTCGAGCAGGATCTGCAGCTGCATGGCCAGCACGCACAGCAGTGGGCCGACGACGCCGGGGAGCGGGAGCAGCAGCGCCCCGACCACGCCGACGAGGATCATCAGCCAGGTGACGCCGTTGGGCGAGATCCGGGTCGGGAGCAGGGCACGCGTCGCGTAGACGGACAGGTGTCGGATGTAGAGGGCGCCGGCCCAGTGCTCGGCGTTGTAGCGCGCGATGTGCTCCGGCGGCTGCGCCACGGCGCGCAGCTCGGCGAGCGACGGGTGGTTGTCCGAGGGGTCGTGGTTCACACCATCACCTCCTCACCCGAGGTGACCGGGCCGGCCTCCGTGCGCGCCCAGGCCCGCCAGCCGAGGGCGGACTCCACGGCATACACGGCGATGAGGGCCAGGGCACCCCACGCGAGGACGGCCTGCACGGGTCCGCCCGCGGCCCACACGAGGACGAGGAGCAGCATCCGGCCGTCGACCCCGAGGGTCACCAGGGTGACCCACGCGCTCGCGGGCGACCCGGTGTCGCGCAGCCGGTAGACCACGTCGTACCGGTGCCAGGCGACGGCGGCGAGGTAGGCGAAGCCGGTCCAGCGGTGGACGTCGGGGGCGGCCACGAGCAGGGCGATGACCAGGACCGACTCGCTGGCCCAGAGGAAGGTGGGCAGCTGCCAGGCCAACCGGCTCTGCAGCGGGGGGTGTGAGCCCGCGCCGACGAGGAGCACGCCGACCGCGACCAGCGCCACCGCCACCCAGGGCTGGTCCGTGCGCCAGGCCACCAGCGCGGCGCCCAGCAGGACGAGCACCCCGAGGAGAGCCACGGCCAGGGGCGCCGGCAGGACACGGCCGGCCAGTCGAGCCACCGGCCCGAGGTCGGCCTGGTGGTCGAGGTGACCCCAGTGCTCCGCGGACAGCGCGTCGTCGGCACGGTGGTCGTCGAGGCCGAGCACCGCCTTGACCGTGCGGCCGCCCTGGGTCCAGACGAGCGCGAAGGCGACGGCGAGGGTGATGGCCCACAGGAGCCACTGGGGGTGGAAGGTGAGGAGGCCGACGGACAGCAGGAGATAGCGCTCGGCGATCGGCAGGTGGAGCACCTTCTTGGTCCAGAACACCGCCTCGGCGAGCCCTCGGCGCGCCGGGGGGATCGTCAGCCGAGCACCCTCCGGCCCGCTGTCGCGGGGTGCGTCGACCGGCACCAGGTCGGGCGTCTCGTGCGCCTTGGCGACGCGGCTGCGGTGGACGTAGGCGTAGTCCTCGAGGTGACGGGCCGTGATGAGCACCATCGCAAGGATCGCCAGCACCCAGAGGTCGGTCCCCCGCCGCTCTGCCACGACGGCCACGGCGGCGAGGAGCGAGTACTCCTTGATCCGGTCGCCGACCGCGTCCAGCCAGGCCCCTAGCGCGCTGAACCTGCGGGTGAACCGGGCGATCTCGCCGTCGACGCAGTCGATGACGATCGCCACCTGGAGGAGGACGGCCGCCGCCACCCAGGCCCAGCGGTTGTCGACCGCGGCGAGGCCCGACGCCACGAGCCCGACCCCGAGGCTGGTCACGGTGACCGCGTTGGGGGTCCAGTTCTGACGCAGGCCGACCGCCGTGACGCGGCGGGACATGGGGCGGATGACGCGGGTCGAGAAGTAGCCGTCGCCGCCGCGGGAGGCGCCGCGAAGTCGTTGCTGCCAGGCCGAACCCGGGGCGCCCACTGCTTCGTCGCTGCCCCGCCGGAAGGCGAACGGCCCCAGGGGGGACGAGCCGACGGCGACCCCGCCGCGGACGAGCACGAGCAGCGCCAGGTCGAACGGGTCGACCGCCGGGTCTGCCGCAGCCGGCGTCGAGGAGGCCGCCCGCCACACCTGTGCGGCCTGCGCGCGGACGGCACCGGAGAGCCGCACGACGCCGAGACCCACGTGCGTGGGAGCCGTGACGGTGTGCCGGGTGGTGCCCACCGAGTGCACGAGCTTCTGCTCGGGGTGCACCCGCAGGAGGGTCAGGTCGGCGCCGGGGGTCCGGAGCGCAGGCAGCTCGACGGTGATGGCGGCGGTGGGGTCGCCGGGGCGGTCGAGCAGGTCGAGGAGGGCCACCGGGCTGATGGTCAGGTCGGCGGCCACCAGCACCAGTGGCGCGACGTCGTCGCCCTCGGCGAGCGAGGCGAGTGACGCCAGCCAGTCGGGGCGGTCGGGACCCCACGGACCCGCCAGGGAGAAGCCGAAGGGGTCGAGCGACTCGCGCAGGTCGGCAGACGGCTCGTCCGCGCCGAGGAAGGCGACCGACCCGCCCGCAGAGTGTCCGTGCACGGCGCGGGCGGCCTCGCTGCCGACGAAGGGCTGCTCGTCGAGCCTCACGCCCCGGCATCCAGGTCGTGGTTGTAGCGGTCCAGCACGTCGGTGATCGGGCCGTCCATCTCGAGGTGTCCCTTCCGCAGGTAGAGACCCCGGGTGCTGAAGCGCTTGAGGTCGCTCTCGGAGTGGGACACGAGGAAGAGCGTGCGGCCGTCGGCGAGCATTGCCTCCATCCGCTTGTAGCACTTCTCGCGGAACGCCCGGTCACCCACGGCGAGCACCTCGTCGACCAGCACGATCGGCTCGTCGAGCGTGGTGACCACGGCGAAGCCGAGTCGCACCTTCATGCCCGAGGAGAAGTGCCGATAGGGCGTGTCCAGCCCGGCCCGGACCTCTGGCCCCGCGAAGTCGACGATCTCGTCGAAGCGCGCCTCGATCTTCTCCTTGCTCAGGCCGTGCAGACCGGCCGTGAGGTAGATGTTGTCGCGGGCCGAGAGCTCGCCGACGAAGCCGCCGGTCAGCTCGATCAGCGGGGCAACACCCCCGGTCACGTCGACCGAGCCCTCGTCGGGCAGGAGGACGCCCGCGATCATCTTGAGCAGCGTGCTCTTGCCGCCGCCGTTGCCGCCGACCAGGCCGACCGCCTCGCCGGCGTGGATGTCGAAGCTGATGTTGCGCAGCGCCCAGAAGGACTCCTTGGGTGCGCTGTTGCGGCCGTGGAACAGCAGCTCGCGCAGCTGCATCCGACGACGACGCGAGCGGTAGAACTCCACCCCGAGGTCGTGCACGGAGATGACGGGATCGGCCATCAGATCTCCTTCAGGACGGCGCGCTCGAGGCGGCCGAAGACGACGTTGCCGATGAGCAGCAGCAAGACCGTCACGACCAGCGACGTGCTGATGGCACCCCACGAGATCGCCTGTTTCCCCTCGTGGGAGAAGAACCCGGCTCGCATCATCTCGAGGATGCCGGTCATCGGGTTGAGCCAGGTCACCTTGTCGTAGGGCTTGGGGACGACGTGGCTGGCGTAGATGACGGGGGTCGCGTAGAAGAGCATCCGCATGAAGATGCGGATCACCCGCTGCATGTCAGTGACCAGCGCCGTCACCGGTGCCAGCAGGAGCCCGAGTCCGGTGAGCGCGACCGCCTGCACCACGATCGCGAACGGGAACATCAGCAGCCACCAGTTGAGGTGGGTGTCGTGCTTGACGAAGTAGATGGCGGTGAAGGCCAGCAGGACCGGGAGCGACAGCAGGTACTCGATGCCCTTGGAGAACACCACCCGTAGCACCCAGATCTCGCGCGGGAGGTTCGTCGACCGGACCAGCTTCGCCTCCTGGATCAGGGCCCGCGAGGTGTCCGTGAGGCAGCCGGAGAACCACTGCCAGGACAGCAGCCCGATCACGAGGAACAGGAAGTACGGCTTGTGGCCGATGTCGCCGCGCTTGAAGATGTAGACGAAGACGAGGAAGTAGATGAGCGACATCAGCAGCGGGTCGAGGACCGTCCAGACGTAGCCGAGCACGCTGCGCGAGTAGCGGACCCGGAGGTCGCGCACGATGAGGGTCCAGAGCACACTCCGCTTGGCCGCGATGGCCTGCGTCCGGGAGATGAGTCTCATTCGTCCTTGCCTGTCGTGTGCCGCGCGCGCGGCGGTTCCATCGGAGGCCATCTTCTCGCGGCGAACCCGCCGACGCAGCGTACGCCACACGGCATACCCGTCACTGCACTGATCCGCACCGCTCAGCCGCCCTGGCCGCGGACGCGCAGCAGCGCGTCGACCTGCTGCTTGGCGCGCTCGGGAAGGAGTGCCTTGAGCGTGCTGGTCGTGGCCCGGCGGACGAGCTGCACCGTCGTCGCGGGGCCCACCTCGCGCTCGATGGCGAAGCTGGCGAGGTTGTCGCGGGCCCGCTCCAGCCGGCCCCGGTCGTCGTCGGCCCAGGCCTTGCGGCCGCGCCGGGCGCGGACCACCTTGACGAGGTCGTCCATCCGGCCCGCGTCGGCCAGCGCGACATAGAGCCGCAGGGTGGGCGGCTGCGCGTCCAGGAGGCGCTGCGGCAGCCCCGACACGACGTGCCGGAAGAACGTGAGGTATGCCGCGCGGTAGGCGCCGTCCGACTCCGGCAGTGCCGCGGTGTAGAGCGGGAGGTCGAGCTGGAGCACCTTGACGTCGTGGTGCTCGCGCAGGCCGTGGAGCTGCTGCGCCTCGAGGAACTGGTCGACGTCGCGCACGGCCGCGAACCGGTCGGTGAGGTTGCCGAGCTCGTTGCGCCGCTGGGTGATCGAGCGCTCGCCCAGCCGGCTGCGCCAGCGGTACACCGGCTCGTGCACGACGGCCACCCGGCCCGAGAAGTGCAGGGCCCGCACGGTGACGGGCAGGTCCTCGTAGAGGACGCCCTCGGGGAACCGCAGACCGTGCTCGAGCAGGAAGGATCGTCGGTAGACCTTGTTCCAGGCCGTCGTGTCGAAGATCAGCGACGGGTCGTCGACCAGCACGCCGTGGTCGCCCACGCCCTGCAGGGCCCGGGCGTGCAGGGCGCTCGGCCAGTCGCGCTCGCCGTCGGTGCGGTTCACCGCACCCGTCGCGACGTGGACCCCGTCGGCGACGGCACGACGGACCAGCTCGGCGTACGCAGGCAGCAGCACGTCGTCGCCGTCCACGAAGCCGACGTACTCCCCCGTGGCGAGGTCGATGCCGACGTTGCGCGCGGCGCCGAGCCCGGCGTTGGACTGGTGCACGACCCGCCAGCCCGGACGGCCGGCGGCGATCGCGTCGCAGATGGCGGGGCTGGAGTCGGTGGAGCCGTCGTCGATGACGATGACCTCGGTGTCACGCGGGACGACCTGCGCCACCGACTCGAGGCACTCACGGACCCAGCGCTCGACGTCGTAGACCGCCACGACGACGCTGAGCAGGGGCGGCCGGCCCGAGGGCGCGGTCACCGCACCCGGTAGAGGGTCAGGTTGCGCGCATCGGACTCGAAGACGGGCTCCCAGGTGGACGGCGGCCCGGAGGGGTTCTTGATCGTCCAGGGGGTCAGTGCCGTGAGGCAGAAGCCACACGTGCGCGAGCCGGGCTGGAACAGCAGGACGTAGTCACCGCTGACCGGCTTGGCATCCTGGCCGGTGATCGACTCGGCCTTGCCCTCCCAGACCTTGTCGCCACCGAAGAACTCGCGCTGGTAGGCCGGCAGGATGCGGGCGGTCTCCCAGTCGGTCCAGACCGTGGTGGTCTTGAAGTCCTCCTGGTCGAGGTGGTCACGCAGCTCCTCGAGGGCGTCACCGCCGTTGGCCGCGAAGGCCGTGCTGGCGGGCCCGGTCGTCGCGTAACGGGCACCCTCGAAGACGGGGACGGCGAGGACGAGCACTGCCACGAGCGCGGGAAGGACGCTCGCGACCACCCGCGGCGCGCCGGCCGATGCGAGTCGTCGGACCACCCAGGCCGTCGCCAGGGCGGCGATCCCGGCCACGACCAGCGACTCGGCGGGAACGAACGGGATCCAGTAGCGGGCGATGTCGAGCCGGCCTCGAGGGTGGGCCGGGTCCAGTCCTCCGGCGGCCAGGACGGTGAGGGTGTAGACGCCCAGGAACCACCAGGCCATCAGGCGGATGCCGCCGTTGCGCACGAAGACGCCGAGCGCCGCGATCACGCCGATGACGACCATGGCGTGCCCGCCGGCCATCGCCCACGCCATCTTGGGGATGAAGGTGAAGTAGGTCAGGCGGGGCTGGTTGACGAGGTTGCCGTTGGCCAGCTCGCCGTCCGCCGTCTTGGTCGCGCTGATGTCCGTGCCGCTCAGGACGTGCAGCTTGAGCAGCGGGTCGCCGTAGGCGATGGCGCTGATGCCGATGTCGAGCGCGGCCCAGAACGCCAGCGGGAGCAGCAGGAAGACCGCCGTGCGGACGAGCCGGCCACGACGCCAGAGGATGACGGCGATGAGCGGCCAGGCCAGCATCGAGGTCTCGCGGGTCTCGAACCCCCAGCCGAGCAGGAAGCCCACGACGACGACCAGGGCGATGGTCCACCGGTCCCAGGACTCGCGGTCCCGAGCCATGAGGGCGACCACGATCGCGAGCGTGAAGATGGCCATCGACATGATGTCGGGGTAGCCACGCGACAGGTTGTAGAAGACGACGGTGTTGGACACGACGAGCACGACCGCGACCAGCCCGGCCAGTCGACCCCACCACCGGCGGCCCAGCAGGTAGACCGCACCCGAGAGCACCCCTGCCGACAGCAGCGGCCAGAAGTAGTAGGTGGCCTGGGCGTTGCGGAAGACGAAGGCCGGGGGCATCGACGCCAGGATGATGCCGTAGCGCGTGTAGCCGAGCGGGACCCAGGTGTCCTCCGGGAAGTGCATCGCCGCCCGCACGTAGTGCCAGGGGTCGGTGGGCACGATGATCGACCGGAAGACGTAGGCCAGGACCATCACGGCCACCCCGACGAGCACCGCGACGAGGACGTCGGCGCGCGACCACGCCGTGCCTGCGAGCCAGTCGCGACGCGGCTCGGCCGTCTCGGCCGGCTCAGCCGTCTCGGTCCGCTCGGGGTCGTCGACCACCTCTCGGGACGCCCGGGCGCGCTCGCGCCTGGAGTTCTCGATGTGGGTCAAGGGGTCCTCCGGAAGGTCGCGCGGGGTGGGGCCAAGGGTATCGGCTGTGTGTGCCAGTCCGGTCACGCCACTCAGCCGAGCACCCGGTCGATGAACCTCGCGGAGGCACCGCCGTCCTCGAGCCCGGTGAAGCGCTCGCGGAACGCTTCGTACCGCGCGGCATACTCGGTCGTCACCTCGTCGAGGCGCCCGAGGGCGTCGATGACGGCCACGGACTCGGTGAGCAACGGTCCGGGCGCGTCCTGCTCGAAGTCGAAGTAGAAGCCACGCAGGTTGTCGCGGTAGTCGGCCAGGTCCCAGGTGAAGAAGAGGATGGGCCGACCGGTGTTGACGAAGTCGAACATCACCGAGGAGTAGTCCGTGATGAGGACGTCCGACACGAGGTAGAGGTCGCGGATGTCGGGGTAGCTCGAGACGTTGCGGACGAAGCCCCCGAACATGGCGGCGTCGATCTCGGATGCCACGAGCTGGTGGCCGCGGATCAGCAGGACGCTGTCGTGGCCGTAGGCGCGGTAGAGCGCCTCGAGGTCGAGCTTCATCGTGAACTGGTAGCGACCGCTGGCGTCGTAGTCGTTGTCGCGCCAGGTCGGGGCGTAGAGGATCACGCGCTTGCCCTCGGGGAGGTCGAGCCGCCGCCGGGTGGCGTCGGCCTGCTCCTGGGCGAGCTCGGGCCGGTGGAAGATGTCGTTGCGGGGGTAGCCGATCTCGAGGACCTCGCCCGGGAACTGGAAGGCCTTGTTGAGGATCGCGGTCGAGAACTCGTTGGGTGAGACCAGGGCGTCCCACTTCGCGACGTCGCGCGCGAACTGGGTGAGGTAGTTCTTGTTGGACATCTGGATCGACTCGATGTCGAACCCGATCCGCTTGAGCGGCGTGCCGTGCCAGGTCTGGGCATAGGTGCTGCCCTCGCGCTTGACGTAGTGCACCGGCATCGAGTCGTTGCTCACGACCCAGCGGGCGGTGCCGAGCCGGCGGTAGTACTCCCGGCTGCCGGTGATGACGCGCGTGACGCCGTCGGGCACCTCCACGGCGTGGTCCTGCACGGCCCACACGCAGGTGCGCGGGTCGCCCTGGCGCTGCAGCTCCTCGAAGATGGCCCGCGGGTTGTCGGAGTACTGCCGGCCTTTCCAGGCCTCGAAGAAGACGGTGTCCTCGAGGGGTCGGCGGCGCTGGAGCCGGTAGTAGTACTTGCGGTTGCGCATCCGGTGCAACGCCCCGCGGTCCTTGTAGTCACCCGACGCGTCGACCACCAGCGACAGCTCGTGGGCGGAGTCCGAGCGCAGCTGGTAGGTCAGGCCGTCGACCGCCCCGACGCTGCCGAGGAGCGCCTCGGCGGTGCTGGCCGTCCGCACGCTGCGCTCGCGCTGGCCGTCGTCGTCGGTCAGGAGGTTGACGAACCAGCGGCCGTCCTCGAGCCAGCGCAGCACCGCGGAACCGGGCTCGCCGCGCGCCGGGATGGTGGCCTGCCAGCGCGTCCCGTCGGCGGTCACCGGGATCTGGTGGCTGGCGCCGCTGCCGGTGGTCAGGGAGAGCGCGTCCACCCGCGAACCGCTCGCGTCGCCCTCGAGGTGGAGCCCCTCGTCGGTCCAGCGGAACGACGTGAGGACCGGTCCGGGGCGCGCATCCCACAGGCGGGCACCGCCGTCGGCACCCTCGCGGACGACGACCGAGCGGTTGCGGACCGTGACGAAGGCGTCCTCCATCTCCGGCGCGAGGTGCAGCAGGGTGCGTGGCGGCGCGTCCAGTGGCTGGTCCGGGTCGGCGAGGCCGAGGACCCACTCACGCGCGGCGAAGGACGCCGCCCGCACCTCGAGCTGGTCGGCGCTGACCACGGCCGTGGCGGTGTGGCCGTCGATCGCGAGTGGGACGCTGAGCCCCCGGAGGGCATCCGTGCGGCGCAGGTAGAGGGCGGTGTCGTCCCAGTCGCCGACGGTCCGGCGCAGCGTGAAGCGGAGGTTCTCGCCCTCGGCGCTCACCGACTCCAGGAGGGCCTCGGTCCGGTAGACCGTGACGGTGAGCTTGCGCCCGTCGTAGCCCGGCACCGCGAGCTGGTCCGGGGCGATGAGTCGGCGTCGGGGGTGGCGGCCCGCCCCGAGCTCGGGGTTGCCCACGCTGGAGCCGCGGCGCGCGGAAGGGGTGGCGAGCTGCACCAGCAGCTCGTAGCTGGCCTCCTGCTGGCCGGGGGGCAGGTGGAGCCGGCTGCTCGGGATGCGGGCGCTGAAGCCGCCCGCGTCGTAGGAGACCGCCGTGCCCGTGGTGTTGGCGGTCAGGTCCGGACGGCGCACCCGGCGCGCGCGGACGGACGTGCGCTCGGTGGCCGGAGCACCCACGCGGCGCAGCTGGAACCGGCGCACCGAGGACACCGAGGTGGCCTCAGGGACCCGGTGGATGAAGGCGTGGCCCTCGACGACGAGGGAGTCGCCGTCCCACTGCACGTCGCGGACACCGGTCCGCAGCGGCTGGGACCGGGTCGTCTCGTAGACCGACGCCGGGATCCCCTTGCTGGCGTCGGTCCGGAAGGGGAGGTCGGCATAGAGGCGCACGCCCGACCGGACGAAGTTGCCGCGGTTCGCGGGCACTCGGTAGTAGTCCTGCACCTCGAGCAGCTCGGGCAGCATGCCCTTCGAGATCAGGTGGTACTGCAGGCGCCGGATCGGCGGGAGCTTCGCGACGGCAGCGGCCGGGATGCGCTCGAGGTAGCTGCCGACGAGCTCGACGACCCGCTCGCGGAACTCGTCAGTGCCCTCGTGGAGGACATCGATGAACAGCGGGATGTCGATCGACAGCACCTTCGCGTCGTGGATCGCCTTGCCCTGCTTGTCATCTCGCGCGACGAGGAAGTCGTCCACGGCAGCCACCGCGGCGAGGCGGTCGACGAGGTTCTTGGTCTCGGCCCGGCGCTGGGTGATCGACTGCACGGCGGTCTGGCGCTCGCGCCACAGGTAGACCGGGTCGACCAGGACGTCGACCGACCGGGCCAGGAAGTGCGCCGGGAGGGTCAGCGGGATGTCCTCGTAGTAGACGCCCTCGGGGAAGCGCAGGTCGTGCTCGGTGAGGAACGCGCGTCGGTAGACCTTGTTCCAGGCCGTGGTGTCGAAGATGAGCGAGGGCGTCTCGCGGATGTGGGTGCGCATCTGGTTGCGCATGATCGCCCTGCGGTGCAGCGGGGAGTTGAAGGTCTTGGCGCCGTCGAAGCGCAGCACGCCACCGCAGACGATGTCGGAGCCGCTCTCGGAGACGGCGTGGAGCATCAGCTCGTAGGCGTCGCGCGGGATGAGGTCGTCGGAGTCGACGAACGCGACGAAGTCCGAGCTCGAGTGGTCCATGCCGATGTTGCGGGCCCGTCCGAGGCCGCCGTTCTCGACGTGCAGGACCTGCCAGTGCGCGCGGTCCTTGGCGAAGGCGTCGGCCAGCTCACCCGAGCCGTCCGTCGAGCCGTCGTCCACGAGGATGACCTCGAGGTCCTCCAGCGTCTGGGCCACGAGGGAGTCCAGGCAGGCCACGAGGTAGTCGCTCACGTTGTAGATGGGCACGACGACGCTCAGCGAAGGCATGGAGGGGTGAGTCCCTTTCCGTGGGGGTCAGTCGGTGGGGTCAGTCGGGTTCAGGCCATGCTAAACGCAGGAGGGACCCCCGGCCCCCATCGGCGGCTGGCCGTTCAGGGCGGCCTCAGGCGACGCGGCGGACGCGTCAGGCCTGCTCGATCCGCACGCGGCTGGTGAGGAACCCCCAGCCCCACGCCAGGTGCATCGTGGGCAAGATCACGGGTAGCCAGACCCGGTCGCGCGGCTCCAGCCGCGGGTCGCGGACGCTGAGTCCACCCGCAGTGGTGAGCACGAGGTATGCCGCGGGCACCAGCCAGAGGGGCCACCACAGGAAGCCGCCGACCAGCCCTGCGACCACGCCCACCAGTGCGACCGGCGGGGCGAGGTAGCGCGCGTTGATGGTGCCCGCGTGGGTGCGGGCCACGACGCGACGCCAGCGCCCGTAGTCGCGGTACTGCCGCGCCAGCGCGGCCAGGGTCGGTCGGGGGCGGTAGGCCACGCGCAGCCGGGGCGAGAACCAGACGAGCCCACCGGCCTCGCGGATCCGGTGGTTGAGCTCCCAGTCCTGCGCCCGGACGAACCGCGGGTCGTAGCCCCCGAGCCGGGTGAGCCACTGCCGTCGGAAGACCCCGAGGTAGACGGTGTCGGCGGGTCCGGCCTCGCCGCCGGTGTGGAAGCGCGAGGCCCCGACGCCCAACCGGGAGGTCATGGCGGCTGCGACCGCGCGCTCGAAGGAGGTGACGCCTTCTGCGTCCATCAGGCCGCCGACGTTGGCCGCACCGGTCTCGTCGAGCAGCTCGACCGCCGTGCGCACGTAGTCGCGGTCCAGCACCCCGTGCCCGTCGACTCGGACGACCACCTCGGTGTCCCCCAGTGCGGCGATGGCAGCGTTGAGCGCCTCCGGGGTCCGCCCCGACGGGTTGGCGACGCTGCGGACGGCAGGGTGCTCGGCGCAGAGCTGCGCGGCGATCTGGTCGGTGGCGTCGGAGCTGGGCCCGAGCGCGAGCACGAGGTGGAGGTCGCCCGCGTAGTCCTGGCCGAGCACGGCGTCGACGGCTTCGCGAAGGTGCCGCTCCTCGTTGAGGATCGGCATGATGACGCCCACTGCCGGCGCCGTGGTGGGGGCCGCGGCGGTGGACGCGGTCTCGGCTGGCTGGGGGGTTTCGTCGTGGTGCTGGGTCGTCATGAGGCTGCTGAGCATACGGAGGAGAGGTCGTTCTCCGCCGCGTTGCCTGCTGCCTTGTTCGGGTCCTGCACCGCGGTGCCGGGCTGAGCGGCGGGCTTCTTCGTGCTGACCTTGGGCTTGCTGCCCGCGGTCTTGCCGGTCGTGGCCTTGGTGCTGGAGCCCTTCCCCTTGGCTGCCGCGGCCCGCTCGGAAGCCTTGATGGTCTTCTGGACCGTCGAGGTGATCAGGGTGGGGTCGTAGTCCCAGGGCTTCATGAGCGGGGGCACGAAGTTGACGCCACGGATGGGGTGCTGCCGCGTCTTCATGGCGAGGTCCGCGAACCGGCCGAGCTCGGACTGGGGCAGGTCGGTCTGGATGAGCCCGGAGCTGGCGCCCGCGATCTTCTGGAACCGGACCAGCACGGTCTGCGGGTCGAGCTGGTCGGCCATCGCGGTCATGACACAGCGCTGCCGGGCCATCCGCTCGTAGTTGGTGGACCCCTGACGGGACCGGGCGTACCAGAGCGCGTGGAAGCCGTCGAGGTGCTGCTCCCCCGGCTCGATCCACCCGACGATGGGCGACGTTCCGCCGCCGATCGGGGTGCGGTACTTGACGTTGATGTCCAGCCCGCCGACCGCGTCCACCATCTTCTTGAAGCCGCGCAGGTCGATCATCACGTAGTACTGGATGTCCATGCCGCTGAGCGCCTCGACCGCCTCGCGGGTGGCGAGCACCCCGGGGTTGGCCGTGCCGGGCGGGAACTTGGCGGCGTTGTTCTGGGCCCAGGTGTAGAGGCCGTTGAGAAGACACTCGTCGCCGCAGTTCCAGCCCTCGGGCATCAGCCGCGCCATCGTGGAGCCCGGCCGGAAGTTGATGTTCTCGGTGTCGCGCGAGAAGCCGAAGGTCACCGCGCTGCCGGTGTCGGCGTCGATGCTGACGAGCTGGATGCTGTCGGGGCGCGTGCCGACCCGGTCCCGTCCGGAGTCCGCCCCGAGCATCAGGATGTTGTAGCGGCCGTTGACGGCGCCCACCGCCTCGTGGCCCTGGAACAGCGCGCTCATGGCGTCCCGTCCGGCGCCCACCGAGCTCGCGGCATACACGAGGCCACCGGAGGTCACGACGAGCAGCGCGGCGGTCACGCCGGTGAGCCAGCGCCGGGTCGTGAGCAGGAGGGTCGCGGGGCGACCCAGTCGCCACGCGTCGACGAAGAGGATGGCCCAGAGGAGGGCGAAGCCGGCCAGCAGCCACTGGAGCACGGTGAGCACCCACCCCCGCCCGAGCACGCCGATGGCCAGCGACTGGCTGAGCATGAACACGACGGCGAGCACGACGGCCAGTGCCGCCAGCGAGGCCCAGACCCGCAGGGCGAACCTGCCGAGACCGCGGCGACCGGCCACGAGCTGGGCGCTGCCCGGGACCAGGAGCGTCAGGAGGACCAGCGTGAAGGCGCGCCGACGGCGCATCCGCGGGGTCAGCGAGTCGGCGTCACCGAGCCCACCGCCCGACCGGCGGGACAGGTAGACCCCGGTGTCAGCGCCCGCGTGCGCGGCATGGGAGGCCCTCATGGTGGACCAGTATCAGGCAGCACCAGTGTGATTCCTGTGACGCGTGTGATTTCCCGAGTGTCGCCGCATTCTGTCTGCCGCGGTCGGGTTCGTCCCGTTCTGCGGGCTTTGGGCGGCTCAGGGGCCAGCCGCCGAGTCCGTGCGGCGTTTTGCCAGTCCACAGGAGCGCACTGGACACTGGACGACATGACTGGACGCCGCAGCGGCCCCGACGACGCCCGAGCCATCCCCCAGAAGGGGTCCGGCGACGACGCGTCGGGACCTGGCGACGGCTCGGGAGAGGGCGCCGAGGGTGTCTACACCGTCGACGTCCGAGGCCGCCGTCGGCCTCGCTCGGGTGACGAGTCGTCGACCCGGGCCATGCCGGTCGGCGCCACCCGTCCGGCCGCGTCCGACCGGCCGCGCCGGGCCACCCCGCCGCCGGTCGACTCCGGTGGCTACGACGACGGTTATGACCACGGGTACGACGACGGGCCCCGGCGGCGGCGCCGGTTCCCCGCGGGTCGCATCGTGCTGCTGCTCATCGTCGCGTGGGTGGCGTTCATGATCTTCACGCCGCTGCACGCCTGGAACTCCGTGACCAAGGTCGACACCACCCCCGGCGGCACCCGCCCGGCTGACTCCAAGGGCTACAACTACCTGCTCGTCGGGTCGGACAGCCGCGAGGGGCTGACCAAGGCCCAGCGCAAGGAGTACGCCACCGGCAACGCGGCCGGTCGGCGCACCGACTCGATCATCCTGGTCCACGTCCCCGCGAACGGTGGCAAGCCCGCCCTCATCTCGCTGCCGCGCGACTCCTACGTCCCGATCCCGGGCCACGGCAGCAACAAGATCAACGCCGCGTTCGCCTTCGGCGGCCCCAACCTCCTCGTCCAGACCGTCGAGCAGGTGACCGACCTGCACGTCGACGGCTACGTCGAGATCGGGTTCGCCGGCTTCGCCTCCGTCGTCAACAGCGTCGGCGGCGTGAACATCTGCGTCCCATTCGCCATGAACGACAAGAAGGCCGGCATCAACCTCAAGAAGGGCTGCCAGCTCCTCGACGGCAAGAACGCCCTCGGCTACGTCCGCGCCCGCTACTCCGACCCGCGGGGCGACATCGGTCGGGCGGAGCGCCAGCGCCAGTTCCTCGCCGCGATCATGAAGAAGGCCCTGACCCCCTCGACAGTGCTGATCCCGACGCGCTACTGGTCGTTCTCCCACGCGTCGGCCCAGGGGCTCATCGTCGGCGAGGACACCTCGATGCGCGACGCCAGCCGGGTCCTGCTCGCGATGCGGGCGGTCTCCAACGACAAGGGCCTGAGCCTGGTCGTGCCGCTGTCCAGCCTCAACTACCAGACCAGCGCCGGCAGCTCGGTGAAGTGGGACACCGCCCGCGCGAAGGCGCTCTTCACGTTGCTGCGCAACGACACCCCGCTCGAGGCGCCCCCGGAGGGCACCGACGGCAAGCCCTCCGGCAACTGACCTCACCATTATCGGGTCTAGGGACAAAGGTGCGCTTCACCCTGGAACCGTTCTCGGGTGAAGCGCACCTTTCTCCAGCGAGGTATGCCGTCCACGCGGCATACCTCGCCTCCCACCACCGAGTCTGACGGCCTGGCTACTTGCGCGCCGTGGAGGCCAGGAGGTGACGGCCCATCACCATGCGCTGGATCTGGTTGGTGCCTTCGTAGATCTGGGTGATCTTCGCGTCGCGCATCATCCGCTCGACCGGGAAGTCGCGGACATAGCCCGCGCCACCGAGCAGCTGCACGGCGTCGGTGGTCACCTGCATCGCGACGTCGGAGGCGTAGCACTTGGCGGCGGCGCCGAAGAACGGCAGGTCCTTGTCGCCCCGCTCGGACTTGGCCGCGGCGACGTAGACCATCTGCCGCGCGGTCTCGACGGCCATGGCCATGTCGGCGAGCATGAACTGGATGCCCTGGAACTCGGCCACTGCCTTGCCGAACTGCTTGCGCTCCTTGACGTACGACACGGCGAAGTCGAGCGCCCCCTGGGCGATCCCGACGGCCTGCGCCCCGATGGTGACGCGGGTGTGGTCGAGGGTGCGCAGCGCGATCTTGAGGCCGTCGCCGACCTCCCCGACGACCCGGTCGCCGGGGATGCGCACGTGGTCGAAGTGCAGCTCGCGGGTCGGCGAGCCCTTGATGCCGAGCTTGCGCTCCTTCTCCCCGAAGGTGAAGCCCTCGTCGGACTTCTCGAGGACGAAGGCGGTGACGTTGCTGCCGCGCTTGCCGTCGGGGTCGGTGACCGCGAGGACGGTGTAGTACTCCGAGATGCCGGCGTTGGTGATCCACGACTTCTGGCCGTTGACGACCCAGTCGTCGCCGTCGCGCGTGGCGCGCGTCTTCATGGCTGCGGTGTCGGACCCGGCCTCGCGCTCGGACAGGCCGTAGGAGAACGTCGTCCGCCCCTCCGCCAGCGGGGTGAGGTAGCGCTTCTTCACGTCGTCGTTCGCCGCGAGGATCAGCGGCATGGTGCCGAGCTTGTTGACCGCCGGGATCAGCGAGGCGGAGGCGTCGACCCGGGCGACCTCCTCGATGACGATGCACGTGGCGAGCGCGTCAGCACCAACACCGCCGTACTCCTCGGGGATGTGCGGGGCGAAGAAGTCCGAGGCGACCAGGGCGTCGTGCGCCTCCTGGGGGTAGCGCGCCTCCTCGTCCACGGCCGCGGCATACGGGGCGATCTTGTCCTCGGCGACGGCACGCACCGCCCCACGGAGGGCCTCGTGGTCCTCGGAGATCTTGAACAGGTCGAAGGCGGGGTTACCAGTGCTCACAGTCCCTCAGGTTACCCGCTGGTATGCCGTCTGTGAGGGGCCGCGCGTGTGGGCTTGCCGACACCTGCGGATCGCCGACAGATCGGACCCGGTTCGGTCGGTCGCTCCGCCACCGTCCCCGCGAACTGATAGGAAACTCCCGACCCACGCTCCGGGCCCGGTCAGCCCACTTCCTCGGGGGGACCCACCACATGACCAGCCCTGCCCGCGTCCGCGCGGGACTCACCGTTGCCCTGACCACGGCCCTCGCCGTCAGCGCAGTCCCGGCCACCCAGGCCGCCAGCTCGTCGGCCACGCGGGACGGCGCTGCCTTCAAGGTCCGCGCCGTCAACGCGATGGTCCACGCGGTCTCCGCCCGCCGCGCCACGGCGTCCGGCGACACCAGCCGGCTGGTCGCCTCCTCGGCGGCCCGCAAGGCCGCCGCCGTCGACCAGGCGCCCGACCCCCAGCTGCCGGCCACCCGGACCCTGGCGGCGCCCGACGACGTCGCCGCCGCGGCCACCTGCGACGACCTCCAGCTCGACTGGACCCCGACCAACGACCGGGTCTGGATCCACTGGAAGGACCTCGGCCTGTCCAGCTACACCATCCTGCGCCAGCGCGACGGGGGCGCCTGGAAGCAGCTCGCCTCCGTGGGAGCCGGCCAGAGCTCGTTCGTCGACCGGACCGTCAACCCGCGCGGGCTGTCGACCTACCGGCTCGAGGCCGACAACCTCAGCTGTGACCTCGGCGCGTGGGTGACCATGGCGACCAACGACGGCTGGGGCGTGCCGGATGCCGTCTTCGGCACCGTGGGCGCCGGCGACGCCACGGGCGCCCTCCTGATGCAGGACACCTACTCCTACGCCATGCCCAGCACGATGATCGGGATGGACCCCGCGTACTCCCCGGACGGCCGGCTGCTGGCCGCCGCGGAGAGCACCAACGGGACCAGCTGGACCCTCGAGCTCAGCGAGGTCAGCCCCAGGGGGATCGAGGGCGACTACCGCAGCAACAGCCAGCCCGCGGGGACCCTTGCCGCCGAGCCCGCCTGGTCACCTGACGGCCGGCGCGTGGTCTACACGCGCTACACCGTCGACGCAGTCACCGGCGACGTCACCGGCTCGCAGCTGCGGATGATCGACGTGGCCAGCGGGGTCGACACCGCGGTGAGCGGGTCGACCGGACTCGTCCAGGCCGACTGGCGGTCCGCCACCACCCTCATCGCGGCGGGCGGTGCCGCGGGCGAGGGCCTGTTCACCCTCGCCGCAGCCGGCGGGACGAAGGCCCCCGTGGCGGGGACCTCCAACGCCGGGTTCCCGGAGGTCGCGCCGAACGGCAAGACCTACTTCGCGACCGGCGACGGCACCACCTTCGCGCTGAAGGTGCTCTCCACCACCGGCGCGATCACCCCGCTGCAGACCAGCACCACCCACAACTTCGAGCGCCCGCGGGTCTCGCCCGACGGCACGCTGTTCTACCTCGACGTCGACCTCAAGGTCCTCAACGACCCGACCGACAACGAGTTCACCGTGATGTCGTCGACGAACGGGACGGGCACCCCGGAGCCGACCGCCATCGGCGCGCGCCGGGCGGACGGCCCCGACGGGTTCTTCGGCTACGACGTGCGCCAGCCGAAGTCCAAGGGCACGTCCGACTTCGTCGGCAACGCGGGCCCGGACATCCTGGCCCGTGACGCCAGCGGCAACCTCTGGGCCTACCCGAGCACCCCCGACAAGATCGCCGGCACGCGGGTCAAGATCGGCAGCGGCTGGAACATCTACAACGCGTTCCTCGCCGCCGGCGACCTCAACGGCGACAACCGGGCCGACATCCTGGCGCGGGACACGAGCGGCAAGCTCTGGCGCTACGACGGCAAGGGCGCCGGCAAGGTCGCTGGTCGCGTCCAGGTCGGCGCGGGCTGGGGCGGCTACCTCCCCCTCGCCCCGGGCGACTTTAACGGCGACGGCCGGGCCGACCTCATCGCGCGGTCGTACACCGGTGAGCTCTGGCTCTACCCGGGCACCGGGCTCGGCACCTTCGCGACCCGGACCCGGCTCGGGACCGGCTGGCAGGGCATGAGCAGCATCGTCGGCGTCGGGGACTTCGACCTCGACAACGATGCGGACCTCGTCGCCCGCGAGGCCTCGACGTCCAAGCTCTGGCTCTACCCGGGCAACGGCACCGGCGGCTTCAGCGCCCGGCGCCTGGTGGGCAGTGGCTGGAACACCTTCAAGGGGATCGCCGGTCCGGAGCTCCTGGGCACGAACCCGTTCGTCTACGCCAAGACCGGCGACGGCAAGCTGCTCGCCTACCTCGTCGTGGGTGACGGCCGGTTCGACGGCACCGAGGTCTACCTGGCCGGCACCGGCTGGGGTCCGTACTCGTTCACGTCCTGAACCCGGGCACACCGACAACCCGGGCACACCGACAACCCGGACACCGACAACCCGGACAGCGAGAACCGAGACACCGACGGGGGTGTGCAGCGTGGTCACCACGCTGCACACCGCCCGTCCTCGCGCTCGCTGCGTCTCCCGGGCCCGTTGCTCCCCCGCTGGTCAGCGGCGGCGCGGGAGGTGCCAGAGGTGGCCGTGCTCCTCGCGGTCGAGGAGCTCAGGCATCACGTCGCGCTCGAACAGCGCCATGCCGGTCGTGTCGTAGGCCCCTTCGGGGAAGTTGAGGATCGCGTAGGTCATGCCGAGCCCTTCGAGGGCCTTGAGCTTCTCGACGACCTGCTCGGGGGTGCCCACCGTGGCCTGCTTGCGGTAGTCGGCGAACAGGTGGTCGACCCGCGCCTCGGGTGAGCCCACCGACAGCAGCCGGTCGCGCAGCGTGGCGAAGCGGTCCTCGACCTCCCGCTCGGTGCTGCCGATGAAGACGTTGAGGTTGCTGCTGCGCACGATCTCGCCGAAGTCGCGACCCACGTCGTCGCAGTGGCCCTTGAGGATCTCGCTCTTGGCCGCGAACACCGCCGGCGTCGGGTCGAAGTTGGTGTAGTCGGCATACTTCGCGGCGATGCGCAGGGTCTTCTTCTCGCCGCCGCCGGCGATCCACATCGGTATGCCGTTGTGCTTGGACCCGGGGACGGCCGTGCCCTGAAGGGGCTGCGGGTAGCAGCGGGCGCCATCGACCTGGAAGTGCTTGCCCTCCAGGGTTGCCGAGCCGGTGGTCCACATCTGCCGGAAGATCTGCACTCCCTCGTCGAGCGCGCTCAGGCGCTCACCCGCCCGGGGGAAGCCGTAGCCGTAGGCCCGCCACTCGTGCTCGTACCAGCCGGCGCCGATGCCCATCTCGACCCGACCCTCGGAGATGATGTCGACCGTCGCCGCGACCTTGGCCAGGTAGGCCGGGTTGCGGTAGGCCATGCAGGTGCACATCTGGCCCAGCCGCACGCGTCCCGTCACCGCGGCGAACGCTGCCATCAGCGTCCACGCCTCGTGCGTCGCCTCCTCGCTGGGGATCGGCACGGTGTGGAAGTGGTCGAACACCCAGATCGAGGACCAGTCCTCGTTGGCGTCGGCGCGGCGCGCGAGGCCAGCCATCACCCCCCAGTGCTGGCTGGGGTCGATCCCGACGAGGTCCATGCGCCAACCCTGTGGCACGAAGAGTCCGAACTTCATGTCGCCGACGTTACTGCCTCTGCCCAAGGCAGCCGATGCGTGTGATGCTGAGGCCATGAGCTTTCGTCACCAGAACGATCCCGACCTCATTCGCGAGCTCCTCATCGACCCGGGCATCTGGGTCGTCGTCGGCCTCTCGAACAACCAGGATCGGGAGGCGTTCGGCGTCTCCCGCTGGCTCAAGGTCGAGCTCGGCAAGGGACTGATCCCGGTGCACCCCAAGGCGGAGACGGTGCACGGGGAGCAGGGCTACGCAACGCTGTCGGACATCCCCGACGGCACCGACATCAAGGTCGTCGACTGCTTCGTCAACTCCGAGCACGTCGGCGCGGTGGTCGACGAAGCCATCGCCAACAAGGACCGGCTCCAGATCGACGCCATCTGGATGCAGCTGGGCGTGGTCGACGAGGCAGCGGGCGACCGGGCCCGTGCGGTCGGGCTCGACGTCGTCATGGACACCTGCCCGCGCATCGAGTGGCGCGGCGTCCGCTCGGCGGGGATGGCCCGCTAGGGGTTAGGCCCGCTAGGGGTTAGGCCCGCTAGGAGTTGACCCGCTGGGAGTTAGCCCGCTGGGGGTTTGGCCCGGTCGCCGCGTCGCTCGCGCAGCGCTGCGCCCTTGGCGTGGGCCTGGTCCCTCAGGTCCGCCTGGAAGGCGGTCATCCGCTCACGCAGCCCCGCGGCATACTGACCTTCGCCCGCGGCGAGGATGCGGGCGGCGAGCAGGCCGGCGTTCCTGGCCCCGCCGATCGAGACGGTGGCGACCGGCACCCCGGCGGGCATCTGGACGATCGAGAGCAGCGAGTCCATGCCGTCGAGGTACGCGAGGGGCACCGGCACCCCGATGACCGGCAGCGGCGTCACCGACGCGAGCATCCCGGGCAGGTGCGCGGCACCGCCGGCCCCGGCGACGAGCACCCGCAGTCCGCGGCCAGAAGCGTTCTGCCCGTAGGCGATCATCTCCTCCGGCATCCGGTGGGCGGAGACGACATCGGCCTCGTAGGGGATGCCGAACTCGTCCAGGGCCTGCGCGGCCAGCTCCATGACGGGCCAGTCGCTGTCGCTGCCCATCACGAGCCCGACGAGGGGTTGCTGGTCGCTCATTCGGTGATCACTCCTGCGAGGTAGTCGGCTGCGTGACCGGCGCGCTCACGCAGCTGCGCGAGGTCGGTGCCGGAGACGTTGACGTGGCCGATCTTGCGGCCGGGGCGGACGCCCTTGCCGTAGAGGTGCACCTTGAGACCGGGGTCGCGCGCCATGATGTGCCGGTAGGCGGGGTAGAGCTCGGGGTAGTCGCCGCCGAGGACGTTGGCCATGACGGTGTGCGGCTCGCGAGGCGTGGGGGCTCCCAGCGGCAGGTCGAGCACCGCACGCAGGTGCTGCTCGAACTGGCCGGTGACCGCGCCGTCCATCGACCAGTGCCCACTGTTGTGCGGGCGCATGGCCAGCTCGTTGACGACGTATGCCGCGGCGCCGGTCCCCGGGTCGCGCACCTCGAACATCTCGACGGCGAACACGCCCGTGACGCCGAGCTGCTCGGCGATCCGCAGCCCGGCCTCGGTGGCGACCGCGGCCAGGGTGGGGTCGAGGTCGGGCGCGGGCGCCAGGACCTCGGTGCAGATGCTGTCGGTCTGGACGGTCTCGACCACCGGCCAGGCCGCCGCCTGGTTGGAGGGGCTGCGGGCGATCAGGACGGCGAGCTCGCGGACGAACTCGACCTTCTCCTCGAGCAGGACCCCGTCGACCAGCGCGCCCTCGCTGCCCACGGCCTCGAGCCAGTCGCGCACCTCGTCGGTCGCGTGGATGACGCGGACCCCCTTGCCGTCGTAGCCGCCACGAGGCGTCTTGGCCACGATCGGCCAACCGACCCGCGCCGCGAAGGCCTCGACGTCGTCGGCGGTGCGAGCCCTCGCCCATGCCGGGCAGGCCACGCCGATCTCGGTGAGCCGCTCGCGCATCGCCAGCTTGTCCTGCGCGAACCGCAGCGCCTCGGGCGTCGGGTGCACCGGGATGCCTTCCGCCACAAGGGCTTCCAGCACCTTCGCGGGCACGTGCTCGTGGTCGAAGGTGACGACGTCACACTCCCGGGCGAAGGCCAGCACGGTCGCGACGTCGGTGTGGTCCCCCACCGGCGCTGAGGGGATGACCTGGGCGGCGGCGGCGTCCGGCGCCTCGGCCAGGACGCTCAGCGTGATCGCGAGCTCGGCGGCCGGGGCGGCACACATCCGGGCGAGCTGTCCTCCCCCGACGATGCCGACGACCGGGAAGCCTCCGGGGGCGCGCTGCGGTGACGTCACGCGGCGAGGATATCGGCCACGTCCTCGGACCGGACCCGCGCGTCCGCCGCACCGCCTCGCCGCCGGCTCCGGCTCCGGCTCCGACTCCGACTCCGGCTCCGGCTCTCCCAGAGAGCTACGCACCGGTTCGCCCGCGTCCCACGGCAGCCGCAGATAGGCTCCTCGGGTGTCCGACAGCCCCTCCCTCGTCGCCCGCCTGCGTGGCACCGTCGACGTCCTCTACCGCGAGATGATCAAGTTCGGCATCGTCGGCGCGGTCGCCTTCGTGATCGACCTCGGCCTGTTCAACATCCTGAGGGCCACCGTGCTGTCGGGGTACGGCAACGGTCCCCTGTCGCGCGCGGTCATCGCGACGATCATCTCCGCGGCCGTGGCCACCTGCGTGGCGTGGGTCGGCAACCGGGCGTGGACCTTCCGGCACCGGCGCAACCGTCCCGTGCACCACGAGGCCCTTCTGTTCGCCCTCACCAACGGCGTGGCCCTGCTCATCCAGGCCGGCTGCGTCGGGTTCTCGCACCACTTCCTCGGCCAGGAGAGCCTCGTGGCCGAGAACGTCGCCAAGCTCGTCGGCATCGGCCTCGGCACGTTGTTCCGCTTCTGGGCCTACCGCAGGTTCGTCTTCAGCCACGAGCCCCTGACCGACACCTCGCCCCTCGCCGAGACCCAGCGCTGACCCCCGGTCGGGCCGGCCTCACCCGACAAGGGTGGCCTTCACCCGGGAACCGTTTCCGGGTCAAGCACACCTTTATCGGGTCACCCGATAAAGGTGCGACGAGCCGCAGAGTCAGCCGTCGGACTCGCTGAGGAAGAGCGCGAAGATCGCCGGCTGGGCCTGGATCAGCTCGAGCCGCCCACCGTTGGACTCGGCCAGGTCGCGGGCCAGGGCCAGTCCGAGTCCGGTGCCGGTCGTGGTCACCGACCGCTCGAAGATGTGGGGGGCGATGGAGGCGGGCACGCCTTCGCCCTGGTCGCTGACCTCGACGACCACGGAGGGGCCGCTGCGTCGGGCGTGGACGTCGACCGTGCCACGGCCGTGGGCGAGCGCGTTCTCGAGGAGGGTCGAGAGGACCTGGGAGAGGTCGACCGGCTTGGCCTGGACGACCAGCCCCCGCTCACCGTGCACGCGCACGCTGCGTCGGGCCTGCTCGAAGGCCGGCTGCCACTCGCGCTGGAGGGCGGCGATGACGGAGTCGAGCGACACGGTCGCCTTGGACTCGTCGCCACCCCGGCGGGTGCGGGACATCAGGTCGTCGACCACCTTGGTCAGCCGCTCGACCTGGTCCATGGCGATGCTGGCCTCCTCCTGCGCGACCTCGAGCTCGTCGGTGGCGGCGATCTCCTCCAACCGCATCAGCAGGGCGGTCAGTGGGGTGCGGAGCTGGTGGGACGCGTCGGCGGCGAAGTCGCGCTCGGAGGCGAGTGACTTGGTCAACCGCTGGGCGCTGCGCGCCAGCACCTCCGACACCTGGTCGAGCTCGGCGATGCCGGAGTGCAGGGGCTGGATCCGGGACTCACCCGCGCCGAGGCGCTCGGCCCGGTCGGCGAGCTGGGTCATGGGGAGAGCCATCCGCCGCGCCTGCCGGGTCGCCACGAAGACCCCCGCGGCGAGAGCCAGCACGGCCAGCCCGACCACGATGAGGAACAACCGGAGGGTCGTGGCGGTCGGCGTGCCCTCGTCGATCCAGTCGGCGACCACACCCCGGCCCTTGACGCTGGAGTTCCAGATCGCGAACACCACTGGGGCCATCGTGATCACGATGGCCAGACCCACCGCGAGCACGGTGGAGCGGATCAGCTGTTGCCGCATGGTCAGCGGTCAGATCTCGTCGCCGCGCTCGAACCGGAACCCGACCCCCCGGACGGTGGCGATGTAGCGCGGCTGCGCGGCGTCGTCGCCGAGCTTCCGGCGCAGGACGGAGATGTGCATGTCGAGCGTCTTGGTCGACCCGAACCACGCGGTCTCCCAGATCTCCCGCATCAGCTGCTCGCGCGAGACGACCTTGCCCTGCTCGCGCACCAGCACCCGCAGGAGGTCGAACTCCTTGGCGGTGAGCTGCAGCTCCTCCTCCTTGAACCAGGCGCGACGCCCCTCGGGGTCGATGCGCACGAGCTCGTGGGCGGAAGGGGCGTCGGTGGGGTTGCGGCGCAGCAGCGCCCGCACCCGCGCCAGCAGCTCGGCCAGCCGGAACGGCTTGGTGACGTAGTCGTCGGCGCCGGCGTCGAGGCCGACGACGGTGTCCACCTCGTCGGCGCGGGCGGTCAGGATCAGCACGGGCACGGTGCGGCCCTCGGCGCGGATCCGGCGACACACCTCGAGCCCGTCGACGTAGGGGAGACCGAGGTCGAGGACGACCAGGTCGGGGTTCTCCGCAGACGCCTCGAGAGCCGCCCGCCCGTCGGCGCGCACGTCGACGTCGTACCCCTCACGCCGCAGTGCGCGGGCCAGCGGCTCGGAGATGGCAGGGTCGTCCTCAGCGAGGAGCACACGGGTCATGGGGGTGATGCTATGTACTTTGGAGCCCGACTAGCGACCGGGCCACACCGGTCGGCGTTTTTCGTTGAACGCGGCGACGCCCTCCGCGCGGTCCGCGGAGAAGGCGGTGGCGGCCCAGTGCTCGTCCTCGATGCGCAGTCCCGAGGCCAGATCGGTGTCGAAACCCTGCCGCATCGCGGCCTTCGCGTTGCGCACGCCGACCGGGGAATGACCGGCGATCGTGGCCGCCAGCTCGAGGGCCCGGTCCCGGGCGGACCCGGCCGGCACCACCTCGTCGACCGCACCGAGCCGACAGGCGTCCTCCGCGGTGTAGCGCCGGGCGGTGAAGATCATCTGGGCTGCCCGCGACCAGCCCACCCGCCGGGTCAGCAGCTGGGTGCCGCCGCCACCAGGGATGACGCCCACGCTCACCTCGGGGAGCCCGACCAGGGCGTCCTCGCCACAGATCACGAGGTCGCACGACAGCGCGATCTCGAAGCCGCCGCCCAGGGCGAAGCCGTCGACGGCGGCAATCGCGGGCACCGGGAGGTCCAGGACGCCGCGGTATGCCGCCTGCGCCAGGGGGCGCTGGGCGCGCAGGTCGTCGTCGGTGAAGGAGTTCCGCTCCTTGAGGTCGGCCCCGACGCAGAACGCCTTCGGGTGGCTTGACGAGACCACCACGGCCCGGACCTCAGCGTCCTGCGCGAGCTCGGTCGCGGCGGCGGCCAGCGCCCGCGCCAGGTCCGTGGAGACGGCGTTCATGGCCTCGGGCCGGTCGAGCACCAGCTCGGCGACGTGCCCGCCCTCCCCGTGGCGCTCGATGCGGACGAGGTCTGAGCTCATGAGGAGGCCCTTCTGTCGGGGATGGCTTTGCGACCACCGGCGGAGCGGCGGAGCTCGCTCGGGGTGACCTGCCCGATGCCACGCAGCGTGCGGCGGCGCAGCGCGGTCGTCTCGAAACCGGACAACGCGGCCAGTGACGTCGCGAGCGCGTCGTCGACGAGCACCCCTCCCGCCGGCGCGACGCTGGTGAGCCGCGAGGCCCGGTTGACCGTCGTGCCGAACACGTCACCGAGCCGCGACAGCACCGGACCGACGGCCATGCCGACCCGCACATCGGGGAGCAGGTCGTCCTCGGCCATCGTCTCGACGAGGTCGAGGGCCACCGCAGCGGCGGGAGCGGCGCCGATCGTGACGAAGAGGATCTCGTCGCCCACGGTCTTGATCACCCGGCCGCCGTGGGCGGTGACGATGTCGGTCGCGAGCGCCTCGAACCGTTGCACCATCACGGCGAGCTGTCGCTCCGTCATCCGGCGCACGAGCGAGGTGAAGTTGACGAGGTCGGCGAACCCGACCACCCGTCGCACCCCTTGGTCGGACTGCTCCGGGTCGGCATCCGCGAGCATGCGCGAGATCGCGGCGGTGAGGTGGCGCCGCCAGGCGTAGATGAGGAGCGGCTCGAGCTCGTCTGCCATGTCGGTCAGCTTGCGGGCAGCGGCCTCCGCGGCGGCGAGGTCGGGCACGGCCCGCGCGTCGGCCTCGTCGAGGGCGGCCTCCAGACCGGGCGCCGCCAGCGCCTCGGCCATCAGCTGCGTCTGCCAGACGGCGAGCCGGTCGGTGGTGCGGGCGAACGCCCGGGTCATCGCGAGCGCCGTCGTCTCGTCGAGCTCCTGCTCGCGCACGAGGCGGGCGACGGCCATCAGGGCCATCTGGTCGGCCTCGGTGAACATCGCGTCGTCGTCCTCGACGTTCGGGAAACCCAGGGCGTGCCAGAACTTCCGGGCCGACAGCAGCGAGACCTCGGCGCCGCGGGAGACGTCGCGCCGAGCCATGGTGGCCGGCTTGCCGAGCAGGCGGGCCTCGAGGTCGTCCGGGCGCAGCGCCGCGAAGTCCTCCGGGCGCACCACACGGTGCCGGCCAACCTCGGTCATGCCGTCACCCTAGGGCGTGTCGGCAGCGCCGGAACGCACGTGGACCACGTCACCGGCGGCCACGGCATACTCCGTGCCGGCGCTGGCGACCACGAGCCGTCCCTCGTCGTCCACGCCGACGGCGCGCACCCTGCGCACCTCGCCGTCGGCCACGTGCAGCTCCACCTCGCGGCCGATCGTCAGACAGGCCTTCCGGTATGCCGTGTGGACGCCGGCGCGCTCCTGCGCTCCGCCGCTGAGGGCGCCGTGCCAGCGGGCGAGGTGGGTGAGCACCGACACCACCAGGCTCTCGCGGCTCACGTCGGTGGCGCCGGCCAGCCGCAGTGAGGTGGCCGTGTCGACGGGCAGCTCCGCGCGGTCCTGGTCGACGTTGATCCCGAGCCCCACCACGATCCCCGCCGGCTGCAGCTCGCACAGGATCCCGCAGACCTTGCGCTCCCCGTCGGCGGCCAGCAGCACGTCGTTGGGCCACTTGAGCCCGCCGTCGACGCCCGCGACCTCCGCCAGGGCGTCGCGCACCGCCAGCCCGGTCGCGAGGGGCACCCAGCCCCGGCCCTGCTCCGGCGCGGGCACCAGCACCGAGAGCGTGACCGAGGTGCGGGCGGGGGTGTCCCAGGCCCGGCCGAGCCGCCCCCGCCCGGCCACCTGGTGGTCGGTCACGACCACCCGCCACGGTTCGGCGAGGCGGGCGGCCTCGAGGTTGGTGGAGCCGAGCTCCGGGTGGACGTCGACTCCCGTCCACGGCTGACCCGGCGTGACCAACGCCTCGTGCAATGCCTCACGGTCGAGCGATTCGCGCATGCAGGCAAGGCTAGGCTCGCCGACATGGCGCAGACCACCGATTCCGTCGCTGATCCGCTCTCCGTGGGTGGCACCGACGTCCCCGACCCCGAGTCGGGCATCGACATCCACTCCACCGCGGGCAAGCTGGCCGACCTCAAGCGTCGGGTCGCCGAGGTCGCGCACGCCGGGTCCGAGCGCGCCATCGAGAAGCAGCATGGGCGGGGCAAGAAGACCGCCCGCGAGCGCCTCGAGCTGCTGCTCGACGAGGGGTCGTTCATCGAGATGGACAAGTACGCCCGCCACCGCAGCACCGCCTTCGGGCAGGAGCAGAACCGTCCCTACGGCGACGGCGTGGTCACTGGCTACGGCACGGTCGACGGTCGCACCGTGGCGGTCTTCGCGCAGGACTTCACCGTCTTCGGCGGGTCCCTGGGCGAGGTGTTCGGCGAGAAGATCTGCAAGGTCATGGACTTCGCGATGAAGGTCGGCTGCCCGGTCGTGGGTCTCAACGACTCCGGTGGCGCCCGCATCCAGGAGGGCGTGGTCTCGCTCGGGCTCTACGGCGAGATCTTCCGCCGCAACGTGCACGCGTCGGGGGTCATCCCGCAGATCTCGCTGATCATGGGGCCGTGTGCCGGCGGGGCGGTCTACTCCCCCGCGGTCACCGACTTCACCGTCATGGTCGACCAGACCTCGCACATGTTCATCACCGGCCCCGAGGTCATCAAGACCGTGACCGGTGAGGACGTCTCGTTCGAGGACCTCGGCGGCGCCCGGGCGCACAACACCAAGTCCGGTGTCGCGCACTACATGGGCACCGACGAGGAGGATGCGATCGAGTACGTCAAGGAGCTGCTCTCGTACCTGCCGTCGAACAACCTCGAGGAGCCGCCGTCGTTCGCCGACGACGGTGAGCTGCCGTCGCTCGAGGTGACCGACGAGGACCGCGAGCTCGACACGCTGATCCCCGACAGCGCGAACCAGCCCTACGACATGAAGGTCGTCATCGAGCACGTCGTTGACACCACAGCCGACGGCGAGGCTGACTTCCTGGAAGTGCAGCCGCTGTTCGCGCCCAACATCCTCGTCGGCTACGGCCGCATCGAGGGCCGCTCGGTCGGGGTCGTCGCCAACCAGCCGATGCAGTTCGCCGGCACCCTCGACATCGACGCCTCCGAGAAGGCCGCCCGGTTCGTCCGCACCTGCGACGCGTTCAACGTCCCCGTGCTCACCTTCGTCGACGTGCCCGGCTTCCTGCCCGGCACCGACCAGGAGTGGGACGGCATCATCCGCCGTGGCGCCAAGCTCATCTACGCCTATGCCGAGGCGACCGTGCCGCTGGTCACCGTGATCACCCGCAAGGCGTACGGCGGGGCGTACGACGTGATGGGGTCCAAGCACCTTGGTGCCGACATCAACCTCGCCTGGCCCACCGCGCAGATCGCCGTGATGGGCGCGCAGGGTGCGGTCAACATCCTCTACCGCAAGCAGCTCGCCGCGGCGGCCGAGGCCGGGGAGAACGTCGACGAGACCCGCGCCCGGTTCATCGCCGAGTACGAGGACACCCTCGCCAACCCCTACATCGCGGCCGAGCGCGGCTACATCGACACCGTCATCACGCCGAGCAACACCCGGATGAACGTCACCAAGGCGCTCCGAGCGCTGCGCACCAAGCGCGAGACGCTGCCGCCCAAGAAGCACGGGAACATTCCCCTATGACCACCCCAAAGACCGGCACAGTGCAGGCTCCCGGCTCACGGGGCCCGGCCCTCTGATGGCCGACCCGACCGACCCCACCGACGGGGACCGCGACCGACCGCCGCTGCGGCTGGTCCGCGGCGAGGCGACGCCCGAAGAGGTCGCCGCCGTCATGGCCGTGCTGTCCGCGGTGTCCGGGGTGTCCGTGGAGGCACCCGAGCCGGCCCCGCGGCATACCTCGCGGTGGGCGTCGCGCGCGCAGGCGCACAGGCACCCCCTGGCCCCCGGGCCAGGCGCCTGGCGCGCCTCGGCCTGGCGCTAACCGATGCAAAAGGCGAGTTAGCGCCGCCTCAACTGCACGTCCCGACCCGACACCCGTCGCTCACCCATGCAAAAGGCGAGTTAGCGCCGCCTCAACTGCACGTCCCGACCCGACACCCGTCGCTGACCCATGCAAAAGGCGAGTTAGCGCCGCCTCAGCTGCACGTCCTGACCCGACACCCGTCGCTGACCCATGCAAAAGGCGAGTTAGCGCCGCCCCGCCCCCGGCTTCGCGACCGATCCACTCAAGCCACGAGTCCGCGCTGGGGGAAGTGACGCCGCCACGTGTCGTCGAGGACAGCCGGCACTGCTACGCCGTGCGACGTCAACTCCTCGTAGACCATCGTCAGGGTTTGGTCGGGTGTCTCGAAAAGGTCCTCGGCGCGGAGGACCACCACCGTCCATCCTCGACTGACGAGGTCTGCCCGCCGGGCTTCGTCGAGAATCCGCTGCTCCGGACGGTCGTGCCATCGCCCGTCGTACTCGATGGCCAGCTTCTGATCAGGGAATGAGAGGTCGAGCTGGTACTCCACCGTGCCGTCCGGTCGAAGCAGGGCATGGTTCACCACGGGCTCCGGCAAACCCGCGAGCACGAGGAGTAGCCGCACTCGGGTCTCGGGGCTCGAGTCCACCCTCTCCCGGCACAGCATTCCCGCATGCCGTGCGAGTCGGCGACCTTGACCGGGGTAGCGACTCGCCGCGGTGACGAGATCTGGCTGGGTGGTAACCCGCCGACGGAGCAGCTGGTCTGCGCACGCGGTGAGCTCCACGAGGTCGAGGGGACGGGCGAGGTGAAGCACCGTCTGCTCGGGAGTGGTGACAGGCAAACCGTGCCTCCGCGCATCCTTCGCGAACTCGTGGATGAAGCGATGCACCTTGATCCCCGGCAGCGTGCACGAGACAGCGCGCGTGAAGGCGACGTGGACGTTGGGATCGTCGGGGACGGCACCTCCCCACAGCCTGGCAGCGGTGTGGTGGCTGAACACGGCATCCGAAGGCAAGATCCGCAGCGCGGCGCGGCAGGTGACCACGAGCGTGTCCGGGATCGTCGAGGCCACGTAGACGTTGGGAAAGATCCTTCGGTATGCCGGTCCGCGCAGGGCGCGGTCGCTGATCGCCGCGGCGCGCGCCTCCGCGTGGGTGAACGGTTGGGAGGTGTCGAGTGGCGTGTGCATCCTCGTCACTGTGCCCTCGCACCGAGCCGCTGCCCGCCCCTTATCCACAGCAATGCGGACCGGGCGGCGCTAACTCGCCTTTTGCATGAGGTAGCGCCGCTCAGGCGAGCTCGGCACCGGAGCTGCGGCGCCGCGCGATGGTCTCGCGCAGCTCGGCCGCCTCGACCTCGACCAGGCAGTCGGCCGCCAGCACCCGCTCCGCCGTGTCGAGGTCACCCATGAACGCGCGGAAGGTGTCGGGCACGGTGATGTCGTGGGTGGGCCGGGACACCACCTCGATGGCGTCACCCGGTCGCACCGTGCCACCGGTCACGACGGAGAGGTAGGCGCCGGTGCGCCCCACGTCGCTGAACCGCTTGACCCAGGCCCGCTCCCCCATCCGGGCCGCGAACGTGGCACACGGGATGCGCGGGCCACAGACCTCGAGCACCACCTCGTCGCCGACCGCCCAGCGCTCACCCACCAGCGCCCCGTCGACGTCGAGCCCGCTGGTCGTGAGGTTCTCGCCGAACATGCCGTGGGGGAGCTCGCGACCCAGCTGGTCACCCCACCAGTCGAGCTCCTCCCGCGCGAACGCGTAGACGGCTTGGTAGTCGCCCCCGTGGTGGCGGGTGTCGCCCAGGAAGTCGCCCTCGACCCCGCTGCCGAGGCCCCCGTGCTTGGGCCCCGGGGCACGCAGCACGGCCGAGTCCACCGGACGCTTGGCGATGCCGGTCACCCCGACGTTCTTGGCGGTGCTGGGCTCGGAGCGGCCGACGTTGAGGGACAGGAGGTGGGCAGCCATGGGACCAGCCTAGGGACGCCGGCAACGGGATATCTCTCGCAGAACCGCGCCGCAGCCCGGCGTCGGGGACCGATCCCCGCGACGGGATGTTGGCGGGCCGCCGTCAGGACGCTGGGGTACGTTCGCTCGCGTGAGCACTGAGACGACCTCCGCGGCGCGCCCCGCGACAGACATCGACCGCATCGCCGACGACTACCTGGCGCGGGAGGTGCAGCTCAGCCCCATCACCGCGACCTTCCTCGGCATCGCCGGTCACGACGAGGAGCTCGACGACTACTCCCCGGCTGGCCACGAGGCGCACGCCGCGCTGCGGGCCGAGATCCTTGCCGAGCTCGACCGGGCCACCCCCGTCGACGACGTCGACCGCGTCACCCTCGCCGCGCTGCGCGAGCGCCTCGGGCTGGCCGAGGAGATCCACCGCGGGGGGCTCGACGAGATGGCGCTCAACGTCCTCGCCTCGCCGCTGCAGTCGATCCGGGGCTGCTTCGACCTCATGCCCACCGCCACCGACGAGGACTGGGGCGTCATCAGCCGCCGCCTCGAAGCTGTCCCGGACGCCCTCGCCGGCTGGCGGGTGAGCCTGCTCAGCGCCTCGGCGAAGGGCAACATCTCCCCGCGCCGGCAGGTCGAGGCGTGCATCCAGCAGTGTGCCGACCTGGTCGCCGACGACGGCTACTTCGCCACGCTCGTGGCCGACGCCCGCCTGAGCCGGGGCGCCGGCCCCGGCGAGCTCGCCGACTCCACGAAGGAGTCCCTGACCAGCGCCGCCGAGAGCGCGTCGGCGGCCTACGCCGAGCTCGGCACCTGGCTCAAGGACCACCTGCTCGACGATGCGCCCCTCGAGGACGCCTGCGGCGAGGAGCGCTACGCCCTGCTGTCCCGTTACTTCCTCGGCGCCAAAGTCGACCTCGCCGAGACCTACGCCTGGGGCCAGCAGGAGGTCGCGCGGATCACGGCCGAGATGGAGCAGGTCGCGGAGCAGATCAAGCCCGGGAGCACGGTCAAGGAGGCGATCGCCGCCCTCGACGCCGACCCGGCCTACCAGCTGCACGGCACCGACGAGCTGCGGGCGTGGATGCAGAAGCGCGCCGACGAGGCCATCGCCGAGCTGGCCGGCACCCACTTCGACATCCCCGACCCGGTGCGCACCATCGAGTGCCTGATCGCCCCGACCCACACCGGCGGCATCTACTACACGGGCCCGTCCGAGGACTTCTCCCGGCCGGGTCGGATGTGGTGGTCGGTGCCGAAGGGCGTGACCGAGTTCGGCACCTGGAAGGAGCTCACCACCGTCTACCACGAGGGCGTCCCGGGCCATCACCTCCAGGTCGCGCAGACCGTGTTCCGCTCCGAGCGGCTCAACAAGTGGCGCCGGATGTCGGCCTGGACCTCCGGTCACGGCGAGGGCTGGGCCCTGTATGCCGAGCGGCTCATGGAGGAGCTCGGCTTCATGGACGACCCCGGCAACAAGATGGGGTTGCTCGACAGCCAGTCCCTGCGGGCCGCCCGCGTCGTCATCGACATCGGCGTGCACTGCGGGTTCGAGGCGCCGGCGGAGGTCGGTGGCGGCGAGTGGACCTACGACAAGGCGTGGCAGTACCTCAACGACCACGCCAACCAGGGCGAGGCGTGGCTGCGGTTCGAGCTCGACCGCTACCTCGGCTGGCCGGGGCAGGCTCCGTCCTACAAGATCGGCGAGCGGCTCTGGATGCAGCTGCGCGACCAGGTCGCGCAGCTCGAGGGAGACTCCTTCTCCCTCAAGGACTTCCACCGTCGCACGCTCGACCTCGGTGGCGTGGGGCTCGACACCCTGCGCGAGGCGGTGCTGGGCGAGCTGACCTGACCGACGGCCCGCCTGCAAGGATGAGCGGGTGAGAACCGCCGGCGCGATCGTCGCCATCATCGGCACCGTCATCCTCGTCGCCGGGTTCGCCCAGCGGCTGCGGGTGGCCGCGCCCCTCGTGCTGCTCGTGGTGGGGGTGGCGGTCAGCTACGTGCCGTTCATCCCCGAGCCCGAGCTGAGCTCAGAGGTCGTCCTCGTCGGCCTCCTCCCGCCCCTGCTGTATGCCGCGGCGATCCGCACGTCGCTCGTGGACTTCCGCGCCAACTGGGCCCCGATCCTCGGGCTCTCCGTGGGCCTGGTGCTGTTCACGGCGGCGGGGGTCGGGTTGGTCGTGTACTGGCTCCTGGGCGTGCCCTTCGCGGTGGCGTTCGCCCTCGGCGCGATCGTCGCGCCACCAGACGCCGTCGCGGCCACCGCCGTGGCCCGGCGGATCGGCCTGCCCAGGCGGATCGTGACGATCCTCGAGGGCGAGTCGCTGGTGAACGACGCCACCGCCCTGGTGTCGCTGCGCACCGCCATCGCGGCGTTCCCCCTCGCTGCCGCCGTCGCGGGCGAGCACGCCTCGGAGGTCTCGACGGGGTCGGTGGCGTTCGACTTCACCCGTGCCGTGGTGCTCGGGGTGGGCTTCGGGGTGCTGGTCGGCGTCGTGATCGCGTACGTGCGACGCAAGGTCACCGAGTCGGCCATCGACACCTCGATCTCGTTCATCGTCCCCTACCTCGCCTACCTCCCGGCCGAGCAGCTGCACGGGTCCGGCGTGCTCGCGGTGGTCGTCGCGGGGCTGTTGCTCGGGCACAAGTCGCCCATCGTGCAGAACGCGTCGTCGCGGGTCAGCGAACGGATCAACTGGTCCACGATCCAGTTCATCCTCGAGAACGTCGTCTTCCTCATGCTCGGCATGCAGATGCGGCGGCTGGTCTCCGACGCGAACGACACCGGCCCCGGGTGGGGGACGATCGTGGCGACCTGCCTGGCCGTGCTGGCGACCGTGATCATCATCCGGCCGATCTGGGTCTTCCCGTTCAAGTGGGTGCAGCACAAGTTCATGGAGGGTGAGGGCAAGTTCCACCCCAAGGCCGCCGCCGTCATCTCGTGGGCCGGCATGCGCGGCGTGGTCACGCTCGCCGCCGCGTTCGCCCTGCCACCCAACACCCCGCAGCGCTCGACGCTGGTGCTGGCCGCCATGGCCGTCACGGTCGCGACCCTGCTCCTGCAAGGACTCTCGCTCCCCTGGCTGGCCAAGGCCCTCGGCGTGCGGGGTCCGGACCCCCGCGAGGACGCCCTCCAGGAGGCGACGATCCTGCAGTCGTCGGTGGCCGCCGGCCTCAAGGCGCTGGAGGAGCACGACGACGTCGACGGCGACATCATCGAGACCCTCCGCGGACGCGCCGAGACCCGCACCAACATCGTGTGGGAGCGGCTCGGCCAGGGGCGGGCCGACGCGGTGGAGACGCCGAGCGCGACCTACCGCCGGGTGCGGATGATCATGCTCGACGCCGAACGCGCCGAGCTCCTGCGGATCCGCGACGGTGGCACCGTCGACCAGGAGGTCCTCGGCCACGTCTTCGCCCAGCTCGACATCGAGGAGTCGATGCTCGACCGGATCGAGGAGCGCTCCGACGAGCTGCGCGAGGACCCGTTGCTGCCGCCGGAGCGGGCCGAGGACGAGTGCGAGCACCTGGCCGCCCACCACGACCGCTTCGTGGCGCCGACCAGCCCGCACGGGTGCGAGGAGTGCCTGCGCGACGGCACGACCTGGGTGCACCTGCGGCTGTGCCTCGACTGCGGTCACGTCGGCTGCTGCGACTCCTCACCCCACAAGCACGCGTCCGCCCACTTCCGCGAGACCGAGCACCCGGTCATGCGCAGCTTCGAGCCCGGGGAGTCCTGGCGCTGGTGCTTCGTCGACGACCAGCTCGGCTGAGTCCATGCCCGGGGGTCGGTAGCCTCACCTCGTGACCACCCTCGTCCTCGCCTCCGCCTCCCCCGCCCGCCGCAAGCTGCTCGCCGCCGCCGGACTCGAGCCCAGCATCGTCGTGAGCTCGGTCGACGAGGACGCCGTCACGGCGGCGGCCCGGGAGACCTACGGCGAGCTCGTCGCCGAGGACGTCGCCCTGGTGCTCGCCCGGGCCAAGGCCGAGGACGTCGCCGACCAGATCGACGACGCGGTCGTCATCGGGTGCGACTCCGTGCTCGACCTCGACGGCGAGATCCACGGCAAGCCCTCGTCACCCGCCGTGGCCATCGCGCGGTGGCGCCAGATGCGGGGCCGCTCCGGCATCCTGCACACCGGTCACTGGGTGGTCGACACCCGCGATGAGGCCGACGGCGGCACCGGCGCCACGCTCGGCGCGACCGCCTCGACCACCGTGCACTTCGCCAAGCTCACCGACGACGAGATCGAGGCCTACGTCGCCACCGGCGAGCCGCTCCGGGTCGCCGGGGCCTTCACGATCGACGGGCTCGGCGGTCCCTTCGTCACCGGCATCGAGGGCGACCCCAGCAACGTCGTGGGTCTGTCGTTGCCGCTGCTGCGCGAGCTCCTCCTCGAGCTGGGGCTCCCGTGGCACGAGCTGCTCAGCTCCGCACACCGCGGCGCCCAGGGCGAGCGCGGCTGAGCCCCTGACCGGGCCGGGCCCGGTCAGACGGGCGGGATGTCGCGGCGCTTGGTCGCGAAGTGACGCTCGCGCGTCTTGGCGTAGCGCAGCCGCAGCAGCAGCTCGGCCCGGAGCGCGTCGGCCTCGATGATCTGGTCGAGCACCAGGTCGGCGGCGAGCCGCTCGAGGTCGACGTCCTCCTCGTACTCCCGCCGCATGTCCTGCACGAACTGCTCTCGCTCGGCGGGGTCCTCGATCGCGGCGATCTTGTTGGCGTAGACCGCGTTGACGGCGGCCTCCGGCCCCATCACCGCGATGCGGGCGGTCGGCAGGGCGATCGTCGCGTCGGGACCGAAGCCCGGCCCACCCATCGCGTAGAGCCCGGCGCCGTAGGCCTTGCGCACGATCACGCAGAACTGCGGCACGGTGGCCGAGGAGACGGCCGAGACCATCTTGGCGCCGTGGCGGATGATGCCGCCGCGCTCGACCTCGGAGCCGATCATGAAGCCCGGCACGTCGGCGAGGTAGATGAGCGGGATCGAGTAGGCGTCGCACAACCAGATGAACCGGGCCGCCTTGTCGGCGCTGTCGGTGAAGAGCACGCCGCCCTTGACCATCGAGTTGTTGGCCACGATGCCGACCGTCTCGCCGGACATCCGCCCGAACCCGATGACGAGCTCGGGCGCGAAGAGCGGCTTGATCTCGAAGAACGACTCGTCGTCGACGAGGCCGTCGATGACCTCGTGGATGTCGAACGGCTGGCTCTCGCGCTCGGGCACCGTGTGTCGGGTCAGCGGCACCGACGGCTCCTCCGGCGCGTAGCTCGGCAGGTCGGTGCGCCAGCTGGACGGCAGGTAGGAGAAGTAGAGGCGCGCCATCTCGATGGCCTCGGTGTCGTCGCCGACGAGCAGGTCGCCGACGCCGGAGACGGTGCAGTGCATCCGTGCTCCGCCCATGTCCTCGAGCGAGACCTTCTCACCCACCACCATCTCCGCCATGCGCGGGCTGCCGAGGTACATCGAGGCGTTGCCCTCGACCATGATGATCAGGTCGGTGAACGACGGGATGTACGCCCCGCCCGCAGCGCTCGGACCGAACAGGCAGCAGATCTGCGGGACCTTGCCCGAGAGCGCGACCTGGTTGTGGAAGATGCGCCCCGCGCCGCGTCGGCCCGGGAACATCTCGACCTGGTCGGTGATGCGGGCACCCGCGGAGTCGACGAACCAGAAGACCGGCAGCTCCTCACGCAGCGCCATCTCGGTGGCCCGCACGATCTTCTCGACCGTGCGCGCACCCCACGACCCGGCCTTGACAGTGGGGTCGTTGGCGATGACGATCGCGGGCCGGCCGTCGACGGTCCCCCGTCCGGTGACCACGCCGTCCGCCGGGAGGCCGGTCGCCGTGGCGTTCGCGTAGCGCGCGTCCTCGACGAAGCTCCCCTCGTCGAAGAGCAGCGCGATCCGGTCGCGCACATAGAGCTTGCCCTGGTCGTCGAGCTTCGCCTGCGCCTTCGCCGGCGCAGTCGCGGAGGCGAGGTATGCCGCGGCGAGCCGGTCGCGGACGTCGGTCACCTTGGGGTCGGACCCACTGTCGTCGCCGACGGCGAACGGGGGCTGGCCGGCGGGCTCTGACGGGACGGACGCGGGGGTGGAGGTCACCGGCATACCCTCTCGCACTGCCTCGGGAGTTGCTGCGTCTGGGACGGTTGCCACGGGATCAGGCGGTCGGCAGGCCGAGGTGGCGGGCGATGACCATGCGCTGCACCTCGGAGGTGCCCTCCCCGATCTCGAGGATCTTGGCGTCGCGGTAGAAGCGGGCCACGGGGTACTCCTCCATGAAGCCGTTGCCGCCGAAGACCTGGGTGGCGATGCGGGTCGCGGTGACGGCGGCCTCGGTGGAGTAGAGCTTGCAGATCGCGGCGGCCTGCTTGACCTCCTTGACCGAGCGGCGGCCGTGCTCCAGCTCGTCCTTGAGCCAGGCGGCCTTGTAGGTCAGCTGGCGGGACGCCTCGACCATCACGGCGAGGTCGGCGATCTGGAACGAGACGCCCTGGTTGACGCCGATCGGCTTGCCGAACGCCTTGCGGGTCTTGGCGTACTCGGTGGTCTCCTCGAGCATCCGCTGGCTCATGCCGACGGCGAGCGCCGAGATCGCGATGCGACCGTCGTCGAGGGTCTTGAGGAACTGCTTGAAGCCCTCGCCCTCGTTGCCGAGGAGGTTCCCGGCCGGGACGCGGCAGTCCTCGAAGGTCAGCCCGTGGGTGTCGGAGGCGTGCCAGCCGAGCTTGTCGTAGGCGGGCTCGACGGTGAATCCCGGTGTGCCGGAAGGGATCATGATCGCGCTGAGCTGGGCCGAGCCGTCATCGTTCGTGCCCGTCCGGGCCGTGACGGTGACGACGGAGGTGATGTCGGTGCCGGAGTTGGTGATGAACGCCTTGGAGCCGTTGACGACCCACTCGTCGCCGTCGCGGACCGCCTTGGTGCGCGTGGCACCGGCGTCGGAGCCGGCGTCGGGCTCGGTCAGGCCGAACCCGGCGAGCGCGCGACCGGCCACCAGGTCGGGCAGGAAGCGCTCCTTCTGCTCCTGCGAGCCGTAGGTCAGGATCGGGTTGATGCCCAGGCCCACCCCGGCCGACAGCGTGATGCCGATGGACTGGTCGACCCGACCGAGCTCCTCGATGGCGACGCAGAGCGAGGTGAAGTCGCCGTCGTCGCCCATCCCGCCGAACTCCTCGGGCACCACGAGGCCGAACAGGCCCAGCTCGCCCATCTTCGGCACCAGGTCGCTCGGGAAGTGGTGGTCCTTGTCCCACTTGGCGATGTGGGGCTCGACCTCGGCCTCGGCGAACTCCCGGACGACCTTGCGGAAGTCCTCGTGCTCCTTGCTCAGCTCGAACATCGGTTCTCCTTCGTGGTGCGCGCCGGGACGGACTTGATCGAAGACCCGCTCCCGGCCACGCGGCATACCGTGGGTGTGGTGGTGCTTGACGGGGGTGATGTGCTTGACGTTGACGTAAACGTAAAGCAATACTCACGGGTATGCCAGCCCCAGCCGCCACCGAGGTCGACGAGACGGTCGTCGAGACGGTCGTCGAGAAGGTCGACCACTCGGCCGACCGGTCGTGGACGATCCGGGAGATCGCGGACGAGTTCGCGGTGACCCACCGCACGGTGCGGCACTACGAGGAGCTCGGTCTGATCACCCCCGAGCGGCGCGGCACCACCCGGGTCTACCACCGCCGCGACCGCACCCGCCTGGCCCTGATCCTGCGGGGCAAGCGGCTCGGGTTCCCGCTGGAAGAGATCCGCACGATCATCGACCTCTACGACCGGCCGCGCGGCAAGGCGAGCCAGCTCGAGTACGTGCTCGGGCAGATCGACGAACGCCGCACCGACCTCGAGCAGCGCCGGCGAGACCTCGAGGACGCGCTGACCGAGCTCGCCGAGTTCGAGCGCCGCTGCCGGGCCGACCTCGACCGGCTGGGCTGACCCGGGGCGCCGCGCCTCAGCGCAGGAGGAGCTCGGCGAGCAGGCGGTGCCACCACTGCTCGACCGCATCGGGGCTCCAGCCGCGTTCGCGCACCGCGATGTCGTAGGCCTCGAGCGAGACCACCATGGCGTAGGTGTCGAGGGCGGTCTGCACGTCGACGCCCTTGGCCCAGGCCTTGGCCGGCCACGACTCGAAGAGCCGACGACGCTGCGCCTCTCCCCGTCCGCGCCCCACCTCGTAGGCAGCGGCGAGGTCGGACTCCTGGCGGCGGGCCTCCGCGACGACGCGCAGGACGTCACCGCCACGCTCGAACAGGCGCCGGTCGAAGCCCACGAAGGCGCGCAGCTGGGCGGACGGGTCCCCCACGAACGAGGCCATCTCGGCAACCACGCGTGCGACGTCGGCGCTCTCCTCGGCTGCATCGATCAGGGACGCCGCGAGTCCGGCCTTGCTGCCGTAGACGTGGTAGACGGTTGCCTCGGAGACGCCGGCGCCGCTGGCCACCGATCGGACGCTCGTGCCCGACCACCCCTTTTCCAGGAAGCGCTCGCGGGCCGAGCGGGCGATCAGCAGGCGGGTGCGCTCGGCCTGCTGCTCACGCAGCTCGGAACGGTACGTCCTGGAACTGGTCACGCAGACCACTGTACAGGTTGACTGAGCGGGTCTATATTCACTGAGCAATGCTCTAATCAATAGGCAGACACTCAACCAAAGGACGATCATCATGAGCACCATCACCACCGCCCCCGTCACCGCCTCCGTGACCGGCTCCGTCACCGGCTCCGCCACCGACCGCACCCCCGGCGACATCGCCACCGAGGTGCTGCGCCGGCTCGAGGGTGCCTGGAACGCCACCGACGGCGCCGCCTTCGGCGCGGTCTACCGTCCCGACGCGTCCTTCGTGACCGTCCAGGGCCAGCACGCCCAGGACGCGGAGGCGATCGCGGGCGGGCACGCCGGGATCTTCGCCACCATCTACGCCGGGAGCGTCAACAGCATGGAGCTCGTCTCCGCCCGCGAGCTCGCCGACGGAGTCGTCCTCGCGGTCTCGCGCAACACCCTCCGAGTCCCGGCCGGACCGCTGGCCGGCACCCACCAGGCGATGTCCACCAGCGTCGTGGTCCGCGACCCCGACGGCGGCTGGAGCGTCGCGGCCACCCACAACACCCTGATCGGGCGCTGACATGGTGACCGCGACCAGCCCGTCCGCCGCGACAGCAACCCCGTCCGCCGCCACAGCAACCCCGTCCGGCACCGCGACGGCGGCCCCGTCCGGCATCGCCACGCCATCAGTCGCCCCGCGCTCCCGCTGGCGCACGGCCGCCCTGCTCGGCGCCGCCGGTGTGCTGCTCGGCGCCGGGGGCAACCTGCACCCGCACGGCCACGGCGAGACCGTCGACGACTACCTGGCCTCCATGCTCGGCGCCCCGACCTGGCCGATCGCGCACCTCCTGCTGCTGGCCGGCACTCTGCTGGCCGCGGTGGCGGTCCTGGTGCTGTCCCGCAACGCGGCCTCCGCCGCGGTCCGCCGGTGGGCCCGGATCGCCGCCGTCGGGTGGGTCCTCGGCGGCCTGGAGGGCGTCCCGCACCTGCTCGCCGACCGCGACCTCGACGGGCTCACGCACCACCACGAGACCCCGGTGCTCGACCTGCACGCCATGCTCCAGATCGGCGCGACTCCCCTGCTCGGGCTGACCGGCGCCGCACTCGCGGTGGTCGTGGCCCTGGCCGTCCGCACCCGGTCCGCCTGGGTGCTCGCCGTTCCCGCCGTGGTGGGCGGCCTCGGGTATGCCGTCGCCGGACCGTTGATCAACCTCACGCACGACGTCGGCGTGGCGGGGTTGTCCCCCTGCAGGCCGGTCTGGCCCTGTGGCTCGTCGGGGCAGCCGCGCTCACCGCTCGGGGCCGTCTGACGCCCTCGAGGTCGACCGCCTGACCGTCCGGTCACCGCTGCCCGGCGTTCCTGCCGCACCGCCGGTGGACGCGAGCGAGACGCTATGCACTGCCCCACATCCGGGGGCAGTGCATAGCCACAGCCAGCGTCGCGGTGGCGACGCACCCCGGCAGTGTCGCCGCGATGCGAGCCTAGGACCACGGACGCGAGGGGCAGGCCCGCATCCGTGGTCCTAGGCTCGCGACATGGCCAGTCAGAGCGTTCTGTTCATCGGCGGCACCGGCGTGATCAGCTCGGCGTGCGTCGCCGAGTCGGTCGCCAAGGGCTGGGACGTCGCGATCCTCAACCGAGGCACCAGCACCACGCACCCTGCCCATCCCGACGCCGAGGCGCTCACGGCTGACGTGCGTGATGCGGTGGCTGTGCGCGACGCCGTCGGCGACCGCGAGTTCGACGTCGTCGTGGACTTCCTGTCGTTCACGCCCGACCAGGTGCAGCAGCAGCTCGACCAGTTCGCCACCCACACGGGGCAGTACGTCTTCATCAGCTCGGCCTCGGCCTACCAGACTCCCCCGACGCGTCTGCCGGTCACCGAGTCGACGCCCCTGCGCAACCCGTTCTGGCAGTACTCCCGCGACAAGATCGCCTGCGAGGACCTGCTCGTCCGGGCCTACCGGGACGACGAGCTCCCCATGACGATCGTGCGCCCCTCGCACACCTACGACCACACGCTGCCGCCCTTCGAGGGGCGCTGGACCACCATCGAGCGGATGCGTCAGGGCAAGGAGGTGCTGGTCCACGGCGACGGCACCTCCCTGTGGACGATCACCCACCACACCGACTTCGCGCGGGCCTTCGTCGGCCTGCTCGGGCGTCGTGAGGCGATTGGCGAGGCCTTCCACATCACCGGCGACGAGGCCCCGAGCTGGAACCGCATCTACACCGACATCGCCGAGGCCGCGGGCGTCGAGCCCCGGCTGGTGCACGTGCCGTCGGACGCGGTGGCCGCGGTCGACGAGGAGTTCGGGGCGAGCCTCCTGGGCGACAAGGCCCACACGATGGTCTTCGACAACAGCAAGATCAAGGGTCTGGTCCCCGGCTGGCAGGCGGTCGTGCCCTTCCGCCAGGGAGCGCAGGAGATCGTCGACTGGCACGCCGCCGACTCGGCCCGACGGGTCGTGGACGCCGACCTCGACGCGCTCTACGACCGGCTCATCGCCGCGCACCGGGTCTGATCGCCCCCGGGCCTCAGCGAGCCGTTCATGCAGGTCACAGCGATGTCGGCTAGGTTCGCCGCCGTGGACTGGGACGAGCTGCGCACCCGGATCGTCACCGCCTCCGGCGACGTGGCGATGGGCGCCCCTGCCCTGACGGTGGCGGTGGTCGCCGCGCTCCTCGTGGTCGCGGTGCCACCGGTCTGGCAGGTGCTGCGGCTCGTCGTGACCCTCGTCCACGAGCTCGGCCACGCGCTCGTGGGCCTGGCCGTGGGTCGCCGCTTCACCGGGTTCGTGCTGCGCGGCGACATGTCCGGCCACGCCGTCACCGTCGGCCCCGCGCGTGGTGTGGGCCGGGTGGTCTCGACCTGGGCCGGCTACCCGGCGCCGGCGGTCGTCGGCGCCGCCCTGGTCTGGGCGGCCGGTCGCGGGTGGGCGGCACCGGTGCTCACCGTGGTGCTCGGCATCTGCCTGCTCGCCCTGGTGCGGGTGCGGTCGCTGCTCACCGCGGCGGTCATGGTGGTCGCCCTGGCCGCGACCGCGGCGGTGTGGTGGTGGCGCGACGACGGTCTGCAGGCTCAGGTGCTGGTCGCAACCGGGATCGTGCTCATCGTCGGGGGTTGGCGGCACCTCGGTGCGGCCATGGCGTCACGCACCGCGGGCAGCGACCCGGGCGTGCTCGCCTCCCTCACGCACGTGCCACGGGTGGTCTGGAACGCCAGCTTCGTCGTCGTCTGCGCCGTCGCCACCGTCCTTGCCGCCCTCCAGCTCGCCGTCGCCTGGGGGTAGCGCCGCCGCCCTAAGCGCCCGACAGCGCGAGTCCCTGTTCGTCGAGGCCCTGCTGGTGAAGGAACAAGTCGATCTCGGTCGCCGTCGGCGCGGTCGCCGGGCCACGCCGGGTCACCTTGATCGCGCCGGCCGCATTGGCCCGCCGGGCCGCGGTCTCCCAGTCGGCACCCGCCGCCCGGCACGCGACGAGCACGCCGGTGTGGGTGTCGCCCGCGCCGTTGGTGTCGACCGGCTCCTGCGGGAAGCCCGGCAGGTGGGTCGGCTCGCCCACGACCTCGACCTCGCGCACCCAGCAGCCCTTGGGGCCGTCGCGGACGATGGCCACCGCACCGGCCGGCAGCCGGTCGGCCACGGCCCCGGTCGCTGCGGCCGGGTCGGACCGCCCGGTCAGCGCAGCGGCCTCGTCGGAGTTGCTGGTCCACACCCCGGTGCGGGCCAGCACCCGCTCCCGCAGGTCGTCGGTGAGGTCGGCGAAGGCCGCGCCGGGGTCGAGGACCACCACCACCCCGCGGTCCAGCCCGTCGAGCCAGGCCAGCAGCGGGTCGCGGGTCAGCCCGACGAGCGAGAAACCACTGACGCACACGAGGTCGCCCCCCACCGGAGCCGCAGTGGCGAGCGACTCCACGGTGATCCGTCGCTCGGCACCCTGGGTCGTCACGAAGGTGCGCTCGGCGCTGGGCTCGATCATCACGAAGCAGATACCGGTGTCGAGGTCAGGAACCGGCGGGCTGCTCACGGACACCCCCTCGGCGGCCAGGGCGGCACGCACCAGGTCGCCGTTCGCGCCGGTGCCGACGGCCCCCGCGAGGACCGCGTCCGCGCCCGACCGGGCAGCCGCGACGAGGATGTTCACCGCGCCGCCGGCGTACCGCGCGTGGGACTGCGCGACGGCGTTGCCCCCACGCACCGGCAGCGCGTCGACCTCCACCACCTCGTCGACCAGCGCCTGCGCGGTGTGGATGACTCGGGGGCCGCGCGACTGCCGCTCGTGCGTGGTCATGCTGAGGGAGTATGCCGCGTGGTCACCGACCACGCTGCCCACGCGCCGCCCGGGTGGCCGTGTAATGCTGCCAGACATGGCGACCCCTCCCGAGACCACCCTGCTGATCCTCGGCGCGGGAGGTGACCTCACCCACCGGCTGCTGCTGCCGGGGCTGGCCAGCCTGCTCGCCGTCGAGCCGGCGCGGTCGGTCCGCGTCGTGGGTGCCGACCGGGTCGACCTCTCGACCGCGGACTGGAAGGCGCGCGTCAAGGACTCGTTCGCCGCGGCCAAGCCGGCCGCGAAGGTGACTGCCGCGGTGACTCGGCACACGGCATACCTCCGCACTGACCTGCTCGACGAGGAGGCTCTGCGCGCGCTCGTCGCGGGGTGCGGCGACGGGCCCCTCGTGATCTTCTTCGCCCTGCCGCCGCAGGTGAGCATGAAGGTCTGCGACCTGCTCCAGCACGTCGACCTGCCGGACACGACCCGGCTCGCGCTGGAGAAGCCGTTCGGCACCGACCACGCATCGGCGGTCGCGTTCAACGCCCTGCTGCACAAGGTGGTGGCTGAGGAGGACATCTTCCGCATCGACCACTTCCTTGGCGTGGCAACGGTTTTCAACCTCGTGGGCCTTCGGTTCGCCAACCGCATGCTGGCCCCGATCTGGAGCGCGGAGCACATCGAGCGCGTCGAGATCGTCTACGACGAGGACCTCGCGCTCGAAGGACGCGCGGGTTACTACGACGGGGCCGGGGCGCTCAAGGACATGCTGCAGAGCCACCTGCTCCAGGTGCTCGCGCTCTTCGCGATGGAGTCGATCGCCACCCTCGACGCCCGCGAGCTGCAGGACCAGAAGGCGCAGGTGCTCCGGGCCACGAAGGTCTGGGGCGGCTCCCCCAAGCGGTCGTCGCGGCGGGCCCGCTACACGGCCGGCACGATCGGCCGGCGGAAGGTGCCGGACTACGCGAAGGAGCAGGGGGTCGACCCGAAGCGGTCCACCGAGACGCTCGCCCAGGTCACCCTGGAGGTGGCCAACAGCCGCTGGGCAGGGGTGCCGTTCGTCGTCCGCAGCGGCAAGGCCCTGGGTGCGCCGCGCAAGCAGATCGTGGCCCACTTCCGCGACGTGCCGCACCTGCCGACCGGCTTCGTCGGCGGGTCCGACGGCGACCGGCTCACCATCGACCTCAAGCCGGGGGAGGTGTCGCTCACGCTGACGATGAACGCCGAGGGCGACCCCGTCGACCTCGAGCAGAAGACCCTCACGGCCCTGCTGGCGGCTCCCCGCATGCAGCCCTACGGCGAGGTGTTGGCGCAGATCTTCGACGGCAGCCAGCTGCTGACCGTTCGCGGCGACGCCGCCGAGGAGTGCTGGCGGGTGATGGAGCCGGTCATCAAGGCGTGGGCCGACGGGCGGGTGCCGTTGGAGACGTATGCCGCCGGGTCCGACGGGCCTGAGGGCTGGCTCACGCCGTAGGCCGTCACGACGGTCGGGTGTTCGGGCGGACGTCCATGGTCGCGAGGAACGCCTCGAGGAGCTTTCGAGCGCCGCCATAGGGCCGCACGGAGTCGTCCCACTCGGGGCGCCATACCGCGACGATGGTCATGGCATCACGCTGCGAGTCACCTCCGCCGAAGAACGCCAGAACGTCATGGTCGAACGGCACCAGCAGGCCTGGGTGGCAGTCCCTCGGCTCGAGGCACAGCTGGATCGCTCGGTTGTCGATCCCCGTGCAGGGGGAGTCGCCCGACTTCACGCAGTAGTCCTCGACCCACGCCAGGAGGTAGGCGTAGGTCTCCTGGCGCGTGTCCGGGTCGAGCGGGGCGTTCCAGACACTGACCCTGACGTCGCCGGTGGGAGAGTCCTCGGGCGCCTTGAACCAGTCGTGCGCAGGGCTCCGCCAGTCCTTGACGTCGGTGGTCCAGCTCCAGGCGCGGATCGCCGCGTTCGGTGTCCAGTCCTTGGGGTACTGGAGGGTGAGGTCGTACTGACTCGACCGGTAGGTCAGGAGGGACGGCTGCCTGGACGACGATGTGGACGACTGCGGGTCGGGGGTCGTGGCCGGCTGCGGCGCGCTGGTGCCGCGTCCACCCACCAGGGAGGTCGCGGCCACCAGCACCACCGCGGCGGCGGCCGTGGCGACCACGGATGCCCTGCGGATCCGGTGCGCGCGGGCGGCCGAGCGCACCGCGGTCAGGTCGACCTGTGGCACGAGCACCTCGTCCGCGACACGACGCATCGCCCGGGCCAGCCGCTGGTCGATGCTCATGACGTTGCCTCCGTGGCGGGTAGGGCGCGGTGGCCGACGGGCTCGGCCAGCAGCTCGGCCAGCCTCCTCGCTGCGGCGTGGCTGTGGCTCTTCACCGTGCCGGGTGCCATCGCGAGCGTCTCGGCGATGTCGGCCTCGGTCAGGTCCTCGTAGTAGCGGAGCACCATCACCGCCCGCTGGCGAGGTGGCAGGCTCAGCACGGCGCGCCAGACCCGATCGTGCTCAGCCAGCTCGTCCACGCGGTCACCCCACGAGGGCTCGGCCACGGACACCAGGGGCGCCTCGCGGGACGAGCGCAGCCGCCACCAGGAGACGGCCTGGTTGACCAGGACCTTGCGTGCGTAGGCCACCGGGCGCTCCATGGCGTCGACCTTCGGCCACCGCTGGTAGACCCGCACGAGGGTCGTCTGCATGAGGTCCTCGGAGCGCTGGTGGTCACCGGTCATCAGGTACGCGGTGCGGAACAACGTCGCGCTGTGCACGCGCACGAAGTCGGCGAACCGGTCCTCGTCGCTCTGCCGCATCACCCCTCCTCGAGGAAGGACCAGCTGAGTGGACCCTCTACCCCCTCAACGCCGCGAGGAAGCCGTCAGGTTCAGTCGTGCGACCACCGGTGACCGGGGGACGGGCACCCACGCTCGGGGCGCGCTGCCGTCCTCAGGGTCGCACCATCAGACGCGGGTGCGCACCGTGTAGAGCTCGGGGAAGAAGGTCAGGTCGAGGGCCCGGCGCAGGAAGTCGACGCCGGACGAGCCGCCGGTCCCCTTCTTGTGCCCGATGGTGCGGGTGACGACCTGCAGGTGACGGAACCGCCACTGCTGGAAGTTGTCCTCGAGGTCGACGAGCTCCTCGCAGGTCTCGTAGACGCCCCAGTGCTCGGTCGGGCGGGCGTAGACGGCCGCGAAGGTGTCGACCAGCGCGTCGTTCTCCCGGTAGGGCTGCGTGACGTCGCGCTCCAGCAGCTCGGCCGGGATCGCGTAGCCGCGACGGGAGAGGTAGTGCAGGAACTCGTCGTAGAGGCTGGGCTCCTCGAGCAGCTGGGCGAGCATCGAGCGGGCCGCCTCGTCGTGCTCGAAGACCTTCACCATGTCGGCGTTCTTGTTGCCGAGCAGGAACTCCACGGCGCGGTACTGCCAGGACTGGAAGCCCGAGCTGGTCGCGAGGAAGGGCCGGATCTCCGCGTACTCACTCGGGGTGAGGGTCGCGAGCACCGACCACTGGTCGGTGAGGACCTCCTGGATCCGCTTGACCCGCGCCAGCCGCTTCAGCGCCGGGGCGAGCTGGTCGGTGGTGAGCAGCGCCCGGGCCGACCGCAGCTCGTGCAGCATCAGCTTGAGCCAGAGCTCGGAGGTCTGGTGCTGGATGATGAACAGCAGCTCGTCGTGCTGCGCGGGCTGGCTGCGCGGGTGCTGTGCCGACAGCAGCTGGTCCAGCCCCAGGTAGTCGCCGTAGGACATCGCCGCGGAGAAGTCCCGCTGCACGCCCTCTTCGATCTCACGCACCGACCGCGCGTCGTCACCGCTCATGGCGCCCACCCTAGGGCCCGGGCCGGGGCCGCCCGGACCTGGCCACCACCGGCCGTGGGGCGCCCCGGTCGGAGGGCGCCCACGCGGCATACAGCGGTGTCTGTCTCAGTTGAAGGCGACCGGGTCCGGGCCGGTGCGCTCCGTACGGTCCAGGGGCGTGAACGCGGCCAGGTCCTCGTCGTCGAGCTCGAACCCGAAGACGTCGAAGTTCTCGGCGATCCGGCTCGGGGTGACGGACTTGGGGATGACGACGTTGCCGATCTGCAGGTGCCAGCGCAGGATCGCCTGCGCCGGCGTCACCCCGTGCTTCTGCGCGATGTCACGGACCACCCGGTCGTCGAGGACGGAGCCGCCGGACGCGAGCGGGCTCCAGGCCTCGGTGAGGATCCCGTGGTCCGCGTGGAACTCGCGCAGGGCCGCCTGCTGGAGGTAGGGGTGCAGCTCCACCTGGTTGATGGCGGGGAGCTCGCCGGTCTCGTCGGCGAGCCGCTGCAGGTGGTCGATCTCGAAGTTGCAGACCCCGACGGCCCGGACCCGGCCGTCGTCACGGAGCTTGAGCAGCGCCTTCCAGGTGTCGACGTAGTTGTCCTTGGCCGGCGTGGGCCAGTGGATGAGGTAGAGGTCGAGGACGTCGAGGCCGAGGCGACCGAGTGAGGCGTCGAAGGCCGCGAGCGTGCGCTCGAACCCGTGGTCGTCGTTCCACACCTTGGTGGTGACGAACAGGTCGTCGCGGGACAGCTCGGTCGCCTCGATGGCCCGCCCGACGCCCTCCTCGTTGCCGTAGAGCCGCGCGGTGTCGATGCTGCGGTAGCCGACCTCGAGGGCGGTCGCGATGGCCGCGTCGACCTCGGCGTCCGGCACCTGCCACACCCCGAACCCCAGCTGGGGGATGTCGATCGGGTCGGCGCCGGTGGAGAGCTGGAGGTTCGGGACTGAGGTCATGGACTCGACTGTATGCCGCGCCCGCAACGGTTTCCTGACGGGTCACCGGTCAGCACGGGGAGGTACCACCCGGGCCGTCCGAGTGTCACCGAGGCCACACCGGGTGGGTGGGGGTGACGTCACGGAAACGGGCTAGGCTCCGGCGCATGGCGCCCATCTCCGAGACGACGACGAAGCCGATCTCCAAGGTCCTCATTGCCAACCGGGGCGAGATCGCCGTCCGCATCGCGCGGGCGTGCGCGGACAGCGGCATCGGCTCCGTTGCCGTGTATGCCGATCCGGACCGCGACGCCCTGCACGTCAAGGTCGCCGACGAGGCCTACGCGCTCGGTGGCGCGACCCCCGGCGACTCCTACCTCGTGCAGGAGAAGCTGCTCGAGGTCGCCCGCAAGTCCGGGGCCGACGCCGTCCACCCCGGCTACGGCTTCCTCGCCGAGAACGCCTCCTTCGCCCAAGCGGTCCTCGACGCCGGGCTGACCTGGATCGGCCCCTCCCCCGACGCCATCGACTCCCTCGGCGACAAGGTCAAGGCCCGCCACATCGCCGCCCGCGCCAACGCCCCCCTGGTGCCCGGCACCGCCGACCCGGTGGCCGACGCCGACGAGATCATCGCGTTCGCCCAGGAGCACGGGCTGCCCGTGGCCATCAAGGCGGCCTTCGGTGGCGGCGGTCGCGGCCTCAAGGTCGCGCGCACCATCGAGGAGATCCCCGAGCTGTTCGACTCGGCCACCCGTGAGGCGGTCGCGGCGTTCGGTCGCGGCGAGTGCTTCGTCGAGCGCTACCTGGACAAGCCGCGGCACGTCGAGACCCAGTGCCTGGCCGACACCCACGGCACCGTCGTCGTCGTCTCCACCCGGGACTGCTCGCTGCAGCGCCGCCACCAGAAGCTGGTCGAGGAGGCCCCCGCGCCGTTCCTGTCCGACGAGCAGAACGCCGAGCTGCGCCGGGCGTCCAAGGCCATCCTCACCGAGGCCGGCTACACCGGCGCCGGCACCTGCGAGTTCCTCGTCGGCCAGGACGGCACGATCTCGTTCCTCGAGGTCAACACCCGCCTCCAGGTCGAGCACCCGGTGACCGAGGAGGTCACCGGCATCGACCTGGTGCGCGAGCAGTTCCGCATCGCCAACGGTGAGGCCCTCGGCTACGACGACCCCGCCCCGGTCGGCCACTCCTTCGAGTTCCGCATCAACGGCGAGGACGCCGGCCGCGGCTTCCTGCCCGCCCCCGGTGTCGTGGCCGTGTTCGAGCCACCGTCCGGTCCGGGGGTCCGCCTCGACTCCGGTGTCGTCGCCGGCGACGTCATCGGTGGCGCGTTCGACTCGATGCTCGCCAAGCTCATCGTCACCGGCAGCGACCGGCACCAGGCGCTCGAGCGCTCGCGGCGCGCGCTCGCGGAGTTCGTCGTCGACGGCATGCCGACCGTCCTGCCGTTCCACCGCGTCATCGTGTCCGACCCTGCCTTCGCGCCCGAGGGCGACAAGCCGTTCTCGGTGCACACCCGCTGGATCGAGACCGAGTTCGACAACCAGATCGCGCCCTACTCGGGTGTCGTGGCCGAGGCGCCCGAGGAGACCGGCGAACGCCAGAGCGTGGTCGTCGAGGTCGGCGGCAAGCGCCTCGAGGTCGTGCTCCCCGGCGGGCTCTCGCTCGGTGGTGGCTCCAGCGCCGCGAAGAAGAAGGCGCCGCGACGCTCCGGTGGCTCCAAGGCCGGTGCGGCCGCCTCGGGCGACTCCCTCACCGCCCCGATGCAGGGCACCATCGTCAAGATCGCCGTCGAGGAAGGCCAGGAGGTCGCCGCCGGCGAGCTGGTCGTCGTCCTCGAGGCGATGAAGATGGAGCAGCCGATCAACGCCCACAAGGCCGGGACCATCACCGGACTCGTGGCCGAGGTGGGCCAGACCGTGACCAACGGCGCCGTGATCGCCGAGATCAAGGACTGACGCGCGCGGCATACCTCGCACCACGTCATGCCCTGCACCACGTCGAGCATGACGGGCGCCGCCTCCCAGCCGGGAGGCGGCGCCGTGGTGTGGAAGGTCAGCTCGGTGGAGCCAGCCCGGTGGGCGGTGGGTCAGCCGAGGAAGTCGAGGACGTCCTGGCAGAAGTCCCGCTCGCCGAAGGTGCGGGTCCCGTGGTCCCTGATGATCGTCTCGCTGAGGACGGTGTCGTCCTCCGGATCCTGGGGGTCGTTGAGGTCGATGACCAGGGTGCCCGCGACGGTGCCGGCGTCGAGGCCGAGCAGCTTGCCGTCGCTCCCGAACAGCTTGGACGAGAACCGGTCCATGAAGTCGACGGTGAGGGTGCCGTCGGCGTTCAGGGTCAGCTTCTGGTCACGGCCGTTGAAGGTGTCGACGGACCGGAACGAGGCGCCAGTCTCCACGTTGGAGAAGGTGTCCTCCGCCGAGACGTGGATCGAGAAGTACTCGAGGTCCCCACCTCCGCGGGCGATGCCCGTCTCGGTGATGGTGACCCTGCCCTCCCAGCGGACGAGGAACGGGACGTCACAGAAGTCGTCGTGCTCCTCCTGCTCGATGTGGGTGTCCTTCAACGTCTCGTGCGACCGGAAGACCACGTTGCTGGAGGCTGCGGCGAACGGCGCGAGCATGACGCTCAGCGCCACCGCGCTGAGTGCTGCGAGCAGTGGACGGACCACGGTGTGGGTTGACGTGAGGTGGCGGAACATGGGACCTCCCAGGTGCGGCTGGTGGATGTGATCCCTGCTGAACCGATCGTCACGCCGAGCCGGGTCGCTGCCCACCGACAAAGTGCCTACGTCACCCGGGCCTGCCCTGCGCACCCTCACCGGACACGCCGACGGCGCCGCCTCCCAGCCGGGAGACGACGCCGCGGACGTATGCCGTGTGCCTGGCGCTCAGCGACCGAACGGGGGCAGCTCCTTGGTCCCCTCGTCGCCGGGCTCCGACTCGGCCCCCGCGTCGGGCCGCTGGGCAGGGTCGAGCGGCCCGCCCGGCTGACCGGGCTGCTGGGGCTCACCCGGGGTGAGCGGCCCGTCTGAGGAGCCCGGCTGGGGGTCTCCGGTCGACGGCGAGGGGTTGGGGGCCGGGGTGGGCTCGGGCGTCGTGGGGGCCGGCTCGTCCCAACTCGGGCGGTCGGGGGCCGGCTCGGAGGGCACGGGGTCTGGGGTGGGGTCGGACGGCACCGGGTCACCCGGGGCCGGGAAGGGCTCGGGGGCGGGGGCTGGTGCCGGTGCAGGCTCGGGAGCGGGTTCGGGCTCAGGTGCCGGGGCAGGGTCTGGCTCGGGCTCAGGGGCCGGGGCAGGCTGGGGGGCTGGTGCCGGGGCAGGCTCGGGCTCAGGAGCCGGGGCAGGCTCGGGCTCGGGCTCGGGCTCGGGAGCAGGCTCAGGGGCCGGCGCAGGTGCTGGCTGCTCTTCGGGCAGACCCAGCTTGTCGCGGAGGGCGTCGGCGCCCTGGTCGATCTGCTCGGAGTACTTGCCCCCGGTCTGCTTGTCGATGACGTCCTCGACCTTGTCGAGAGCCGAGTCCGCTTGCTGCGGGTTGCCCTTGACGTAGTCCTTCACCTTGTCCAGCCAGGAGCCAGCCATTTGATTTGCCCTTCCTAGGGAACCTTCTCGGGAATCGGAGTCCGCGCCACAGCACGCTCACTGTGGACATTACCCACCAACCCGGGGGAAATACCGGCGGACCGCCCTACGACAGGTCAGTCGCGCTGGTGGAGCTGGCGGGCGGCCTCGGCCACCGAGCCGGAGAGGGAGGGGTAGACCGTGAAGGTCCCGGCCAGCTGGTCGACGGTGAGTGCATGCTGCACCGCCAACGTCACCGGGTAGATCAGCTCGGAAGCCCGCGGCGCCACGACGACCCCGCCGACGACGGTGCCACCACCCTTGCGCGCGAACAGCTTCACGAACCCGTCGGTGATGCCCTGCATCTTGGCGCGCGGGTTGGTGGACAGCGGCAACATCACCGAGGTCGCGTCGACCGTGCCCTCGTCGAGGTCCTTCTGGGAGAACCCGACCGTCGCGATCTCGGGGTCGGTGAAGATGTTGGCCGAGACGGCCCTCAGGTTGAGCGGGGCCACGGCGTCGCCCAGGGAGTGCGCCATCGCGATCCGCCCCTGCATCGCGGCCACGGACGCGAGGGGAAGGACGCCGGTGCAGTCGCCCGCGGCATACACACCGCGCACGGAGGTGCGCGAGACCTTGTCGACGACGATGTGCCCGGACTCGCTCACGGCCACCCCGATGTCCTCGAGGCCGATGCCCGAGGTCTGGGGGACGGAGCCGACGGCGAGGAGCGCGTGACTGCCCTCGACCTCGCGACCGTCCTCGAGCCGGACCACGACGCCCGACTCGGTGCGTGACACCGAGGCCATCCGCGAGCGCCCGAGCACATCCATGCCGCGCTTGCGGAAGACGTCCTCGATGACCGTGGCGGCGTCGGCGTCCTCGCCGGGGAGCACACGGTCACGCGACGACACGAGCGTCACGCGGGAGCCGAGACCGAGGTAGGCCTGTGCCAGCTCGGCACCCGTGACACCCGAGCCGACGACGACCAGGTGCTCGGGGAGCTCGGCGAGGGAGTAGATCTGCTGCCAGGTGAGGATGCGCTCACCATCGGGCTGGGCGGTCGGCACGACCCGGGGCGTGGCGCCGGTGGCGATGAGGACGACGTCGGCGGGGAGGGTCTGGGTGGTGCCGTCGGCGAGGGTCGCCTCGACGGTCCCGGGGGTGAGCAGCCGACCGGTGCCGGCCAGCACCTGCACGCCGTCGGCCGCCAGCCGGGCGCCGATGTCGCGGGACTGCGCCGCGGCGAGCGCCAGGATGCGGCGGTTCACCGCCGTGAGCTCGGCGACCGAGTCGGACACCTCGTCGCCCTCGTGGTCCTCGAGGTGCACGCCGAGGTCGGACGCTGTCTCGAACTGGCTCATGAAGTCGGCCGTCGAGATCAGCGTCTTGGACGGCACGCAGTCGGTCAGCACCGCCGCTCCACCGACTCCGTCACGGTCGACCACCGTCACGCTGGCACCCAGGTGGGCGGCCACCAGGGCGGCCTCGTAGCCCCCTGGACCGCCACCGAGGATCACCACTGACGACTGGGACGCATTCACGCGACCATCCAACCACCCCGAGGTCGACGCCCACTCGCCACGTGCTCTTCGCCTTCCCGACAGGCGCTGTGGGCCCTATGGTCCAAGGACAGACACTACGTTCCGCGACGGCACCACTATGCACAGAGCACCTCGCCGCCCGCTGGACGGGCTCACAGTCAGGATGGAACACATGACAGTTCGTCCCCGCCACACGGCCCTCCTCGCCGTCGTCGCAGCAGCCACCTCCCTCGCGGTCGCCGCCTGCTCGCCACCCGCCGACAACGACACCGGAAGCTCGGGCAGCGGAGCCGACAAGGCCAAGACCGCCACCTCGGCCGCCGACCTCGGGGGCATGGACGCCCTCGTTGCGGCAGCGAAGAAGGAAGGCACCCTCAACGTCATCGCGCTGCCCCCGGACTGGGCGAACTACGGCGCGATCATCAGCGCCTTCGGCACGAAGTACGGCATCAAGGTCACCAGCGCCCAGCCCGACGCGAGCAGCGCCGACGAGATCTCGGCGGCCAACCGGCTCAAGGGCCAGGGCAGCGCCCCCGACGTCTTCGACGTCGGGGCCGCGGTCGCGGCCGCGAACACCACGATGTTCGCTCCCTACAAGGTCGCCACCTTCGACTCGGTCCCGGCCGACCTCAAGGACGCGAACGGCACCTGGGTCAACGACTACGGCGGCTACATGTCCGTGGGCTACGACTCCTCCAAGGTCCCGGCCCCCACGTCGCTGGCCGACCTGCTCAAGCCGGCCTACAAGGGCAAGGTCGCCCTCAACGGTGACCCGACCAAGGCCGGAGCGGCGTTCGCCGGAGTCCAGATGGCCTCGCTCGCCAACGGTGGCACCGCCGGCGACGGGACCAAGGGTGTCGCCTTCTTCAAGCAGCTCAAGGCCGCCGGGAACTTCATCCCGGTCGACCCCACCCCTGCGACCATCGCATCGGGCCAGACCCCCGTCGTCATCGACTGGGACTACCTCAACGCCGCGCAGACCGCGAAGGTCCCGACCTGGAAGGTCTTCGTCCCCGACAACGCGGTCGTGGCCGGCTACTACGTCCAGGCGATCAACAAGGCCGCCCCGCACCCGGCCGCCGCGCGCCTCTGGCAGGAGTTCCTCTACTCCGACGAGGGTCAGAACCTCTGGCTCAAGGGTGGGGCCCGCCCGGTCCGGTTCGACGACATGAAGAAGGCCGGCACGCTCGACGCCACGGCCTCCGCAGCCCTGCCCGCCGTGACCGGCACGCCGGTCGTCCCGAGCAAGGCCGACGCCGACACCGCCACGGCCTACCTCGCCAAGGAATGGGCCAACGCCGTTGGCTGACGCCGCTGCAGCCGGCGGAACGGCAGCTGACACCTCGGTGCCCGGCGCCCGCCGCGTCAGGGCGCCCGGTGGCTTCCGGCCATCGGGCGCCCTGCTCGGCGTCGTCCCGTTCTTCGCCTACGTCACGGTCTTCCTCGTCATCCCGGCCCTGGTCGTGGTGATCGGGGCGTTCTTCAGCGGTGGTCGACCGACCCTGGGCAACCTGCGCGCGCTGGGCGAGCCCGCGGTCACCTCGGCCCTGTGGCACTCGGTGGTGCTGTCGGCCGTGACCGCGGTCGCGGGTGCCGTGCTCGGCGCCGTGCTCGCGTATGCCGTGTCGACGGCCTCGCCGAACGGCGTGCTCAAGCGGTTCGTCACCTCGCTGTGCGGCGTGCTGGCGCAGTTCGGCGGGGTGGCGCTCGCCTTCGCGTTCCTCGCGACCTTCTCCGCACAGGGCTTCCTCACCAGGGTCCTCGGCACGAGCAGCGGTCTATGGCTGTACGAGTGGGACAAGGGCCTGATGCTGGTCTACCTGTACTTCCAGGTGCCCCTCATGCTCATCGTCTTCCTGCCCGCCGTCGAAGGGCTGCGGCCCCAGTGGCGCGAGGCGACCGAGACCCTCGGCGGCAGCACGTTCCTCTACTGGCGCAAGGTCGCCGGTCCGATCCTCATGCCGTCCTTCATCGGCGCGCTCCTGCTGCTCTTCACCAACGCGTTCTCCGCCTACGCCACCGCGGCCGCCCTCGTCTCGCAGGGCGCGCCCCTGCTGCCGCTGCAGATCGGTGGCACGTTCACCTCCGAGGTCGTGCTGGGTCAGCAAGGCGTCGGCAAGGCGATGGCGCTCGCCATGGTGGTCGTGGTCGCCATCGTCATGACCGGGTATGCCGTGCTGGACCGTCGCGCGTCGAAGTGGCTGGTCCGATGAGCGGCCAGCGCGCCGCGATGCGGCGCCGGCAGAACGTGTTCCGCTGGGTGGTGGTCACGCTGACCCTGGTGTTCTTCGGCCTGCCGTTGTTCGCCATGCTCGAGTTCACGACCCGCGACGTGACGGGCCAGCGCACCGGGGCGACCTGGTCCCAGCTGCTCGACGTGGGGGCGATCTCGACCCGCTATCCCGACCTGCGGGCCGGGTTCATCGCCTCGATGGGGCTGGCCGTCCTCACCGTGGTGATCATGCTGCTCCTGCTCGTGCCGACGATGACGTGGGTGCGGCTGCGGCTGCCGGGTCTCGGGCGCACCGTCGAGTTCCTCTGCCTGCTACCCCTGACGGTCCCCGCCATCGTGCTCGTGGTCGGCCTGACCCCGGTCTACGCGTGGGTCACCTACTTCCTCGGCGGCAATGCGATCTGGCTGGCGTTCGCCTACGTCGTGCTCGTCCTGCCCTACGCCTACCGCGCGCTCGACGCCGGGCTGCGGGCCATCGACGTCAGGACGCTCAGCGAGGCCGCCCGATCTCTGGGGGCCAGCTGGACCACCGTCATGCTCCGGGTGATCCTGCCCAACCTGCGCACCGCGGTCCTCTCGGCGTCGTTCCTCGCCGTGGCGTTGACCCTGGGTGAGTTCACCATCGCCAACCTGTTCAGCCGCACCAACCTCCAGGTGGCGATGTACCTCATCGGCAAGTCCGACTCGCAGATCTCGATCGCGGTTGGCCTGGCCTCCCTCGTGTTCGCCTTCCTGATCCTGTTCGCGATGTCCTTCGTCGGCGGCGCCCGGAGCGCGACGTCCCCGCTGGCCCGACTGCGCCGTCCCCGCAAGGAGCTCACATGACCGCCGCCCCCACGACCGTCAGCTCGACCGCCGCCAGTGGCCCCCGAGGCGTGGCGGTCGAGCTGACCGGCCTGAAGCGCAGCTACGGCCCCGTGCAGGCCCTCGACGACCTCACCCTGCGGCTGGCGCCCGGCGAGCTGGTGGCCCTGCTCGGCCCCTCGGGCTGCGGCAAGACCACGGCGCTGCGTTGTCTCGCCGGCCTGGAAGACCCCGACGAGGGGCGGATCGAGGTCGACGGCAAGGACCTGACCCGGGTGCCCACCAACAAGCGCGACCTGGGGATGGTCTTCCAGGCATACAGCCTCTTCCCGCACATGACGGCCCGGCAGAACGTCGAGTTCGGCCTGCAGCTGCGCCGCCAGTCCGGCCAGCAGCGGCGGACCCGGGCCGCCGAGATGCTCGACCTCGTCGGGCTGTCCACGCAGGCAGACCGGTTCGCGCACCAGATGTCCGGAGGCCAGCAGCAGCGCGTCGCCCTGGCCCGCGCGCTGGCCATCGAGCCACAGGTGCTCCTCCTCGACGAGCCGCTGTCCGCCCTCGACGCGAAGGTCCGGGTGCAGCTGCGCGACGAGATCCGCCGCATCCAGCTGGAGGTCGGCACCACGACCCTCTTCGTCACCCACGACCAGGAGGAGGCGCTGGCCGTCGCCGACCGGGTCGGGGTCATGCGCAGCGGTCGCCTCGAGCAGATCGCGGCCCCCGAGGAGCTCTACTCGCGACCCGTCAACGATTTCGTGGCGGACTTCGTCGGGGTCACCAATCGCCTTGCGGGAGAGGCAGGTTCGACGTCGGCGATGGTCCTCGGCCACCCCGTGCCGCTGCTCGACGGCTCGGCGACCTCGGGAGCCGTCACGGTGCTCGTGCGTCCCGAACACCTTGCCGTCCAGGCCGACCCGAGCGGTGCGCACACAGTGACGAGCGTGAGCTTCCTGGGGGCGCACGGTCGGGTCGTGGTCGCCCTCGCCGACGGCGGTCAGGCCATCGTCCAGGTGCCCAGCAGCTCCGTCGGCGGCTACTCCCCCGGCTCGCGGGTGACCGTTCGCCCCACCGGCGAACCGGCCCTGGCCGTGTCCGCGCGCGACTGAGTCGGCGGTCGCGCGCAGCACACAGGGGACGATCCCGACGATCGGTACCGTCCGCTCCGTCGCCGTCGCCGCTCGGTCCGGGCCTCGGTAGTCTTCGGGAGTGAGCGAGCAGAGCAGCCCGTCCCCGGGCGTCCCCGACCTGTCCGACCCCGCGACCGACCCGTTCGAGGTGGCCAAGGCCGCCGCAGCGGTGATCGCCGACCGCAGTGGCGCCGACCGGCACGACGTGGCCCTGGTGCTCGGCTCCGGGTGGGGCCAGACCGGCGACCTCATCGGCGAGACGCTGGCCACGATCGACAACGCGGACGTCCCCGGCTTCGCGAAGGCTGCCGTCGCCGGACACAGCGGCACGATGCGCTCCGTGGCGATCGCCGACACCGGCCGTCGGGCCCTCGTCTACGGCACCCGCACCCACTTCTACGAGGGCAAGGGCGTCCGGGCGGTCGTCCACGCCGTGCGCACCGCCGCCGCAGCGGGCTGCAAGACCATCGTGCTCACCAACGGCTGCGGCGGCCTCAACCCCGCGTGGAGCCCCGGCACCCCGGTGCTGATCAGCGACCACCTCAACCTCACGGCTGCCTCCCCCATCGAGGGCGCCAACTTCGTCGACCTCACCGACCTCTACTCCCCGCGGCTGCGCGACCTGGCCAGGCAGGTCGACCCCGGTCTCGACGAGGGGGTCTACGTGCAGTTCCGCGGGCCCCACTACGAGACTCCCGCCGAGGTGCGGATGGCCAAGGTGCTCGGTGGTGACCTCGTGGGCATGTCGACCACGCTCGAGGCGATCGCGGCTCGTCAGGCCGGCCTCGAGGTCCTCGGCATCTCGCTCGTCACCAACCTCGCCGCCGGGATCAGCGACCAGCCGCTCTCCCACGAGGAGGTCATCGAGGCCGGCCAAGCGGCCGCCGAACGGTGCGGGAAGCTCCTCGCCGCGGTCGTCGCCACCATCTGACAGGAGCCCAGCCATGACGTATGCCGCGCGGCACGGCCGCGGAGCCGACTCGCCTGCCAGCACGGAGGCGTGGGCCGCCCAACACGCCCAGGAGCTGGTCGATGCCGCTCAGGCCTGGGTGGACGACGACCCCGACCACGAGACCCGGGTGGAGCTCGGCGACCTGCTCGCGAAGGCCAAGACCGGCGACCAAGCTGCCATCGGCGACCTCGCTGACCGGTTCTCGGGGATGCTCGAGTTCGGAACCGCCGGCCTGCGCGGCGCCATCGGCGCGGGTCCCAACCGGATGAACCGCTCGGTCGTGATCCGAGCGGCGGCCGGCCTCACGGCATACCTGCAGGCGAGCAAGCCCGAGCCGTTCGTGGTGGTGGGCTTCGACGCGCGGCGCAACTCCGACGTGTTCGCCCGGGACACCGCAGCGGTCGTGGTGGGTGCTGGCGGTCGAGCCGCGATCCTGCCGTCGCCGCTGCCGACTCCCGTGCTCGCGTATGCGATCCGCTACCTCGGCGCCGACGCCGGCGTGATGGTGACCGCGAGCCACAACCCGCCTGAGGACAACGGCTACAAGGTCTACCTCGGCGACGGCTCGCAGATCGTGCCGCCGTCCGACGCCGACATCGCGACGCAGATCGCGCGGGTCGCGGCCGTGGCCGACGTGCCGCTCGCCGACGACGGCTGGGAGACGCTCGGTGACGACGTGCTCGAGGCGTACCTCGACGACGCCGTCACCGTCGTGGCCAAGGACACCCCGCGCGAGGTGACGGTGGTCCACACCGCCCTGCACGGGGTGGGCTCCGAGACCGTGGCCAAGGCGTTCGTCCGCGCGGGGTATGCCGCGCCGATCCCGGTCGAGAGCCAGGCCCAGCCCGACCCGGCGTTCCCGACCGTGCACTTCCCCAACCCCGAGGAGCCCGGGGCGATGGACGCCGCCCTCGAGCTGGCCGAGCAGACCGGGCCCGACGTGGTCATCGCCAACGACCCCGATGCCGACCGCTGCGCTGTCGCGGTGCCCGGCCCCGGTGGATGGCGGATGCTCCGCGGCGACGAGGTGGGGGCCCTGCTGGGCGCGCACATCCTCGCTCGCGGCGTGGGCAACGGCGACGTCTTCGCCAACTCGATCGTGTCGTCCCGCTTGCTCGCGGCGATGGCGAAGGCCGCCGGCGTCCCGCACGAGGAGACCCTGACCGGATTCAAGTGGATCTCCCGCGTCAAGGGCCTGCGGTACGGCTACGAGGAGGCGCTCGGCTACTGCGTCGACCCACCGCACGTGCGCGACAAGGACGGCGTCAGCGCTGCCCTGGTGGTCGCGGAGATGACGGCGAGCCTCAAGGCCGAGGGGCGTTCGCTCACCGACCTGCTCGACGACCTCGCCGTCGAGCACGGCGTCCATGCGACCGATGCCCTGTCCGTGCGCGTGGCTGACCTCTCGCTCATCGACACGGTGATGGCGCGACTTCGCCAGCACCCGCCGCAGGAAGTGGCCGGTACAGCGGTCGTGCGCACCGACGACCTGGCTGAAGGAACCGAGGCACTGCCGCCCACCGACGGGCTGCGCTACTTCCTGGCCGACAACTCACGAATCATCGTGCGACCGTCAGGCACCGAGCCCAAGCTCAAGGTCTACCTCGAGGTCATCGAACCGGTGTCGGCCGACCTGAAGACCGCCCGGAAGACCGCCGCCACGAGGCTCGCCGGGATCCGCACTGCCATGGAGGCACTCACCCAGGTCTGACTGGGTGGACTGGCTGGATGGAAGCCCAGCCGGGCGGACTACTTCCTCCAGAACCGCTTCGTGGTGCGCGGGGCGTCGGTGTCGACAGGAGGTGGGGTCGGCGGGTCTGGGCGGCCCTCGAAGTCCTGGGCCTGACCCTCGATCGCGATCAGCTGCAGGCTGAGGAAGTAGCCGGAGTCCTGGTCCCCCGTGACCGCCTCGAACTCGACGTGTCCGTCCTCGACGAGGAAGTTGAAGACGTCCAGACCGGAGAGGCGCAGCTCGGTGATCCACACCGCCTCGAGGAAGCTGGACACCTGACGCTCCGGCGTGCCCGGCCGGAAGCGGACCATGGCGATCAGCAGGCGGTCGGGATCGTCCGTCACCTCGACCTCGACCTGGGCGAACATGACGCTCGACGCCAGGCGTTGTCGCAGCTTGGACGCAGCATCGGCGGTCAGCGCGCCGGAGGCCGGCGGGAGGTTGGCCGTCGTCGCCTCCCTGAGCTGCACGAATTCCACGCGGTCCATGCGGGTGAGACTGTCCCACGCGAGTCGAATCGGCAATCCGGGGCCGCGCCGCGCGCCTCCCACCACCCCGCGCGGGGGCTCGTCGTTCGAGTGAGCTCACCGTAGGGTGCGGGGTGAAACGTGCCGACAGATCACCTGCGGCCGCGACGCTCCGCTCGGGAGGGATCACCGATGAAGGTTCTCGTGGTCGAGGACGACGTCGACATCCAGGACCTCGTGGTCGCCCTGCTGAGTCGGGTCGGCTACGACGTCGTCGTCGAGGACAACGGCGATGCTGGACTGACTGCCGCCGTGTCCCAGGAGTTTGACCTGGTGATCCTGGACTGGATGATGCCGGGCCTGAGCGGGGTCGACGTGTGCCGGGGCATGCGAGCGGACCCTCGGGCGAAGGACATCGCCGTGCTGATGCTCACGTCCAAAGCCCAGGAGGGCGACATCGACCAGGCCTTCACCGCCGGAGCCGATGACTACATGGTCAAGCCGTTTCGGGGCCGCGAGCTGGTCAGCCGGGTCCGGGCGCTGACCACCAAGGACGTCACCCCCCACTGATCGCCGGCGGCTGAGCGGGAAGGATCCGCTCGACCCACCGACCACCAGAGCCGCCCGGCCGGCTGGCCGCGCGTGCGGCCGTGGGGCCGTGGGCCGCCAGCTGGATCAGGGCGGCCAGGACGGAACGGGCGCCGAACCTGCGGCACCGGTCTCGAGCTCGCCCCACACGTGGTAGGTCCTGGTCGGCGGCGGCGTCCCGAAGCCGGACCCCTCGCGTGGGTCCGAACCAGTGTCGGTGCCTGGGCGTGGGCCGGGGTGGCGGGTGAGCCAGTGGTCGTAGGCGCCGGGGGTCAGGTCCCACGAGACGTGGCCGTCGGTGAGCTCGGCGTGGTAGCCCTTCTTGTGGACGATCGTGTGGTGCCGCCCGCACAACAGAGCGGCGTTGGTCAGGTCGGTGGGGCCGCCGTCGACCCAGTGCCACAGCTGGTGTCCGTCGCACCAGGCTGCCGGCACCGAACAGTCGGGGAAGGTGCACCCGCCGTCGCGCAGCCACAACGCCCGGAGCTGGGCGGAGGTGAACAGTCGGAACCGTCGGCCGAGGTCGAGGACCTGCCCGTCCTTGCCGAGCACGACCGGGATGATCCCGGCATCGCACGCGACCCGCCGGGCGGTCTCCGGGGCGAGCAGGGTCCCGGCTTCGCTGGACCCGACCACGGTCGCCGCGTTCGCCCGGGCGACCAGGTCGTCGAGGGAGACGGTGACGAACAGCTCGGCCTTGGGGGTGGTGGCCACCCCGTCAGCGGAGGCGACGCCCCGGCGGACGACCTCGAGCAGGGCGTCCATCCGCCGTTGCCCGGACGGGCGCCGGTCCGGCTCCCCCCGCGCCGGCCTCGGCGCGGACAGGGCCTGGACGGCGGCCTCGATCACGGTCTTGGCTTCGGCGTCGAGGAGCATCGTGTACTCGAACAGCCCGGCCCCGTCGGCGAACGGCTGCGACAGCGACCGCAGCTCACGCAACCGGTCCTGCTCGACCTGGAACTCCCCCACCGCCCCGTACTTCGCCACGAGGCGCTCCCGGATGCCGCGCACGTCCTTCGGCCGCCCCCACGACGCGACGTGCACCAGCCCGGCCAGCACCGGACCCTCTGCGCCCTCGGCCAGGCGCGGGGCGAGCCGGTCGAGCTCCTCGACCACGGTCGCGGCCGTCACCAGCGGCACCCGCGCGTCACGCACCGCGGCCACGAGCGCGGCATACCGGTCATCGCACCCCACCTCCGCCACCTTCACGACCCGCGCCGACCCACCGGCCCGCAGCGCCGGACTGTGGTCGAGCAGCCACGCGTGCGCACCGGCCCGGCCGGCCCCGGCCTCACCGCGGTCGGTCGCCTCCCGCAGCACCTCGACCCGGGCCGCGTCCACCCGCAGAGCCACCTCGTCCAACAGTGCCGCGAGGTCGCCCAGCGCGCCACCGGGAGCGGCCCACAAGGCTTCGTCGATGCCGGTCAGGGCGGCGCACGCGGCCTGCACCGCTGCGCGGCGCTGCTCGAACGTGCTCCCCCGATCCATGCCAACGAACCTACCGGCCGCGTCTGACAACCCCACGACACCGAAAACCGTTGCAGCACAGTCTGATTCGATTTCTCGTGAGGGGCGCAGATGCGGCGTCGATACGGCACCCGCTGTCCACAGGCGAGACGTCCCGTCCCCGACGTCCACAGGAAACACCGAGGCGTGACACAGCGCGTCACCACCTCGAGGGCGTGTCGTGGGCAGTGACACCGCGACCACGCCATGGCCACAACCCACGACCGACAGCACCTCGAAGGTGAGCCCCATGAAACCGACCCGACGACCGCTCCCCCTCCTCCTCGGAGTTGCGGGCATCGCCTCCGCCGCCGCGATCGCCATCGGCGGCGCCCAGATCTCGGCCGGCGACACTGCGGCCGGCTCGTCGGCCAGCACCAACGTCGCCCAGGTGACCACCCCGTATGCCGGTGCGTACGGCACGCGGGGCGGCCGCACCTGGGAGCTGGTCCCCGACTCGGGAGACACCGGCTCGACCGACTCGTCAGGCGCCACTCCCTCCACCACGGACGGGACCACCACCGGCACGACCACGGAAGCCACCGCGAGCCAGCTCGTCGGCGTGGTCGACATCGTCACGACGGTGAACTACGACCAGGGCGAAGCCGCCGGGACGGGCATGGTCCTGACCTCGTCGGGTGAGGTGCTGACCAACAACCACGTCGTCGACGGTGCGACCAGCATCGAGGTCACCGTCCTGTCGACCGGCCGCACCTATGCGGCGACGGTCGTCGGCACGAGCCCGACGAACGACGTCGCCGTCCTGGAGCTGACGGGTGCGAGCGGGCTGGCCACGGTCGACCTCGGCGACTCCTCGTCGCTGCAGGTCGGCGACGCGGTCACCGGGGTCGGGAACGCCGGCAACGAGACAGGGACGTCGGCGGCGACCGGTGAGGTGACGGCCCTCGACCGGGACATCACCGCGAGCGACGGTTCCGGGACCGACAGCGAGGAGCTCACCGGGCTCATCGTCACGAGCGCAGCCATCGAGGCCGGCGACTCGGGCGGTCCCCTCTACGACGCACAGGGCCAGGTGGTCGGCATCGACACCGCCGCGCAGACCAGTGGGGGCAGCGGACCGACCGTGGCCGGCTACGCCATCCCCGTCGACACGGCCCTGGCGGTGGCCGAGCAGATCACGTCCGGGGTCGACAACGAGACGATCCACCAGGGCCTGCCGGCCTTCCTGGGCATCCAGACCGCGCAGGATCCCACGAACGGCTTCGGCCAGCCGAGCACCGGCTTGGGCGGGCCCGGAAGCACGCCAGGAAGCACCTTCGCGGGGGCCCCCGTCAGCGGAGTCGTCGCCGGGTCGGCCGCCGCGAAGGCCGGCATCACGGCCGGTTCGACCATCACCGCGGTGGGCGGCGACGCGGTCGCCAGCCCGTCCGACCTGACCGCAGCGCTGGCCACCCACGACCCCGGCGGCCGCGTCTTGGTCGCCTGGACCGACGCCTCGGGAGCCGACCACACCGCGACCGTCACCCTGGGGTCCGGCCCGGCTGACTGAGCGCCGTGCACTGACCCGCGGTCGTCCGTTGAAGGTGCGTCACCAGCCGGAGGAGGTGGGGGTCACCTCGAACCGGCGCGATCTGACCACAGGGTGGGACACGGCTAGGATTGGTCGGTGAGCACCCCCACAGCTGCGGCCCCCTCCGTCGACGCGACGACCAGGGCGCGCGACCTTCTCGGCGTCTCCCGCCTCACCAACGCGGCCCTGACGAGCTGGTTGCACGGCCTCCCGGGCGTCGACCAGGTGGGGTGCGAGGCGCGTGCTGCCGGGCTGGGCACGCGGTCGATCAAGACCACGTCGAAGGCGTGGGGCATCGACCTCGCGATCTCGATGATCGACCTCACGACGCTCGAGGGCGCCGACACCCCGGGCAAGGTGCGCGGCCTGTGCGCGAAGGCCATCACCCCCGACCCGACCGATCTGGCGACGCCTCGTCCCGCCGCGATCTGCGTCTACGGCGACATGGTCCCCACCGCCAAGGAGGCCTTGGGGCAGAGCGGCGTCAAGGTCGCCGCGGTCGCCACCGCCTTCCCGAGCGGTCGGGCGCTCATGCCGATCAAGCTGGCCGACACCCGTGACGCCGTGGCGGCCGGGGCGGACGAGATCGACATGGTCATCGACCGCGGCGCGTTCCTCTCCGGCGACTACCTCACGGTGTTCCGCGAGATCGCCGAGGTCGCCGAGGCCTGTGTCCGCAAGGACGGCTCCCGCGCCCGGCTGAAGGTCATCATGGAGACCGGCGAGCTGGTCACCTACGACAACGTCCGACGCGCGTCGTGGCTCTCGATGCTGGCCGGCGGCGACTTCATCAAGACCTCCACCGGCAAGATCTCCCCTGCGGCCACCCTGCCGGTCACGCTGGTCATGCTCGAGGCGGTCCGCGACTGGCGGGACCTCACCGGCGAGATGGTGGGCGTCAAGCCGGCCGGTGGCATCCGCACCAGCAAGGACGCGCTCAAGTTCCTGGTCACGGTCAGCGAGATCGCCGGCGACGACTGGCTCGACCCGTACTGGTTCCGCTTCGGCGCCTCCAGCCTGCTCAACGACCTCCTCCTGCAACGCCAGCGGATGGCGATCGGCGCCTACTCCGGCGCCGACTACGTCACCGACGACTCGCCCAGCCTGTACTGACCGTGCGAGCCCCCACCCTCCAGCAGCCCCCCGCACCCGACGGATCCTGAGGAACCCCAAGCCATGGCCAAGTTCGAGTACGCACCGGCACCGGAGTCCCGCGCCGTCGTCGACATCAAGCCCTCCTACGGGTTGTTCATCAACGGTGAGTTCACCGAGTCGCAGGGTGGTTCCGCCTTCAAGACGATCAGCCCCGCCACCGAGGAGGTCCTCGCCGAGGTGACCTCGGCCAGCGAAGCCGACGTCGACCGCGCCGTGGCCGCCGCCCGCCGGGCCTACAACGGTGCCTGGGGCCGGATGTCCGGCGCCGACCGCGGCAAGTACCTCTTCCGCATCGCCCGCATCCTCCAGGAGCGCGCCCGCGAGTTCGCTGTCCTGGAGAGCCTCGACAACGGCAAGCCGATCAAGGAGAGCCGCGACGTCGACGTGCCCCTGGCCGCCGCGCACTTCTTCTACCACGCGGGCTGGGCCGACAAGCTCGACTACGCGGGCCTCGGCACCAACCCCCGGCCCCACGGGGTCGTGGGCCAGGTCATCCCCTGGAACTTCCCGATCCTCATGCTGGCGTGGAAGATCGCGCCCGCACTGGCCACCGGCAACACCGTCGTCATCAAGCCGGCCGAGACCACGCCGCTGACCGCGCTCCTGTTCGCGGAGGTCGTGCAGCAGGCCGACCTGCCGCCCGGCGTCGTCAACATCATCACCGGCGCCGGCGCCACCGGACAGGCGATCGTCGACCACCCCGACATCGACAAGCTGGCCTTCACCGGCTCGACCGGCGTCGGCAAGATGATCGCCCGCTCGATCGCCGGCACCCGCAAGAAGGCCACCCTCGAGCTCGGGGGCAAGGCCGCCAACATCGTGTTCGACGACGCGCCGCTCGACCAGGCCGTCGAGGGCATCGTCAACGGCATCTTCTTCAACCAGGGCCACGTCTGCTGCGCCGGGTCGCGTCTGCTGGTCCAGGAGAACATCGCGGCCGACGTCGAGAAGCGGCTCAAGCGCCGCCTCGAGACGCTGCGCGTGGGCGACCCGCTCGACAAGAACACCGACGTGGGCGCGATCAACTCCAAGGCCCAGCTGCAGCGCATCGTCGACCTCACCGCTGCCGGCGAGGCCGAGGGTGCCGAGCGCTGGGACAACGGCTGCGAGCTGCCGAGCAAGGGCTTCTGGTTCCGGCCGACGGTCTTCACCGGCGTCAGCCAGACCCACCGGATCGCGCAGGAGGAGATCTTCGGACCGGTCCTGTCGGTGCTGACCTTCCGGACCCCGCACGAGGCCGTCGCCAAGGCCAACAACACGCCCTACGGGCTGTCCGCGGGCATCTGGACCGAGAAGGGTTCGCGGATCCTCTGGATGGCCGACCAGCTCCGCGCCGGTGTCGTGTGGGCCAACACCTTCAACAAGTTCGACCCGACCAGCCCCTTCGGTGGCTACAAGGAGTCCGGCTACGGCCGCGAAGGTGGCCGCCACGGCCTCGCCGCCTACGTCACGACGGGAGACAGCAAGTGAGCCCCACCGCCACGAGGTCGACGAACAGCGACGCACGCGTCGACGTGCGCAAGACCTACAAGCTCTACATCGGCGGCAAGTTCCCCCGCTCCGAGTCGGGCCGCTCCTACGAGGTCGTCGACGGCCGGGGCAGGTTCCTCGCCAACGCCGCCCAGGGCTCGCGCAAGGACGCCCGTGACGCGGTCGTCGCCGCCCGAGGTGCCTTCGCCGGCTGGGCCGGCGCCACGGCATACAACCGCGGTCAGGTCCTCTATCGCGTCGCCGAGGTGATGGAGGGCCGTCGGGCCCAGTTCGTCGCGGAGGTGCGCGCCAGCGAGGGCGTGGCCGAGCGTCGTGCCGAGACGATCGTCTCGCAGGCCATCGACCGCTGGGTCTGGTATGCCGGGTGGACCGACAAGCTCGCTCAGGTCCTTGGCGGGTTGAACCCGGTCGCAGGCCCGTACTTCGACATCTCCGCACCCGAGCCGACCGGTGTCGTCGCCGTCCTGGCCCCGCAGCGCTCCTCGCTGCTCGGCCTCGTGTCGGTGCTGGCTCCCGTCGTCTGCTCCGGCAACACCGCGGTCGTCCTCACCAGCGAGCTGCGGCCGCTGCCGGCCATCACGCTGTCCGAGGCGCTCGCCACCTCCGACGTCCCGGGCGGGGTCATCAACCTCATCACCGGGCGCACCGCTGAGGTGGCGCCGTGGCTCGCGTCGCACCGCGACGTCAACGCCATCGACCTCACCGGTGCCGCCGACGCGGACGGCGTGAGCTGGGGCGACCTCGAGCTGGCCGCCGCCGAGAACCTCAAGCGCGTCGTCCGTCCAGAGGGTGAGGGGTCCGACGCGATCGAGCCCGACTGGTCGCGCACTCCCGACCTGGGCCGGATCACCTCGTTCCTCGAGACCAAGACGGTCTGGCACCCCAAGGGTCGCTGACCCTTGACCTCCTCCTCACCGGACGCGACCACCACCGCCCGGGTGGTCGTCCTGGCCGGTCCCAGCGGCGCCGGAAAGTCCCGGCTCGCGGCCCGGCTCCAGGGAGCGCACGGCTGGCCGATCGTGCGCCTCGACGACTTCTACCGCGACGAGGACGACCCGGCGATGCCCCGCAGCGAGGAGCTGGGCATCGTCGACTGGGACCACCCCGACTCGTGGAACCGGGACGCGGCCGTCGAGGCGCTGAGCACCCTGGTCGCGACGGGCGAGGTGCAGACCCCGGTCTACGACATCTCCCTCAGCAGGGCGGTCGACACCGCGATCGTGCGGGCCGACCCCCACGACCTGGTCCTCGCCGAGGGCATCTTCGCCGCCGAGATCATCGGCGACCTGCGCGAGCGCGGACTGCTCGCGGGCGCCTACTGCGTACACCACCACCGGGTCGTGACGTTCGTCTGGCGGCTGCTGCGCGACCTGTCCGAGCACCGCAAGCCGCCGTGGACCCTCGTGCGCCGTGGCCTCGCGCTGATGCGTGCCGAGCCCCGCGTCGTGGCCCGGCAGGAGTCCCTGGGAGCCGTCTCCGCGCGGGCCAAGGACCTCGAACCCCTGCTGTCGGCCCTCGCCCGCTGACCTTCGCTCCGGGGTCCTCCACGACCCGGTATGCCGCGGGCCCGCGGCCCGTCCGAGCCTCGCCCAATCTCGTGGCTCGGCGCCCGGATGACACCTCCGTCGGTTAGGGTGCCAGCACGTCAGCGAGGGGGAAGTACGCACATGACCGACCCGCAGTGGGTGGCTCCCGGCACCGGTGGACCCGCGGAACCGCAGGCCACCCCGCCGGGTGAGCACCCGGCATACCCACACCTGCCCGCGCCCCAGCCTCCCGCTGGACCACCGCTGGGTCCGCCGGGGCAGCAGCCCTGGGGCGCGCACCCCGCGATGGAGTTCCGGCCCGGGATCATCCCGCTGCGCCCACTCAACCTCGGCGACCTCTACGGTGCCGTCATCAAGGCCATCCGGGGCAACGTCGCCGCCACCATGGGACTGGCCTTCGTCACGACGCTGATCTTCCTCGTGCCGACCACCGCGTTCGGCGCCTGGCTGGCGTCGCAGGAGTCCCTCGACATCGACATCGGCCCCCAGTCGACGGCAGACCCGCTCCCGCTCGCCGGCACGCTCGGGTCACTGGTCCCGTCCCTGGGCACGTCGGCGTCGGCGGTGCTGCTGACGGGGTTCGTGGCGTTCGTCATCAGCCAGGCCGTGATGGGGCGCAAGGTCACCGCCGGCCAGACCTGGGAGGGCACGCGCAGTCGGCTGCTTCCCCTCGTGGGGGCAACCGTCGTCACCGGTCTGGCCATCCTGCTGGTCCTCGCCGTCATTCTCGTGCTGCCGGTGATCGCGGTCATCAGTGCGGCGACGTCCTACGACGACTCCGGGCTCGTCGGCGCGATCCTCTTCGCCGTCCTCGCCGGTCTCGTGGCCATCCTCCTCGTGCTCTTCCTCTCCACCCGGCTGGCCTTCGTCGGGGTCGCCGTGGTCCTCGAGAAGGTCGGCGTGGGACAGGGCGTCGCGCGGTCATGGCGACTCACGTCCGGGAGCCAGTTCTGGCGGGTCTTCGGCATCCGGCTCCTCACCAGCTTCATCGTGGGCCTCGCCGCCCAGATCGTGGCCTTCCCGCTGGGGCTCATCGGTGGGCTGGGCATCATCGCGACGGGAGACCCGCAGAACCTCTACGTCTTCCAGGCCATCGTGGCCGGCGTCACGGGACTGATCACCGGCGCCCTGACCACCCCGTTCACGGCCGGCGTCGATGCGCTGCTCTACGTCGACCAGCGTATCCGGCGCGAGGGCTTCGACGTGCAGCTGATCACCGCCGCCCAGGCCGACGCCGCCAGCCAGGCGCGGGGAGCCAACGCCGCGAGATGACGAGTCCCACCTCCGTGTTCGACGGGCCACCGCTCGACCCGAGCTCCCCCGAGGCCCGGCAGTGGGTGCTCGACGAGCTGGCGAAGGGTCGGTACACGACCGAGCCCTCGGCGTGGCAGCGGTTCGTCGAGTGGCTGCAGCACCTCCTCAGCGGCCAGCCGGGAGCCGGGCTGATCCCCGCCTGGGGTGCTGCCCTCGTCGTGGCAGTGGTCCTGGTGGTCGTCGCCCTGGTCGTGGCGCGGCTGCTCAGGACTGAGCCGTCGACCCGCGCCGGCCGCGCTCGCACGACAGTGGTCGACGACGAAGGGCTCAGCGCCGCCGACTACCGCGCCCGCGCCGGGGAGGCGAGGGCCCGCGGCGACTGGGACGCCGTCCTGCTCGACAGCTACCGCGCCCTGGCTGCCGCCGCGGTGGAACGCACCCTGCTCACCGACCTGCCCGGACGCACCGCCCATGAGGTCGCCCTCGCGCTCGCGCCGGTCTTTCCCGCGCACGCCGAGTCCCTCGCCGCGAGCGCGACGGAGTTCGACGCCGTCCGCTACGGCCACCGGCGCACCACGCAGGCCCGGGCCATGGCCGCCGCCGACCTCGACACCACGCTCCGCGCGGTCCGACCGACCCTCGGCCAGCTGGTCGGCCCGTGACCGCCCCCGCTGCCCCCATGACCGACCCGGTGACCGACCCGGTGACCGAGCCGCCCGCGCGCGCCGGCCTCGCCACGCGGGTGCGCCGCCGCGCGGTCTGGGCCCTCGTGGTCGCGATCGGCGTGGCGGCGCTGGTGGCCATGGCCCTGTCCACCAGTGCGCCCGACCAGGTCCTCGACCCTGACGACGCCGGCCCCCTGGGCGGCCGCGTCCTCGTGGAGGTGCTGCGCGACCACGGGGTGGAGGTGCAGGTCGTCCGCTCCGCCGACGAGCTCCTGGACGCCGACCCGGGCCCTGGCACGACGGTGGTCGTGGGCAACCCCGCCTACCTCGGCAGCGACAGCACCGAGCTCCTGGGCGAGGCGACCTCCGGGGCCGACCGGCTCGTCCTGGTCTCCCCGACGGCCGAGCAGCTGGCCACGCTCGACCTGCCCCTCACCTCCAGCGACCTCGGCACGCAGGTGACCGTCACGGCCGGCTGCCGCTCCACGGTCGCGCGCCCCGACGACACGGCGTCGGTGGTCGACATCCGCTTCGTGCCCCTCGGCCGGGGTGGCGGTCCTGCGGCGACCCTCTGTTTCGCCTTGCCCAACCCCCGCGGCGACGATGCGGCCGCACCCAGCGACTTCGGGTTCGGGGCAGCCTTCGCCACGGTGCCCGCTGACGCCGCACACCCCGAGGTGGTGGCCGTCGGCGTCGGCAGTGGTTTCACCAACCGGTTCGTGGGCGAGGAGTCGCACGCCGGTCTGGCCGTCCGGGCCCTGGGTCACTCGCCGCGCCTCGTCTGGTACCAGCCGGGCATCGGCGACCTCGCGAGCGTGGGCGGCACCGGCCCGTCGGCCTGGCCCGAGTGGCTCACCCCTGCGGCCGTCATCCTCGGCACCGCCGTGGTCGTGCTCGCGTTCGTGCGCGGACGCCGCATGGGGGCCCTGGTCACCGAGCCACTGCCGGTCGTCGTGCGGGCGGTCGAGACCACCGAGAGCCGCGGTCGGATCTACCGCCGAGCCCGTGACCGCGGACGCGCCGCGGCGGTGCTCCGACTGGGCAGCACCGAGCGGCTGGCCCGACGGCTCGCGCTGTCACCCCACGCCGTGGCGGCGGTCCAGGCTGCTGCCGCAGCAGCCTCCGGTATGCCGCCGACGCACGTCGCGGCGCTGCTCACCGGGCCGCCGCCCACCACTGATGTCGAGCTGCACACCCTGGCCAACGCCTTGGCCGACCTCGAGGAGAGAGTCCGTACGTCATGACCGACCAGCACCAGTTCCCCTCGCCGGCCCAGGGCCACGAGCCCCTCGACCCACCCGCCGCGGGCGGGCCACCAGCACCCGCCGTCACGCCCCCGTCGGCGGCAGCTGGTCCACCCGCCGCCGCCCCCGATGCGCGGGCCGCCCTGCTGGCCGTGCGCGCCGAGGTGGCCAAGGCGGTCGTCGGGCAGGACGCGGCCGTCGCGGGCCTGCTGGTCGCCCTCCTGGCGCAGGGGCACATCCTGCTCGAGGGAGTGCCCGGCGTGGCGAAGACCCTGCTCGTGCGCAGCATCGCGGCGGCCCTCGACGTCGAGACCAAGCGGGTGCAGTTCACCCCCGACCTGATGCCCGGCGACCTCACCGGCTCGCTGGTCTACGACGCCGCCAACAGTGACTTCACCTTCCGGCCGGGCCCCGTCTTCACCAACCTGCTGCTGGCCGACGAGATCAACCGTACGCCTCCCAAGACGCAGTCCGCCCTGCTGGAGGCGATGGAGGAGCGCCAGGTCAGCGTCGACGGCCGGGCCCACCCGCTCCCACAGCCGTTCATGGTCGCCGCCACGCAGAACCCCGTCGAGTACGAAGGCACCTACCCGCTGCCCGAGGCGCAGCTCGACCGGTTCCTGCTCAAGGTCACCCTCCCCCTGCCGCCGCGCGACGACGAGATCGCCGTCCTGCGTCGGCACGCCACCGGCTTCGACCCGCGCGACCTGCACTCGGCCGGTCTTCGTCCGGTGGCCTCGGCCGCCGACCTCGCAGCCGGCGCCGCGGCCGTCCGCACCGTCGAGATCTCCGACGAGGTCACGGCATACATCGTCGACATCGCCCGGGCGACCCGGCACTCCCCGTCGCTCGCCCTCGGGGTGAGCCCCCGTGGGGCGACCGCGCTGATGGCGACGTCCCGCGCGTGGGCGTGGATCAACGGTCGTGGGTTCGTGACCCCTGACGACGTCAAGGCGCTCGCCCACGCCACGCTCGCGCACCGGCTGTCGCTGCGGCCGGAGGCCGAGCTCGAGGGCGTCAGCGTGACTGCCGTGCTCGAGAGCGCACTCGGAGCGGTGCCGGTTCCGCGCTGATGGCCCTGACCTACCGCGCCGTCGCGCTGGCCCTGCTGGGGCTGGCGCCGGTCGCCGTGTGGCCGCACGGCGACACGGTGCGGTGGTGGTGGGTCGTCATGCTGCTGCTCATCGGGCTCGACGTCCTGCTCGCGTCCTCGCCGCGCGGCCTGACCCTGACCCGCGAGGGGCCCGGTCAGGTGCGCCTCGGTGAGGACACCGCCACCTCGGTGCTGGTCGCCAACAGCGGCCGCCGCAGGGTGCGTGGGGCGATCCGCGACGCGTGGCCGCCGTCGGCCGGGGCCGACGCCACCCGGCACACCCTCGACCTCGCCGCGGGCGAGCGCACCAGGATCACGACCGCCATGCACCCCACCCGCCGGGGTGACCGTGCCGCCCACCGGGTGACGGTCCGCTCGACCGGTCCGCTGGGACTGGCGGCCCGACAGCGCTCCTTCGACATGCCCGGACAGCTGCGGACCCTGCACCCGTTCCCGGCGCGCAAGCACCTGCCCAGCAGGCTGGCCGTGCTGCGCCAGCTCGACGGCCGGGCGGCCCTGCGCACCCGTGGACAGGGCACCGAGTTCGACAGCCTGCGTGACTACGTCGAGGGCGACGACGTCCGGAGCATCGACTGGCGCGCCACCGCTCGCCGTCAGCACCTCGTGGTGCGCACGTGGCAGCCGGAGCAGCACCGGCGGATCGTCATCGTCGTCGACACGTCGCGCACGTCTGCCGGTCGGGTCGACGACGCCCCGCGGCTCGACGCCGCCATGGACGCCGCCCTCCTCCTGACCGCGCTGGCCGGCCACGCCCGCGACCGGGTGCAGGTGCTCGCCGGTGACCGGGTGGTGCAGGCGCGGGTCGCCGGTGCCGACCGGGCGAAGCTGCTGCACGACACGATCAGCACGCTCGCACCGGTCGAGGCCAGGCTGATCGAGGCCGACTGGGGGCTGTTGGCGACCGAGATCCAGCGGCTCGGCACGCAGCGCGCCCTCGTCGTGCTGCTCACCCCGCTCGAGTCCTCGGCCGTCGAGCAGGGGCTGGTGCCGGTCCTGCCCTCCCTCAGCGCCCACCACCGCGTGGTCGTCGCCTCGGTCGCCGACCCGGCGGTCGGACGGATGCGCACCGCTCGCTCGACCGTGGCCGAGGTCTACGACGCCGCCGCCGCAGAGCGGACGACGGCGTTGCGCCGCCGCACTGCCGCGGCCCTCGCCAACCTGGGGGTCGATGTGCTCGACGAGCCGCCGGAGCTCTTGCCGGTGCGGCTCGCCGACCACTACCTCATGCTCAAGCGACAGGGGCTGCTCTGAGCCGGTGACCGGGCCGACGGCGCAGGCTCGTCGGTCGGAGGGTCAGGCGGCGACGATCTCCAGGTCGCCCACGTCGCGGGCGTCGAGGTCCCCGGTCACGCCGGCCTGGTGGGCCCGACGCCCCACCACGAACACATAGGCGAGGAAGGTCGACTCGGCCACCACGCCGATCCCGATCCGGGCCCAGGTCGGCAGGCCGGACGGCGTGACGAAACCCTCGATCGTGCCGCTGACCAGCAGGACGGCCACCAGCCCCATGGCGATCGCGACCGCAGTGCGCCCTTCGGCGGCGAAGGCCTGCAGCCGGGTCCGCGGACCGGGCTCGACCCACGACCAGAACAGCCGCAGACCCACCGCGGCGGCGACGAACACGGCGGTGAGCTCGAGCAGGCCGTGCGGCAGGATCAGCCCGAAGAACAGGCTGGTGCGGTCGTTGGCCATCATCAGGGCGGCGATCACCCCGACGCTCTGCACGTTGCTGAACAGCACGTAGAGCACGGGCAGGCCCAACACGCCGAGCGCGATGCACTGGGCCGCCACCCAGGCGTTGTTGACCCACACGAGGGTGGCGAACTCGTGGTGCGGGAACTCGCTGTAGTAGTGCTCGAAGTCGGTGCCGACATAGGCGTTGATCTCGGCCGGGGTGAGCTGGCTGGTGTAGACCTCGGGGTGCTGGAGCGTCCAGGCCGCGACCAGGGCGATCACCAGCACGCTGGACAGCGCCGTCGTCACCCACCACCACCGCGTGCGGTAGAGGGCCGCCGGGAAGGTGCGGGTGAAGAAACCGAGGAGGTCTGACCACGTGGTGGTCTTCGTGGCCACCATGGTGACCCGTGCGCGGGTCAGCAGCATCGACAGGTAGGCAACCACCGAGGGGTCCGGGGTGGCCGACCGCACCACCGACAGGTCGGTCGAGACCCGCTGGTAGAGGTCGAGCAGCTCGTCGCCCTCCGCGCCGGTCAGCCGACGTCGAGTGGCCAGCTCCTCCAGACGCCCCCAGTACCGGCTGCGTGCGGCGACATACGCATCCAGGTCCACGGCGCCACTCTATGCTTCGGCCATGAGCACGGGGGCCGGTTACCGCAGCTACGCGGGCGACGACATGGTGACCGGCGAGGGGGTCGCCGTCGAGCTGCCCATCGCCGGCGTCCCCTCCCGGGCGGCCTCCGGGGTCATCGACCTGCTCGTCGCGGCCGTCGTCCTCGTGGTGGGCGCGATCCTCGTCGGCATCGTCTTCGGCGGCACCTCGTCGGCGGTGGGCCGCACGGTGTCGATCCTGCTGGTCGTCGGGGTCACCGTCGCCCTCCCCGCCGTCGTGGAGACGGTCACCCGCGGGCGCACCCTGGGCAAGCTGGCCCTCGGGCTGCGCGTCGTGCGCGACGACGGCGGACCCATCACCGCCCGCCACGCGATCACCCGCGCCCTGGTCGGCTGGCCCGAGATCTACCTGCTCCTGGGCTCCGGCGCGCTGGTCTCAGCCCTGGTCAGCCCGCGGGCCAAGCGCCTCGGTGACATGGCGGCCGGCACCTACGTCGTGTCGCAGCGGGCGTCGCTGCGACTGCTCCCGCCGCCGGTCATGCCGCCACCCCTGGCCCAGTGGGCGGCTGGTGCCGACCTGGCCGCCCTGCCGCCGGGCCTGGCGATCGCCGTGCGCCAGTTCCTGGGGCGCGCTCAGGGGCTGAACCCGGCCTCGCGACACGAGCTCGGCCAGGCCCTGCTGCGCTCGGTCCTACCCCACGTCTCGCCCCCGCCGCCGGTCGGCTTCCACGCCGAGCACGTGCTGGCCGCCGTCATCGCCGACCGTCGTCGCCGCGACGCCGCGCGGCTGGCCCGCGAGGACCAGCGCCTCGCGCGGCTCCTGCCCCCGGACCAGTTCGCGCCCTGACGCAGCAGCAGTCAGTCCTGCTGGACCGGCGCCGCGAGGGCTGCGTAGCCGGGCTTGACGACCCCCTCGATGATGGCGAGGCGCTCGTCGAACGGGATGAACGCCGACTTCATGGCGTTGATGGTCACCCAGCGCAGGTCCTCCATCGTCCACCCGGCGTCCTGGACGAGCAGGCCCATCTCCCGCGACATCGAGGTGCCGCTCATCAGCCGGTTGTCGGTGTTGACCGTGACCCTGAAGCGCAGTCGCTTGAGCAACGAGATCGGGTGCAGCGCAACGGATTCCGCGGCTCCCGTCTGGACGTTGCTGCTCGGGCACATCTCGAGCGGGATGCGGGTGTCCCGCACGTATGCCGCGAGGCGGCCCAGGTGCACGTCGTCCGGGTCGGCGGCGGCCGACGCCGCGACGTCGTCGCCGAAGGCCTTGTCCCCGACCGTGAGGTCGTCGACGATCCGGACACCGTGGCCGAGCCGGTCGGCGCCGCACCACTGGATCGCCTCCCAGATGCTCGGCAGCCCGAACGCCTCACCCGCGTGGATCGTGAAGTGGGCGTTCTCGCGACGGAGGTACTCGAACGCGTCGAGGTGTCGGGTGGGAGGGAACCCCGCCTCGGCCCCGGCGATGTCGAACCCGGCGACGCCCTGGTCGCGGTAGCGGACCGCCAGCTCGGCGATCTCGGTGCTCTTGGCGGCGTGCCGCATGGCGGTCAGCAGCGCGGTCACCCGGATGGGGGTGCCCGCCTTGGCGGCCTGCTCCTCGCCCTCACGGAACCCGGCGTTGACGGCCTCGACGACGTCCTCGAGCGCCAGGCCCTGGGAGATGTGCTGCTCGGGGGCATACCGGCTCTCGGCGTAGACGACGCCGTCAGCGGCGAGGTCGACCACGCACTCGCGAGCGACCCGGCGCAGGCCCTCGGTGGTCTGCATGACCGCGAGGGTGTGGTCGAAGGTCTCGAGGTAGCGGACCAACGAGCCGGAGTCCGCACTGTCTCGGAACCACGCGCCGAGGCCGTCGGCATCGGAGGCCGGCAACCCGGCATACCCGACCTGGTCGGCGATCTCGATGATCGTCTGGGGGCGCAGCCCACCGTCGAGGTGGTCGTGCAGCAGCGCCTTCGGGGCGCGAAGGACCTGGCCCTCCAGATCCGAGGCGGCGTCGTCCTTGGATCCCTTGCGACCGAAGATCACGCGCCCTCCTCCTCGTCACGGTTGACGGACTCGGGGCTGAAGGCCGGGAGACACACGGCGACGTACTCGGCTCCCTCGGACCCGGTGGAGTAGCGGATCCGCTCGCCGGCGCGGGTGACGACGCTCTGGCCGGCGTCGACGCGCAGCTGGCCGCCGTCGTGGTCGACCAGGACGGCGCCCGAGATCACGAGGGTGATCTCGTCGAAGTCCGGCGCCTGGAACGGCTCGGTCCAGTCGGCCGGCGCCTTCATGTGGGCCACCGAGACGGCCTCGCTGCCGGTGTTCACCCGGCCGACGTGCTCGTCGATGATCTTGCCGCCGGGGACGGGAATGGTCGTGGGGGTCGCAATGAGCTCAGGCACGAGGTCAGCCTAGTGCTGAGCCTCTGGCCGGGCCGGGCGGCCGTCGTGCGGACCCGGGTTACCTGGTTGACCGATGCGAACGGTCGTGCTTTTATTGTCGGGTGAGCAAGGGAGACGAGACCCGCGACTCGGTGCTTCGCGTGGCGCTGGCGCAGTCGAGCCAGGTGGGCCTGCGCGGCATCACCATCGGCGGCCTCGCCGAAGCCATGGAGATGTCCAAGAGCGGCCTCTTCGCGCACTTCGGGTCGAAGGAGGGGCTGCAGTCCGCCGTCATGGACTACGCCGCCGAGGCCTTCACCCAACTCGTCATCCGCCCCGCCCTCAAGGCGCCCCGCGGTGAGCCGCGCCTGCGCACGCTCTTCGACCGGTGGCTGGGCTGGGGCGGGTACGCCGACTACGCGCTGCCCGGCGGGTGCATCTTCATCTCGGTCGCGAGCGAGTACGACGACGAGCCCGATGGTCCGGTCCGCACCAAGGTCGTGCAGATCGAGAGGGACCTGCTCGACACCATCGAGACCATCGTCCGCGGCGGCATGACCGAGGGCCAGTTCCGCGAGACCACCGACGCGGCGGCCTTCGCCCACGACCTGCTCGCCATCGTCCTCGGCTACAACTTCTCGGCCCGGCTCCTCCACGACCCGGCCGCCCCGCGTCGGGCCCAGGACGCCTTCGACCGCCTGATCGACCACATCCGCAGCTGACCACCCATCCGCAGACCACCCACCCCAGACCACCCACCCACAGAGAGGTTCAGTCATGTCCGTTGAAAAAAGCACGATCGATCGTTTCTACCGTCCACCGCGCTCGCCGGTGGTCGCCTCCCTCCCGGCAGCGCGGGCGGCCTCGCCGTCCACCGAGGCCGCGGTTCCGGCCACCGGCCTCCCGGGCTCGCCAGCCCTGCGGACGGTGTTCGCGCAGCTCGAGCGTCGGTCCCCGGCCCTCGGTGGGCTGCTGGCCGAGCGCCTGTGGTTCCGGCTGCCGGCGAGTCCCGCCGCAGCGGTGCGCGCGGCCCGGACGCCGCCCGGCGGTGAGCCCTTCGCCGTGCGGTGGGCCCACGGCACCGTGCGCGGCCGGGTCTACGGCGACTGGGGCAACCCCACGGCATACCTCGTGCACGGCTGGGGCGGCTGGTGGCAGCAGCTCGGCGCCCACGTCCAGCCGCTCCTGGACCGCTGCCTGTGCGTCGTGGCGTTCGACGCCCCGAGCCACGGCGACTCCGGGCCGGGCGTGCACGGCGGTCGCTCGACGACGTTCCTCGAGATGGCCGAGGGCCTGGCGGCGGTCGTCGCCGAGTTCGGCCGTCCGACGCTGGTCGTGGCGCACTCCGCTGGAAGCCTCGCCGCGGTGCACGCCCTGGGGCTGGGGGTGCAGCCCGACTCGCTCGTGCTCGTCGCCCCACCGGACGGCGTCGAGGCGATGCTGCCGGTCTTCTCGGCGGCACTCGGGGTCGGCCCCCGGTCCCAGCAGGCGATGGTGCGCCGCGCCGAGCGTCGGGTGGGCACCCCCGTGGCCGAGCTCGACCTGCTCACCATGGCCGCCCGGCAGCCGTCCTTGCCGCACCTGCTCGTCGTCCATGACCACAGCGACCAGGAGGCACCGTTCGCCGCCGGCGTGCGCATCACGGACGCCTGGCACGACGCCCGGCTGATGGCCACCGAGGGTCGCGGTCACCATCGGGTGCTGTGGAGCCCCGAGGTCGTCGAGCGGGTGGCGTCCTTCGCGGCCGCAGCCGCCGAACGCGTCAGGCGATCTTCTCGATGACCAACGGCAGCAGGTCGGGACGCGAGCCCTCGGGGGCGATGGTGAACGCGCCATCCAGCGACTCCATCGCCCGGTCGAACCGCTCCGGGGTGTCGGTGTGCAGGGTCAGCAGCTTCTCGCCGGCGCGGACCGTGGCCCCCGGCTTGTAGTGCATCTCCACGCCCGCCCCGGCCTGCACCGGGTCCTCCTTGCGGGCCCGGCCGGCCCCGAGACGCCACGCGGCGACGCCGACCTTGAGGGCGTCGAGCTGGGTGAGCACGCCATCGGCCGGAGCGAGGATGTCCTGGCTCTCCCTGGCCACCGGGAGGGTCGCGTCGGGGTCTCCGCCCTGGGCGCGGATCATCGCCTTCCAGGCGTCCATGGCCCGGCCGTCCTTCAGGGCATCAGCGGGGTCGACGTCCCCACGACCGGCGCAGGCGAGCATCTCGCGGGCCAGGGCCAAGGTCAGCTCGACGACGTCTTCAGGGCCGCCGCCGGCGAGCACCTCGACCGACTCGCGCACCTCGATCGCGTTGCCCGCCGTGAGGCCGAGCGGCACCTGCATGTTGGTCAGCATCGCCACGGTCTTCACGCCCGCGTCGGTGCCGAGGTCGACCATCGTGCGGGCCAGCTCGCGGGCGTCGTCGACGTTCTTCATGAACGCCCCGCTGCCCACCTTGACGTCGAGCACCAGCGCGCCGGTGCCCTCGGCGATCTTCTTGCTCATGATCGACGACGCGATCAGCGGGATCGCCTCGACGGTGCCGGTCACGTCACGCAGGGCGTAGAGCTTCTTGTCAGCCGGGGCCAGGCCGTCACCCGCCGCGCAGATGACCGCACCGACGTCCTCGAGCTGCTGCATCATCGCCTCGTTGCTCATCGCCGCCCGCCAGCCGGGGATCGACTCGAGCTTGTCGAGGGTGCCACCGGTGTGGCCGAGGCCGCGCCCTGACAGCTGCGGCACGGCGACGCCGCAGGCCGCGACGAGGGGCGCCAGCGGCAGGGTGATCTTGTCGCCCACCCCGCCGGTGGAGTGCTTGTCGGCGGTCGGGCGCGAAAGACCGGAGAAGTCCATCCGCTCGCCGCTGGCGATCATCGCGCCGGTCCAGCGGGAGATCTCGCGCCGGTTCATGCCGTTGAGCAGGATCGCCATCGCCAGGCTCGACATCTGTTCGTCGGCCACGGCACCACGCGTGTAGGCGTCGATGACCCAGTCGATCTGGGCATCGGACAGCTCGTCCTTGCCCCGCTTGGCGATGATGACGTCGACGGCATCGAAGGCTTCACTCATGGGGCCATCGTGTCAGACGACGCGCGGCGCAGACCACGCGCCGACACCCATCAACACGGCAGGTTGTCGGGGTGAGTCAGGCCGGGTGACGGGCCGCGGTGAGGTTGTCAGGGCCGAAGGCCTGGGGCAGCACCTCACGCATCGGCAGCACTCCCTCGGGGGTGAGCAGCAGGCACTCGGGTCCGCCGTTCTCCCAGAGCAGCTGGCGGCAGCGTCCGCACGGCATCAGCGGCTCGCCATTGCCACCCACGCACGAGACCGCGACGAGCTTGCCACCACCGGTCGCGTGCAGCTCGGAGACCATGCCGCACTCGGCGCACAGCCCCACGCCGTAGGCCGCGTTCTCGACGTTGCACCCCGCCACGACCCGGCCGTCCTCGACGATGCCGGCGACACCGACAGGGAAGTTCGAGTAGGGCGCGTAGGCCTTGCCCATGATCGCGATCGCCTTGGCGCGCAAGGCGTCCCAGTCCACGTCCTCCGGGGCAGGCGGTGCGGTATGCCGCGCAGCCAGCTCCGCGGCATACCCCTCCTGCGAGCCCTCTCCAGGATGGACGGACACGCTAGTGGTCGCCCGCCATGAGTCGGCCGATCTCGGTGCGATCGGCCTTGTCGCCGGGCATCTCGGCGACCACCTTGCCGCGGTGGATCACGGCGATACGGTCGGCGAGAGCCAGGACCTCGTCGAGCTCGGCCGACACCAGGAGGACTGCGGCGCCCTCGTCCCGTGCCGCCACGATGCGCCGGTGGATGAACTCGATCGAGCCGACGTCCACGCCGCGGGTCGGCTGTGCAGCCAGGAGGAGCTTCGGGCCGAAGCTCATCTCACGGGCGACGACGACCTTCTGCTTGTTCCCGCCGGACAGTGAGCCGGCCAGCGCCGCGACGCTCGCGGCACGGATGTCGAACTGCTTGAAGAGCCCTTCGGCGTTCTTGCGCACCTCGTCGAAGTCGCGGACGAAGCCGTTGGCAAACGGCTTCTCGGAGAAGCGGTTGAGCACCAGGTTGTCGGCCAGGGAGTACGACGCCACGAGACCGTGACGTTCGCGGTCCTCCGGGACGTGTCCGATGCCCGCGAGATGGGTGTCGCGTGGGTTGGCCTTCGTGATGTCCTTGCCCGAGAGGGAGATCTCACCGGACTGAGGTGGACGCATCCCCGCGATGGCCTCGACGAGCTCGCGCTGGCCGTTGCCCTCGACTCCCGCGACGCCGACGATCTCCCCTGCCCGCACGTCGAGGGTGAACCCGTCGACAGCTCGCAGGTGGCGGTCATCGAGGACGACCAGGTCGCTGATCGACAGCACGTCGTCGGCCGGCTTGGCGGCTCCCTTGTCGACCCGGAGCACCACCTCGCGCCCGACCATCATCGTGGCCAGGCCGCGGGCATCGGTCGCGGCGGTCTCCACCTCACCGACCACCTGGCCCTGACGGAGCACGTAGACGCGGTCGGCTGCCGCGACCACCTCGCGCAGCTTGTGGGTGATGAACACGATCGAGGTCCCGGCGGCGGCGAGCTCCTTCATGACGCCGAGCAGCTCGTCGGTCTCCTGGGGCGTGAGCACTGCCGTCGGCTCGTCGAGGATGAGCAGGTCCACCTTGCGCGAGAGCGCCTTGAGGATCTCGACCCGCTGCTGCGTGCCGACCGGCAGGTCCTCCACCTCGGCATCCGGGTCGACCTCGAGCTTGTGCTTCTTCGACAGCTCCTTGACCATGGCGCGAGCCCCATCGAGGTCGAGCCTGCCGCCGCTCGTCGTCTCGTGGCCGAGGATCATGTTCTCGGCCACGGTCATGACCGGCACGAGCTGGAAGTGCTGGTGGACCATGCCGATGCCCCGGCGAATGGCGTCCTTGGGATCCTTGATCGGGCTCGAGTCACCCTTGATCGTGATCGTCCCCTCGTCGGGCTTGACCAGGCCGAAGATCTGCTTGACCAGCGTCGACTTGCCAGCACCGTTCTCCCCGAGCAGGGCCACGATCTCGCCCCGCTCCACGTGCAGGCTGATGTCACGGTTGGCTCGGACCGTGCCGTAGGACTTGGACAGGCCCGAGATCTCCAGCAGACGCTCACCGGATGGCTGAGTCACGATTCCACTCCCTTCACGAACGGCTGGCCGACGGCACCGGGCGCTCGAACACGACCGGCGGCGACAGCCAGCACGATGAGTGTCAGCACATAGGGCAGCAGGGTGATGAACTGCTGGGGGATGTGCACGACTCCCTGGAGCTGGGAGGCGAGTGCGTTGGTGAAGCCGAAGAACAGGGCCGCGGCGAAGACGCGCAAGGGCCGCCAGCCGCCGAAGATGAGGATCGCCAGGGCCAGGAAGCCGCGGCCTGCGGTCATCCCCCGCTCGAAGCCCGCCGTGGCCTCCATGGACAGGAAGGCCCCGGCAGCGCCCGCGAAGATCCCGCCGAGGGCGACGTTGACGAGCCGCATCCTGATGACGTCGATCCCGGCGGTGTCGGCGGCGGAGGGGTACTCACCGATGGCGCGGGTGCGCAGTCCCCAGCGGGTGCTGAAGAGTGCGTAGTGCATGACGGGGACGCTGAGCAGCGCGAACAGGGCGATCGGGCCGGTCTGGAAGAACACGTCACCGATGAGGGGGATCTTCGACAGCAGGGGGATGTCCCACTGGGGCATGTTGGCCGTCAGGACCTTGCCCGGCCGGTAGAAGAACGACGTCAGCCCGGTGGCGACGATGTTGATGACGACACCGGCGATGATCTGGTCCATCAGGGCCTTGACCGTCGTCAGGGCGAGGAAGGCGCCCATCGCGATGCCGGCGAGCATGCCCGCGACGACTCCGATGACGAGGGACTGGGTGGCCGCCGCGGTGAAGAACGCCGTGAAGGCAGCGACGAGCATCTGCCCCTCGATGCCGATGTTGACGACGCCAGAGCGCTCACCCACCACACCCGTCAGGGCGCCGAGCACCAGTGGCACGGCGAAGAACCACGCGCCCTTGAACATCGACGTCGCGACGTTCTGGTTGACGAAGTAGAACACGAAGGAGGCGACGACGACCGCGGCAATGGCTGCTGCCACCAGTCGGTTTTCTCGCAAGGTCGTCATCTCAGGAACCCCAGCTCGTGGCGAGGGTCGACGACTTGGCCGCGTGGCGCCGGTAGATGAGCTTGGCGACGACGGGAAGGGACACGAGCAGGAGGGTGATCGCGAGGAGCATGTCGACGATCTCCGGCTGGATCCCCGTGTCGAACATCAGCCGGGTCGACCCCGAGCGCATCGCACCGACCAAGAGCGCCGCGGGGATGGTGCCAAGCGGGTTCGAACGAGCAAGCAGGGCAATGGTGATGCCGTCGAAGCCGAGGCTCCCGGCGATGCCGTCCTGGTACCGGTACGGATCGATGCCGAGGTACTCGATGGAGCCCGAGAGGCCGGCCAGTCCACCCGCCATGGCCATGGCCAGCACGACGGTGCTGCCGAGCTTGATGCCGGCGTACGAGGCAGCGTGCCTGTTGCGTCCCACGGTCTCGAACTCGAAGCCGAGGGTCGTGCGGCGCAGCATCCAGGCGGTGAGCAGGGCGAGGACCACGGCGATGGGCAGACCGATGGGAAAGATGCCCAAGACGCCGAGTCGAGCGGCCTCGGGTGCGGAGTGCGATGAGGGATAGGCCTGCGACGGGTCCTTGAGCGGACCGTTGACGAGCCAGTCGATGAGTCCGGCCGCGATCGAGTTCAGCATGATCGTCGAGATGACCTCGTGGACGCCACGACTGGACTTCAGGAAGCCGGCGATGGATGCCCACATGGCGCCGGCCAGGATGGCGGCGACCATCGCGACGAGGGCGATGACGACACCGGGGGCCGACCGGACGGCGTAGGCGGCCGCCGCCGCGGCGATGGCACCCGCCATGAGCTGTCCCTGGGCGCCGATGTTGAACAGGCCCACCCGCAGGGGGATCACGACGGCGAGGCCGCACAGGATGAGCGGGATCATCTTCTCGAACGTCCCACGCAGACCGTCGCCGGTGCCGAACGAGTAGGAGAAGAGGCTTCGGTACGCGAAGGTCGGGTTGACCCCCTGGGCGCGGATCAGGACGGCGCCGATGGCGAACGAGGCGACCACGGCCACGAGCGGGACGACGATCGACTGTTCTCGGACGAGGAGTCCGAGCACCCCGGTCGGCGGAGGCGGCGCTCCACGCTCTGGGCGCACCGGCACTGGCGGCTCCGGCGCCTCCGACGGCCCTGCGGTGGCCTGGTTGCCTGAATCGTCTGCCATGTCGGACCTCGCTACTCCTCGCGTGCGTCGGGGGGCGTCTGGAGAGACGACGGACGGGCGCCCCTGGATAGAGCGCCCGCCCGTTTCGTCATGACGCGACTGTAGTCGGCCTCGGTGGCCGCGTGTCAGCCCTCAGCGTCAGGGCTTGTAACCCGTCGCCTGCGATCCGTCCTCGAGCTTCTTCACGACGTCCGCGACCTTGGTCTTGACGTCCGCGGGGACCTTCGAGTCGAAGTCGTGGAACCCGGAGATGCCAGCCGTTCCGTAGAAGTTGCCCGGCTTGATCGACCCGTCCTTGATCGCCTTGAGCAGCGTGCCGATGCCATCCTTCTCGTGCTTCTCAGCCGAGGTGATCAGGCACGGGTGGGCAGCGGGGAGCGTGTCCCACTGGTCGAGGTCGACACCGACGCAGAAGACCTTGTCGCCTGCGCCACTGGTCTTCGCGGTCTCCTGGAGCGCGCCGTTGCCGGTGTTGCCACCGGCGCCGAAGATGAAGTCCGCGCCCTGCGCGAGCATCTTCTTGGCCTCGCCGGCACCCCACACGGGGTCGTTGAAGGCGGTGCTGCCGGCCGGGTGGTAGACCTTCGAGACCTTGATGGCCGGGTCCACGGCCTTGGCGCCGTTCTCGTAGCCGGCCGCGTAGGCCTGCGTCGGGGGGATCTCCTGGCCGAGCACGACACCGATCTTCTTGGTCTTGGTCATCAGGCCAGCGAGGGTGCCGGCGGCGTAGCCCGCCTGGTCCTCGTGGAAGATGAGCCCGGTGACGTTGGGGGTCTCGGCAGCCTGGAACTGGTCGAACCCGATGAACTTGGTGTCGGGGTACTGCTTGCCCGCGGCAACCGTCGCATCGCCCATGAGGAAGCCGACCGTCACGATGACGTCGTACTTGGCATCCGTGAACTGCTTGATGTTCTTCGCGTAGTCCTTGGGGTCGGTGGTCTCGACGTACTTCGTCTGGGCCCCCAGCTCGCCCTTGACCTGCTCGACACCCTCCCAGGCCGCCTGGTTGAAGCCCTTGTCGTCGACCTTGCCGACGTCAGTGACCAGGCCGACGCAGAACACGTCCTTGCTTGAGCAGTCACCGCTCGCGGAGGTGTTGGAGCCCGAGCTGGAGGTGTTGCCGGTCGAACCGCCACAGGCAGCGACCACGGCGACCATTCCAACCGCGGCCACGGCATTGAGCATTGTCTTTGAACGCAACGCGCTCTCCTTAAGTCCATCGGAGCCGACGACGTCATCGGCCCATCTGGCAAGGGACTGTAGACCAGAAACGCGCAAGAACTCAGTGGCTCGGGCGAAGTGGCAGCAAGTGTTATCGATCCGCGACCGCTGGACAGAACTAGTGCGCGGGCGGGGGTCCTAGGCGGTCACTGGCAGACGTGGCGCCTTGACCATGCCGGCCACCACCGCACCGGCAAGCAACCGCGCGCCCTGCACGACCGAGCCCTCGTCGACCACGAGGTCGCCCTGGTGCAGGTCGTAGGTGGTCCCGCCCGGCGTGCGTGTGCCGAGTCGCGCCATCGCCCCGGGCACCTTGCGCAGGTACCAGGCGAAGTCCTCCCCGCCCAAGGATTGGGGTGTGCCGACAGCCACCAGCCCGGCACCCTCGGCCGCGGCCCGGAAGACCTCGATGGCCTCGGGGTCGTTGACCACGGGCGGCACTCCCTGGACGTGCTCGAGGACTGCTGTCACGGCATACGGGGCGACCACGTGCTCGACCGCCTCCGCGAGGAGGGGTCCGATCGTGGTCCAGGCCTTCGCGTCGAGCATCCGCAGGGTGCCGGCGATGGCGCCGCTGGACGGGATGACGTTGGCCGCCTGGCCGGCGTGCACCTCGCCCCAGACCAGCGCGAACGCAGTGCGGGGGTCGAGCCGTCGGGAGAGCACCGCGGGGAGCTCGGTCACCACCTTGGCCAGCGCGAACGTGAGGTCCTCAGTGAGGTGGGGGCGCGAGGTGTGGCCTCCGCGGCCACTCAGGTGGACGCTGACCCGGTCGGCCGCCGCGGTGATGGCACCCTCACGCAGGCCGACGCTGCCGACGTCGAGGCTCGGGTCGCAGTGCACGGCGAAGATGGCGTCGACCCCGTCGAGCGCCCCTTCGGCCAGCAGGTCGACGGCGCCGCCGGGGATGACCTCCTCGGCCGGCTGGAACAGGAGTCGCACGCCGATGCCACGCTCGCGCAGGGCCTCCTCGTGTTCCTTGAGGGCGAGCCCCGCGCCGAGCATGGCGGCCACGTGGACGTCGTGACCGCAGGCGTGGCAGATGCCTTCGGTGGTCGAGGCCCACGGCAGGCCGGTGCGCTCCCCCACCGGGAGGGCGTCGAGGTCGGCGCGCAGCGCCACCCGGTAGGCCGGCTGCTCGGCCCCGAGGTCCGCGACCAGTCCGCTGACCGGCAGGGTGCGGTGGGCGATCCCGGCCGCGGCCAGCCGGCCGGCGACCTTCGCCGTCGTGCGGGCCTCCCCCCGGGACAGCTCAGGGTGGGCGTGCACGTCGTGCTGGAGGTCGAGAAGCTCCGGGGCGAGCGCGTCGATGCTGGCGCACAGCGCCATGAGGAGGTTGTCGGTCATGTCAGCGCGCACTCTACTCGCGCGCCGCCCACGCTCCAGCCGGGCCAGGCCGCTCACGCTCCGGCCGGACCAGGCCGCTCACGCTCCGGCCGGGCTAGAACGTCTCGCGGGGGACGTAGAGACCCCAGACGTCGCGCAGCGCGTGGCTGACCTCGCCCCCGGTGGCCCGCAACCTCAGTGCCTCGCGCATCGGGTAGAGCAGGTTGTCGGTGCCGCGAGCCGCCTCACGGACTGCCTCGAGGGCCGCCTCGACGGCGGCGTTGTCGCGCTCGGCCCGCAGCGCGGCGAGCCGTTCGCGCTGGTCGTGCTCGATCTGCGGATCGACCCGCAGGGGCTCGTAGGGCTCCTCCTCGTCGAGGGCGAACCGGTTGAGGCCGACGACAGTGCGCTCCTTGCTGTCGATCTCGAGGGCGATGCGGTAGGCCGAGCGCTCGATCTCGGACTTCTGGAAGCCCTGCTCGATCGCGGCGACCGCTCCCCCACGGTCCTCGACGGCCTGGATGAGGTCGAGGGCGGCGACCTCGACGTCGTCGGTCATCGACTCGACGACGTAGGAGCCGGCGAACGGGTCGACGGTCTTGGTCACGTCGGTCTCGTAGGCGATCACCTGCTGCGTGCGCAGGGCGAGGCGGGCAGCCTTCTGCGTCGGGAGGGCGATCGCCTCGTCGAACGAGTTGGTGTGCAGCGACTGGGTGCCACCGAACACCGCGCCGAGGCCCTGGAGGGCGACGCGCACGAGGTTGACCTCGGGCTGCTGGGCGGTCAGCTGCACCCCGGCGGTCTGGGTGTGGAACCGCAGCATCTGGCTCTTGGGGTTCTTGGCCCCGAACTCGTCACGCATGATCCGCGCCCAGATCCGGCGGGCCGCCCGGAACTTGGCGACCTCCTCCAGGAGCGTGGTGCGGGCGACGAAGAAGAACGACAGCCGCGGGGCGAAGTCGTCGACGTCGAGGCCTGCGGCCTGCGCGGCGCGGACGTACTCCTTGGCGTTGGCGAGGGTGAACGCGATCTCCTGCGCGGGCGTCGCCCCGGCCTCGGCCATGTGGTAGCCGCTGATGGAGATGGTGTTCCAGCGCGGAAGCTCCTTGTGGCAGTAGGCGAAGATGTCGCTGATCAGCCGCAGCGACTCCTTCGGCGGATAGATGTAGGTGCCGCGAGCGATGTACTCCTTGAGCACGTCGTTCTGGATCGTGCCCGCCAGCTTCGTGGCGTCGGCGCCGTTCTCCTCGGCGACCAGCTGGTACATCAGCAGCAGCGTCGCGGCCGGTGCGTTGATCGTCATCGACGTCGAGAGCTCGCCGAGGGGCAGCCCGCCGAAGAGGGTCCGCATGTCGTCGATCGAGTCGATGGCGACCCCGACCTTGCCGACCTCGCCGTGGGCGATGGCCTCGTCGGAGTCGTAGCCCATCTGGGTCGGGAGGTCGAAGGCGACGGACAGGCCGCCGGTGCCGTTGGCCACCAGCTCGTGGTAGCGCTCGTTGGACTCCTTGGCGGTGCCGAACCCGGCGTACTGCCGCATCGTCCACGGGCGCCCCGTGTACATGTTCGGGTAGACGCCACGCGTGTAGGGGAACTGCCCCGGCGCACCGAGCTGGGAGTCGGCGTCGAAGCCGTCGAGGTCGCCCGCGGCATACACGGCCTTGATCGGCAGGTCGGACTCGGTGCGGGTCTGCAAGCGGTCTTCGGGGACGTCGGCGGCCATGCCGCCCACGATAGTGAGCCGGTATGCCGTGTGGTCACCGCTCGTGTCCCACCTCACCGTGGGCTCGGTCACCCCGCCCCCCTTTATCGGGTTTAGCAGGAAGGTTGCGCTTCACCCCGGAAGCGTTCTCTGGTGAAGCGCAACAAAATCCCTCAACCCGATAAAGGGGGCGGCGGGTCAGTGGCCGAGCTCGGCCCGGCGCTTGTCCCAGCGGTCGGAGAGCTGCTGCATCTCCTCGGTCACGAACTCCAGGAACGCCACGCTGAGGGCCAGCCGGTCGCCGGCCGAGGTGCCCCGACCCCCGACCTGGTCGACGCCCTCGCGCAGCGACTGGGTGAGCGGGGCGTAGATGTTGGCGGAGTTCATCATCACGTCGTGCCAGGCGTCGTCGGCGACCACGTAGACGTCGCGCCGGCTGCCCTGTTCGCGCTCGCGGTGGATCATCCGCATCTGCTGCAGCGAGCGCACGGCACCCGACACCGATGCCGGGCTGACCGCGAGCACCTCCCCGATCTCGGCCGCCGTCATCCGCCCGTCGTCGTCGGCCAGCAGCGCGGCGAAGACCCGCGAGGGCAGTCGCTGCATCCCGGCCGCGGTCAGGGCGGACCCGAAGCGCTCGACGAAGCGCGAGGGGTCTGCGGCGGCAGGAGGGGGCGTCATGAGCAGAGTTTAGATCATTCAGAGTTTTCTGAAAACAGTGTATGGTCGGAGCCATGGCTCCTGTCATCGAGGCCGTCGGCCTCACCAAGAAGTTCGGCACCACGACCGCCCTCGACGGTCTCGACCTGACCGTGCACGAGGGCGAGGTCCACGGCTTCCTCGGACCCAACGGCGCGGGGAAGTCCACCACCATCCGGGTCCTGCTCGGCCTGCTGCGCTCCGACGGCGGCCGGGTGACCCTGCTCGGCCGCGACCCCTGGAAGGACGCCACCGAGCTGCACCGCCAGCTCGCCTATGTCCCCGGCGACGTCGTGCTCTGGCCGAACCTCACCGGCGGCGAGGTCATCGACCTGCTCGGCCGGCTGCGCGGAGGCATCGACGAGGGCCGTCGCGCGGAGCTGCTCGACGCCTTCGAGCTCGACCCCACGAAGAAGGGGCGCTCCTACTCCAAGGGCAACCGGCAGAAGGTCGCACTCGTCGCGGCGTTCGCCTCCGACGTGCCGCTGCTCGTCCTCGACGAGCCCACGTCAGGCCTCGACCCGTTGATGGAGAAGGTGTTCCAGGAGCACCTCGCCCGGGTGCGCGCCGAGGGTCGCACGGTCCTCCTCTCGAGCCACATCCTGTCGGAGGTGGAGACCGCCGCCGACCGGGTGAGCATCGTGCGCGCGGGGCGGATCGTCGACTCGGGCACGCTCACCGACCTGCGGCACCTCACCCGCACGAGCATCACCGCCTCCCTCGCGCGGCCGGTCGCGGAGTCGGAGGCGAGCGGCTGGCCGGGGGTCGACTCCGCCCGCGAGGACCGCGACCGGATCGTGCTGTCCGTCGAGACCAGCGCGGTCGGCGACGTGCTCCAGCGCCTGGGCGCCCATGGCATCGAGGCGCTGACCTGCCAGCCGCCGACCCTGGAGGAGCTGTTCCTGTCGCAGTACCGCGACGCCCTGACCGGGTCCGGCCCCGGCGTCAAGGAGGAGGTGCCGGCATGAGCGACAGCCTCCGGGCGAGGGACAGCGTCGGCGTCGGCGACAGCCTCACCGGCACCGGCATCCTCCTGGGGCTGGCCTGGCGGCGCGACCGGTGGATCGTCGTGGCCAGCGTGCTCGCCCTCGTCGCCACTGCCTACGGCTCGATGGCCGCCACCCTCGACCTCTACCCGACCGACGCCGCCGCCGCGGGTGGCGCGGCGGCGATGGTCGACAACCCCTCGCTGACCGCGCTCTACGGACCGCTCCCCTCAGCGACCGCGGCCGGGATCGGCGTGCTCAAGACCGTGATGATGGGCAGCCTGGCCACCGCGTTCCTGGCCTTCGCCCTCGTCCGACGGCACACCCGCAGCGAGGAGGAGGACGGCCGGCTCGAGCTCCTCGCGGCCGGGGTCGTCGGTCGACGCGCTCCCCTGGCCGCAGCCGTCGCCCTCGCGACCCTGACCGTCCTCGCCACCGGACTGCTGTCCGCCGTGAGCCTGCTCGCCACCGGCGTCGACCCGGTGGGGTCGTTCGCCCTCGGCGCGGTCGAGGTCGTCGCGGGCCTGGTCATGATCGGCGTCACGGCGGTCGCCGTCCAGCTCACCTCGACGACGCGTGGCGCCGGCGGCATCGCGATCGGCGTCCTGGGGGTGGCCTTCGTCATCCGGGCCACCGCCGACACCTCCACCGGCGCCGGCCAGGACCTCGCGTGGCTGTCGTTCCTGGGCTGGGCCGAGAAGGTCAGCCCCTACGGCGACAACCGGCTCTGGCTCGTGGCCCCGGCGGTGGTCGCCACGGCCCTGCTGCTCGCCGTCGCCGACGCGTTGCTGCACCGACGCGACCTGGGCTCGGGGTTGTGGGCCGCCCGGCCGGGGCCGGCGCGAGCCGCAGCCGGGCTGGGCACGCCGTTCGGGCTCGCGTGGCGCCTCCAGCGCGGCTCGCTGCTCGGGTGGACCATCGGGTATGCCGTGCTCGGCCTGGTCATCGGCAACATCGCCTCGTCCGTGGACCAGATCGCCGACAGCCCCGCCGTCGAGGACATGCTCCGCAAGATGAGCGGGGGGCAGGGCTCCCTGCTCGACGCCTTCTTCGGCACCGAGCTGCGCTTCCTCGCGGTGGGGGCCGCGGCCTACGGCATCGCGACGGCGCTGCGACTGCGGTCGGAGGAGAACGCCGCGCGCGCCGAGGTCGTCCTCGCCACCCCGGTCAGCCGCTGGCGCTGGCTCGCCAGCCACCTGGTGATCGCCGCGGCCGGGTCCGTGTGGCTGCTCGCCGTCGTGGGGGTGGCCGCGGGGCTCGCCGCCGGATCGGTGAGCAGCACCGGGGTCGCCGACCTGCTGCCTGCGGCGCTTGCCACCGCACCGGCAGTCCTGGTCTGCGTGGGCCTCACGGCGCTGGTGTTCGGGGTGCTCCCGCAGCTCTCGACAGCGGCCTGGGCGGCGCTCGCGGTGTTCGTGGTGCTCGGCGAGTTCGGCGCGCTGCTGTCGTTGCCGGGATGGGCCCTGGGGCTGTCGCCGTTCGACCACCTCGGCAGCCTGCCCGGCGGGGCGGCGAACGCAGCCGGGCTCGGGGGGCTGCTGGTGGTGGCCGCCCTCGTGACAGCAGTCGGTGCCACCGCGTTCCGACGGCGCGACCTCGCCACCTGAAGCCTGCCCCGGCACCCACTCAGCCCAACTTCTGCGGGCGGGCGCGGCGGGGGGCCGGGTCAGAGCAGGTCGGTGCGGCCTTCCGCGCGGAGGGCGTCGACGACTGCCTTCATGTCCTGGGCGCGTTCGCGCGACATCACCAGGAGCGCGTCCGGGGTGTCGACCACCACCACGTCGTCGAGGCCGACGACCGCCACCACCCGGCCACTCGCTGGGACGACGACTCCAGTGGCGTCGACCACCCGCACGGCGGAGGCGTCGCCGAGCACCCGCACGCCCGGCATACCGTCGGCGTCGGGGAGCAGGGCGCCCAGCGAGCTGAAGTCGCCCACGTCGTCCCAGCCGAACCCACCCGGCACCACGGCGACGCGGCCCTCGGCAGCCGCCGGCTCGGCGACCGCGTGGTCGATCGCGATCTTCTCCAGGCCGGGCCAGACGTCGGACAGCCGCGACGGATCGGCGGCGAGCGCCCGCAACCCGGCCGCGAGCTCGGGGTGCCACTGCGCCAGGAGGTCGAGCAGCACGGTCGCGCGGACGACGAACATCCCGGCGTTCCAGCGGAACCGACCGGTCGCGAGGTACTCCTCCGCCCGCGCGCGGTCCGGCTTCTCCACGAACTGGGTCACCGCGTGCACCGATCCTGACGCCAGCGCCGAGCCCGACCCGAGCGGCTCGCCCAGCTCGATGTAGCCGAAGCCGGTCGCGGGGTGGGTCGGCTCGATGCCGATCGTCACGACGTACCCCTGCTCGGCGGCGGCCACCGCCTCCCGCACGCAGGCGCGGAACGCGTCCTCGTCCGCGATGACGTGGTCGGCCGCGAACGACCCGAGCACGGCCGACGGATCGCGCGCCTCGAGCACCGCCGCGGCCCAGCCGATCGCGGCCATCGAGTCGCGGGGCGCCGGCTCGGCGAGCAGCTGGTCGGCGGGCAGCCCCGGCAGCTGGTCCGCCACGGCCGCCCGGTGGGCGACGCCGGTCACGACCAGCACCCGTGACCCCGTCAACGGGGTCAACCGGTCCCAGGTCGACTGGAGCAGCGAGCGCCCGGTGCCGGTGAGGTCACGGAGGAACTTCGGCGAGGTGGCCCGCGACAGGGGCCACAGCCTCGTCCCCGCTCCACCCGCCGGGATGACCGCCCAGAAGTGCTCGTTCGTGGGTGCAGCCTCATGCGCCGCTGCCGATGACATGGCCGGAACGCTAGCCCACCCACCAGCCGGTCACCTGCCGCTCACCTGACACACCCCTGCCCGTGGCCGTCCCCTCATCGTGGGTGCGGACGCTGGAGTCGTGCGAGTCGCCATCGTGACGGAGTCCTTCCTCCCCTACCTCAACGGCGTGACGACCAGCGTCTGCCGGGTGGTCGAGTGCCTGCGCGACGGTGGCCACGAGGTGGTCGTCGTCGCCCCGCGGCCCGCCCCCACGAGCTACGCCGGGTATGCCGTGCACGGCCTCGCGTCCGTGCCGGTGCGTCAGTTCCCGGTCGGCCTCCCGCTGGGTGGCGAGGTGGAGACGTTGCTCCGCGGCTTCGCCCCGGACGTGGTGCACGTGGCCTCACCGTTCGTCCTCGGCGCCAGTGCCCTGTCGGCCGCGGACCGGCTCGGGTTCCCCACGGTCGCGGTCTACCAGACCGACATGCCGAGCTACATCCGCCAGCACGGTCCCGGAGCGGTGGGTCGCGGGGCAGCGCGGGCGGCGTGGCGGTGGATCCGGCGCATGCACGAGCTGGCCGACCTCACGCTGGCCCCGTCCTCCGCGACGCTGGCCGAGCTCCGCGCCCACGACATCCCCCGCACCACCCTCTGGGCGAGAGGGGTCGACGCCGTCCAGTTCCATCCGGGCTGGCGGCTCGACGCCGGGACGGCCGCGCTGCGGCGCTCGCTCGCCCCCGACGGTCAGGTCCTCGTCGGCTACGTCGGCCGACTGGCCCCCGAGAAGGAGCTGCTCAGACTCACCACCCTCGCGGGACTGCCCGGGCTCCGCGTGGTGCTGGTCGGCGACGGGCCCACCCGCGCCCAGGACGGCGCCGCCCTCGCCGCCGCTGGGGTCGACGCCGTCTTCCTCGGTCGGCGCGAGGGCGACGACCTCGCCCGGGCGTACGCCGCGTTCGACCTCTTCGTGCACACCGGCACCCGCGAGACCTTCGGCCAGACCTTGCAGGAGGCCGCCGCGACCGGCCTCCCCGTCGTGGCGCCCGCGCGCGGTGGCCCGCTCGACCTCGTCGACCACTCCCGCACCGGGTTGCTCTTCGACCCCGACCACCCGAGGGCGTTGCGGGACGCGGTGGCCCACCTCGCCGGTGACCGGGTCAAGCGCGAGGCGATGGGTGTGGCCGGGCGGGTGCGGGTGGCCAGCCGGTCCTGGGCCACCCTCACCGAGCAGCTGCTCGGGCACTACGACGACGCCCGGCGCTCCCGGGCGCTCGTCGGCGGGCCGGCCACGCGGCATACCGACTGGTAACCCGACCTGTCTGGTTTCTCACAGCAGGGGCGTTCACGGTCACGCTGCCGGGCCGATAACCTGACGGGCGTACTACGGCCCTCGACGCTGGACGACGACTGCCGTGACATCTGCTTCGAAAGGGACGCGCAGTGGCGCAGGCAGCCAACGGGACCCTCTACCGCGGCCGCGAAGGCATGTGGTCGTGGGTGGCCCACCGCATCAGCGGCGTACTCCTCTTCCTCTTCCTCTTCGCGCACGTGCTCGACACGGCGCTGGTGCGGGTCTCCCCCGACGCCTACAACGAGGTGATGGACGCCTACAAGAACCCCATCGTCGGGCTCGGCGAGGCCGGGCTCGTCGCTGCGGTGATCTTCCACGCGCTCAACGGCCTGCGCATCATCGCCGTCGACTTCTGGTCCAAGGGCCCGAAGTACCAGCGACAGCTCTTCTGGGCGGTCGTCATCGGTTTCGTCGTGCTCTTCGCGCCCTTCGCGATCCGGCACCTGACCATCGTGTTCACGCACTGAGAGGCCGGGGGAACTCATGAGCGCCACCACCGAGACCAACTACCACGCCGGCCCCGACGCCGTCTCCGCCAAGAAGTCCCGTTACCGCCGGGTCTCCAAGGGCCGGGGCAACTTCGAGCTGTGGTCGTGGGTGTTCATGCGGGCCAGCGGCGTGCTGCTGCTCGTCCTCGTCTTCGGCCACCTGTTCGTCAACCTCATGCTGGGCGAGGGCATCCACGGCATCGACTTCGCCTTCGTCGCCGGCAAGTGGAGCAGCCCGTTCTGGCAGACCTGGGACATGCTGATGCTCTGGCTCGCCGAGCTGCACGGGTTCAACGGCGTCCGCACGATCATCAACGACTACACCGAGAAGGACCGCACGCGGTGGATCCTCAAGGGCCTGCTGGTGGCGAGCGCGCTGCTCGTCATGGTGCTCGGCACCTTGGTGATCTTCACCTTCGACCCGTGCCTCGACCCGTCCTCCACTCTCTCCGTGTGCGCACGGTGACCCCGGCCACCAGCGCGAGCCGAGCCGGCGTGACTCAAGCCGGCGCCATTCAAGGAAGTAGCAACTAGATGCAGACGCACAAGTACGACGTCGTCATCGTCGGGGCCGGCGGCGCAGGCATGCGCGCCGCGCTCGAGTCGAGCACCCGCACCCGCACGGCGGTGCTGACCAAGCTCTACCCGACCCGCTCCCACACCGGCGCGGCGCAGGGCGGCATGTGTGCCGCCCTCGCCAACGTCGAGGAGGACAACTGGGAGTGGCACACCTTCGACACGGTCAAGGGTGGCGACTACCTCGTCGACCAGGACGCTGCCGAGATCATGTGCCGCGAGGCCATCGACGCGGTCATCGACCTCGAGAAGATGGGCCTGCCGTTCAACCGCACGCCCGAGGGCAAGATCGACCAGCGCCGCTTCGGTGGCCACACCCGCAACCACGGTGAGGCCGCCGTCCGCCGGTCGTGCTTCGCGGCCGACCGCACGGGTCACATGATCCTGCAGACGCTCTACCAGAACTGCGTGAAGCAGGGCGTGGAGTTCTACAACGAGTTCTACGTCCTCGACCTGCTGATGAACACCGGCCCCGACGGCGTCGAGCACACCGCGGGCGTCGTGGCCTACGAGCTGGCCACCGGCGAGCTGCACGTGTTCCAGGCCAAGTCGGTCGTCTTCGCGACCGGTGGCACGGGCAAGGTCTTCAAGACGACCTCGAACGCCCACACCCTCACCGGTGACGGCATGGGGGTGGCCTTCCGACGCGGGATCCCGTTGGAGGACATGGAGTTCTTCCAGTTCCACCCGACCGGTCTGGCCGGGCTCGGCATCCTGCTCTCCGAGGCGGCCCGCGGTGAGGGCGGCATCCTGCGCAACGCCGACGGCGAGCGCTTCATGGAGCGCTACGCCCCCACCATCAAGGACCTGGCACCCCGCGACATCGTCGCGCGGTCGATGGCCAACGAGGTCCGCGAGGGACGTGGCGCCGGTCCCAACAAGGACTACGTGCTGCTCGACCTGACCCACCTCGAGCCGGCCCACATCGACGCCAAGCTCCCCGACATCACCGAGTTCGCACGGACCTACCTCGGCGTCGAGCCCTACACCGAGCCGGTGCCGGTCTACCCGACCGCGCACTACGCGATGGGTGGCGTGCCGACCAACGTCGAGACCGAGGTGCTGCGCAACAACACCGACATCGTCCCCGGCCTGTTCGCCGCCGGCGAGGTCGCCTGCGTCTCCGTGCACGGGTCCAACCGCCTCGGCACCAACAGCCTGTTGGACATCAACGTCTTCGGGCGCCGGGCCGGCATCGCCGCCGCGGAGTATGCCGCGAACGCACCGTTCGTGGACCTGCCCGCCAACCCGGCCGGGCTGGTCGAGGGCATGGTCGAGACCATCCGCACCCGCGACAGCGGCGAGCGCGTCGCCGACCTGCGCCGCGCCCTGCAGGAGACCATGGACCGCAACGTCCAGGTGTTCCGCACCGAGGCCTCGATGAAGGAGGCCCTCGGCGTCATCGACGAGCTCAAGGAGCGCTACGCGGCCGTCGTCGTCCAGGACAAGGGCAAGCGCTACAACACCGACCTGCTCGAGGCCGTCGAGCTCGGCTTCTTGATCGAGCTGGCCGAGGTGATCACGCTCGGTGCACTCGCGCGCAAGGAGTCCCGCGGCGGCCACTTCCGTGAGGACTACGAGGCCCGCGACGACGTGAACTTCATGCGTCACACGATGGCCTACCGTGCGCCCGTCACCGATGTCGAGCAGGGCCCGAAGTTCGCGGACGAGGTCCGCCTCGACTACAAGCCCGTGACCGTCACCCGCTACCAGCCGATGGAGCGCAAGTACTGATGACCGCGACTGCTGAGAAGACCGCCGCGACCGGCGGCCAGGACGCCCCCAAGGCCGGGGCGGTCCCGTCCTTCACCGTCACGCTCAAGATCTCGCGGTTCGACCCCGAGACCGACAGCGAGCAGCACTGGGAGACCTACGAGGTCACCGCGCACGCCACCGACCGCGTGCTCGACGCGCTGCACCAGATCAAGTGGGACCAGGACGGCTCGCTGTCGTTCCGCCGGTCCTGCGCCCACGGCGTCTGCGGGTCGGACGCCATGCGGATCAACGGCAAGAACCGGCTCGCCTGCAAGACGCTGATCAAGGACGTCAACCCCGACAAGCCGATCACCGTCGAGCCGATCAAGGGCCTCCCCGTCGAGAAGGACCTCATCGTCGACATGGAGCCGTTCTTCGACGCCTACCGCGAGGTCATGCCCTTCCTCATCACCGAGGGCAACGAGCCCACGCGGGAGCGGATCCAGAGCCAGGCCGACCGCGACCGGTTCGACGACACGACCAAGTGCATCCTGTGCGCGGCCTGCACGACGAGCTGCCCGGTCTTCTGGAACGACGGCCAGTACTTCGGTCCGGCGGCCATCGTCAACGCCCACCGGTTCATCTTCGACAGCCGCGACGACGGCGGCACGCAGCGCCTGGAGATCCTCAACGACAAGGAAGGGGTGTGGCGCTGCCGCACCACCTTCAACTGCACCGACGCGTGCCCTCGTGGCATCGAGGTGACGAAGGCGATCCAGGAAGTGAAGCGCGCACTCCTGACCAGTCGCTTCTGACCTTGGCACTCGTGACAGCGTCGTCACGCGCGCTCGTCGCCCTCTCCGTCGCGGTGGTCGCGCTCGCGCCGGGTGGCGCCGACGCGGCGACCACCCCGAAGCCGACGCCGACGGTGACGACCACGACGCTGCCGGTGCCGCAGGCGACGGTGGAGCCGCTGTTGTCGGTCGGGGGGCCACAGCTCGCCTCGATGGGGGTCGTCACGGACCTGCCCGCCGGAGTGCCCGCCCCGCCGCAGCTCAAGGACGTCTCGTGGGTGCTGGCCGACCTCGACTCGGGGAAGGTGGTCGCGGCCAAGGCGGCCCACGCCCGCCTGTTGCCGGCGAGCACCCTGAAGACGCTCACCGCCCTCACCCTGATCCCGGAGGTCCCGGCTACCCGCACGATCGTCGCGACCCAGGCGGACGCGAACGCGGACGGCACGCGGGTCGGCATGGTCCCCGGGCTCCCCTACACGGGACGCCAGCTCTTCCAGGGGCTGTTGATGTCGTCGGGCAACGATGCGGCCTACGCGCTGGCCGAGGCCGGCGGCGGACGCGAGGCGACGCTGACCGCGATGAACGAGCACGCGGCATACCTCGGGGCGCACGACACGGTCGCGAAGGACCCGTCGGGGCTGGACGTGCCCGGGCAGACGTCGAGCGCCTATGACCTGGCCCTGATCGGGCGAGCGGCGTTGGAGCTGAAGGACTTCCGCACCTACGTCACGACGAAGCAGGTCGACTTCCCCGGTCGGGTGGACCCCAAGACCAAGAAGCGCGCCACGTTCAAGATCCAGAACCACAACAAGCTCCTCTACAACTACGAGGGCACCATCGGGATCAAGAACGGCTACACCGAGAAGGCCAACCGCACCTTCATCTCGGCCGTCCGGCGCGGCGGGAAGACCTACCTGCTCAGCGAGATGTACGGGCTGGACTCGTCGTGGCGGCCGCAGGCGGCGATGTACGACTGGGCCTTCGCGTACGGTGACCGCGCCGGGGCGGTCGGCGAGCTCGTCGCGCCCGGCACCGTCACCACACCACCGAACCCGCTGCCCAGCGGCTCCCCCACACTGGCGCCCACCGCCCCGGCAGCGACCGGTGCGGCGGCCAGGGCTGCCGCTGTCCCGGAGGCTGGTCCGCGGTGGCCGAGCAGCTGGCGAGGCACCGTGGGCCTGGCCGGCACGGCTGTGGCGCTCCTGGCCCTCACCCTGGTGGTCCGAGCCCGACGGCGGGTCGTCCGGGCCCGTCGCGCCGCGCGGCACCGCTGAGCCACACGGCTGAGCCACCGCCGAGCCCGGCCTCAACGGGTCGTGCGGGGCGGAGCGTCACCGACGGCGGACGAGGCTCCGGAGGCCGCGGCCGATCGTGCCGAGCGCGATCGCACCGACCGCGCCGAGCACCGCTCCCGCGGCGACGCTGGTCCGGTCCGCGGCGCGCTGCCCGAACGTGGGCAGGCCCGCATCGGTGCGCTCGCGGATCGTGACGAGCGCTTCGGGGGCCGGGCCCTCGACGAGCTTGTCGACCTGGCCAACGCTCAGGCCGGGGGCTGCGGCGCCGGTCTCGAGGTCGTTGGCGGCCCAGGCGGCGGAGATGAGGATGACCCGCGACATGAAGTTGAGCCAGACGAGCAGGCCGACGACGAGCGCGAACCCGAGGTAGAGCGGGTTCGCGGTGGTGCTCGAGATGAGCAGCGCGCCGAAGGTCTTCAGCACGGTCAGCCCGACCCCACCGAAGATCGCACCATGGCGCACGGCCTGCCAGGGCAGCCGGATGCCCGACAGGATGCGCAGCATCACCGCCACGATCGCGCCGTCGAGGGCGACACCGACGACGAAGGCGACGATGGCGAGGACCCACTGCTGACCGCCGAGCCCGACGAGTTCGGCCACCCACGAGGCCGTGGAGCCGGCGACGGCGCCGACTGCCGCCGAGAGCACGATCGCCACGCCCAGCAGCAGCAGCACCCCGAGGTCACGGAGCTTGGCGACCACGACGTTGCCCGGCTGGCCCTCCACGCCGAAGATGGCGCGGATGCCGTCGCGCAGCGCGCCCAGCCAGCCGGTGCCGGCGAGCACGAGGCCGACGACCGAGACCACGCCCTGCACCGACAGGGCCGCTCCGGTCGGTGCGCTCACGTCGATGACCCCGTTGGGCTGCGTCGGCGTCTTGACGAAGCCGGGCAGCAGGTTGTTGATGGCGTCCTTGGTGTCGGCGAGCAGCTGGGGTTGGCTGCGGAGCACGATCCCGAACACCGTGAAGGCCAGCAGCACCGCAGGGAAGACCGAGAAGAAGGCGAAGTAGCCGACCCCACCCGCGATGAGGTTGCCGCGGTGGTCGCCGTAGCGCTTCCACGCCCGCCAGACGGAGGTCGCCTGGAACCGCGCCCACCAGGCCTTGAGGGTCCGCACCCTCAGGCCCCGTCCAGCTCGAACGACCGGACCGGGCGCCACACGCCGTCGGCGCCGTGCTCGTAGAGGTGGAAGTCGGTCACCTCGAAGGTGCACTCGAAGTCGGCCAGGTCGCGGAAGGCGCGGTCGAGGTTGTCGTCGGAGACGTGGTGGGCCACCGTGACGTGCGGGTGGTAGTAGAAGTCGAGCTTGCGCTTGAGCGGCCCGCGCCGCACCGACTTCTCGAGCAGCTCGCAGTCGGCCAGCCCACCGGAGACCTGGACGAAGACCACCGGGGAGATGGGCCGGAACGTGCCCGTGCCCCGCAACACCATGGGGAACGAATGGCCTTGGGTGGCAACGTCTGCCAGGTGCTCGACCACGTCGGACAGTTCATCGCCCTCGACCTCGGTCGGCGGCAGCAGGGTGACGTGGGTGGGGATCGAGTCGGCCAAGGGGTCGCCGAAGGAGGCACGCTTGGCCTGGAGCATCTCCGCGTGGGGTGACGGGATGGCGATGGACACACCGATGGTGGGCACGACGGCGACCCTACCCAACGCCGTTCTCGGAGAAGCTCTGTGGGAGCAGTGTCATGTCAGCGGGCACTGGGCAGCAGTCCCGCGGCCGCGCGCACGCGAGCCATCGTGGCCTGGGCGACCTCGCGCGCGCGGTCGGCGCCGTCGGCGAGGATCCGGTCGAGCTCGGCCGGGTCGTCGAGCAGCTCGGTCATCCGCTCCTGGAACGGCGTGAGGCGTTCGACCACGACGTCGGCCACCTCCTTCTTGAGGTCGCCATAGCCACGACCCGCGAAGGACGCCGCGATCTCCTCGACGGGAGTGCCGGACAGCACCGAGTGGATGACGAGCAGGTTGGAGATGCCCGGCTTGTGCTCGGGGTCGTAGCGCACCTCGCCGTCGGTGTCGGTGACGGCCGAGCGGATGTTCTTGGCGATCGTGGCCGGGTCCTGCATCAGGTCGATCAGGCCCTTGGGCGAGGACCCCGTCTTGCTCATCTTCGACGTGGGGTCCTGGAGGTCCATGATCTTGGCCGAGCCCTTGACGATGTAGGCGTCCGGGACCACGAGCGTCTCGCCGAAGCGGGTGTTGAACCGCTCCGCCAGGTCGCGGGTGATCTCCAGGTGCTGGCGCTGGTCCTCGCCGACCGGCACGAAGGCGGCGTCGTACATGAGGATGTCGGCGGCCATGAGCATCGGGTAGGTGAGCAGCCCGACGTTGGCGTTCTGGCCCTTGGCGACCTTGTCCTTGAACTGGGTCATCCGCCGCGCCTCGCCGTCACCGGTCAGGCAGTTCATCACCCAGCCCAGCTCGGCGTGCTCGGTGACGTGGCTTTGGCAGAACACCGCGGAGGTCTTGGGGTCGACCCCGCCCGCGATGAACTGGGCCGCCGTCGCGCGGGTGCGCTGGCGCAGCACCGCCGGCTCTGTCGGCACCGTCAGTGCGTGCAGGTCGGCCACGAAGTAGAAGGCGTCGAACTCGTCCTGCAGCTTCACCCAGTTGACCAGTGCCCCGAGGTAGTTGCCGAGGTGCAGGGAGTCGCTGGTCGGCTGCATCCCGGACAGGGTCCGGGGCAGCGCAGCGGGAGCGGACGTCTCAGGCATGCCCGTCATTCTGTCAGGTCAGGTGCAGAAGGAAACCTTGGGCGGGGGCCAGCACCGGCAGCGCGAGCCCGACCTGTCCAAGCGCGGCCCCGCTGACCCGGATGCCGGCGTCGACGGCGTCGTCCCACCAGCCCGGTCCGCGCGCCTGGGTCACCGCAGGCAGGCCCGCCTCCGGGCGGACCCGGACCGTGTAGGTCCGCTCCGGGTCGAGCCCGGGGAGGGTGAGGAGGCCGGGCGCCACCGACGGACCCGTGTGGGTCCGCAGGACCGTGTATGCCGCCTGCTCGCCTCCCGGTGCGACGGTGCCGGTCACGAGCAGCCCCTGCTCCTCGGGGAGGTCGGCGCGCACGAGGTCACCCGTGTGCACCAGGGGGCGCAGCTCGCGGTAGAGCCCGGACCAGGCGGTCAGGGCGGTCAGCTCGTCGGGGGTGCACCCGGTGATGTCCCACTCCAGGCCGGCGTGGCCCTGGAGCGCCAGCAGCATCCGGAAGGACAGGTCGAGGGTGCGGTGGGTGGTGTGAGCCGTCGCCGGGCCGATGTGCGTGCCCATCAGCTCAGCCGGCACCAGCAGCGAGGTCCAGCGCTGGATCTGCGCGCGCTCGAGCGCGTCGTTGCAGTCGCTGGTCCAGATCCGGTCGGTGCGGGCCAGGACGCCGAGGTCGACCCGGGCGCCCCCGCTGGAGCACGACTCGATCTCGAGGGCGGGGTGGGCCGCCCGGAGCCGGTCGAGGAGGGCGTAGAAGGCGGTCGTCTGGGCGTGCACGGCCGGCCGGTCGACCCCGTCGGGGCCGGTGCGCACCGCCTCGTGCAGGTCGCGGTTGTGGTCCCACTTGATGAAGTCGATGCCGAGCTCGGCGACCAATGCGCTGATCTGCTGCTCGACGTGGGCTGACGCGTCGGGGTTGGCGAGGTCGAGGACGTGCTGGTGCCGGGACGGACGCGGGCGTCCCGCCTTGGGTCCGATGACCCAGTCGGGGTGGGCCCGCACCAGGTCTGAGTCGAGGTTGACCATCTCGGGCTCGAACCACAGCCCGAACTCCATGCCGCGTCCCTTGACGTGCTCGACGAGGGCTCCGAGCCCCTGGGGCCACGCGTCGTCGGACACGACCCAGTCACCCAGCCCCCTGCGGTCGTCGCGGCGGCTGCCGAACCACCCGTCGTCGAGGACGAACCGCTCGACGCCGATCCCGGCCGCCGTGTCGGCGAGCTGCTTCAGCCGGTCGAGGTCGTGGTCGAAGTAGACCGCCTCCCAGGTGTTCAGCACGAGAGGCCGCGGGTCGTTGCTGTGGGCCGCCGTGCCGCGCTGACTGCCGTGCAGCCGACGCGACAGCCCGTCGAGGCCGTCGGTGGCGTGGACGAACACGACGTCGGGCGACGTGTAGGTCTCACCCGGCGCGAGCCGGATCTCGCCCGGCTCGAGCAGCTCGCCACCGCCGAGCACGGCGGCGTGGATGCCGGCGCCCTCGGGGAGGCGTTCGGTGAGGTGCTCGTGGTTGCCGCTCCACGCGACGTGGACGGACCAGACCTCACCGGTGCGGAAGCCGAAGCCGGCGGTGCCGACGGTCAGCAGCAGGGTGGCGTCGTGGCCGGTGCGCCCCCGACGGGAGGCGCGCAGGTGGGTGCCGTCCTGGAGGACGGAGCGCTGCGGCGACCGCTCGCGGCACCACCGGCCGGTCAGGTCGAGCACCTCGGTGGCCCGCGACGGGAGCGGGAGCAGCGCCCGCAGCGCGCCGACGTCGAGGGGCGCTCTCTCAGCGTCGCCGCCGGTGTTCGTCACCGAGCTCGACACCCTGAGCACGCCGTGCTCGTCGAGGGAGTGCCGCAGCACGACCTGGACGGCACCGTCGCTCGCGGTGGTGACCAGCGCGCGCTCGCCGTCCAGCTCGGCGCTGACGTCCCACCGGGGGGCGGCCGCGCCACCGGCTCGGTGCGCGGCATACCCGGGGGTGCCCAGCCAGCCGTCGCCGGTGGTGGGCAGCACGGTGAGGGGCCACGGCTCGTCGAGGCCGTTCTGGGGCACCGGCCCGACGACGATGCTGGCCAGCTCGGCGACCACGGCGTCGGGGAGGTCGGCGCCCCAGTGCAGCACCCTCGGGAGCCCTCCCCCCGAGGTGTCGAGGACGAGACAGGTACCAGCGGACCGGAGGGTTGCGGTCGGCGACGTCATCCCTTGGTTGCTCCCAGGGTCAGGCCTGCGACGAACTGCTTCTGCAGGAGGAAGAAGACGATCAGGGTGGGCAGCGCGATGACCACCGAGCCGGCCGCCACGAGGTTGTTGTCGGTGAAGAACTGGCCGCGCAGGTTGTTGATCGAGCTCGTCACGGGGTACTTGTCGCCCGACTGGAGCAGCACCGTCGCCCAGAAGAACTCGTTGTAGATCCAGGTCACCTCGAGGGTAGCCAGCGCGGCGAGCGGGGGACGGCACAGCGGGAGGGTGAGCTGGAAGAACTGGCGGAGCACGCCGGCCCCGTCGACGACGGCCGACTCGTAGAGCTCGCGCGGCAGCGTCTTCATGTAGTTGGACAGCACGAAGGTGCAGAAGCCGGTCTGGAAGGCCACGTTGACGAGGATCAGGCCCCAGTAGGAGTTGAGCAGCGTGCCCGAGTCGCTGAACCAGAACGGCACCTCGATGGCGCGGAACATCCGGTAGACCGGGATGAGCAGGGCCTGGGGCGGCAGGAGGTTTGCCGCCGTGAACAACCCGAGCAGGGCCAGGTTGAACTTGAACGAGAACCGCGCGACCACGAAGGCGACGCAGGCCGACAGGAAGAGCGTCAACACCACGGCCGGGACCGTGATGTAGGCCGAGTTGAGCATCGTGTGGGAGAAGTTCGCCTGCTCCCAGGCGTTCTTGTAGTTGGCCAGGGTGAACCCGCCGAACGACAGGTAGCCGTGCTGCGACGTGTAGGCGTAGTCGCGGAAGCTGTTGAGGACGGCGTAGGCGACGGGGAAGATCCAGACGAGCGCCACGATGGCCAGGAACACCTGGATGCCGCGGTTGCCCTTCTTGGACCCGACGCCCTGGGGACGCTTGGTGCTCAACGGGTTCCGGCTCCTGGGCGCCGCCACCTGCGGCGCCTCACTGCTGGCAGTCATCGCTGCTCCCTCATGACGATCCGTAGGTACAGGACGATGAAGATCGAGGAGATGACGAGCATGAAGGTGGCCAGCGCCGACCCGAAGCCGATGCGGCTGGCCTCTCCCACGATGTTGCTCGTCACGAGGGTCGAGATCAGCTCGAGGCCGTTGCGCCCCTTGTTGATGACCCAGACCAGGTCGAAGGCTCGCAGCGACTCGATGACGGTGACGACGAGCACGATGATGTTGATCGGGAACATCACGGGGAAGACGACCTTGAAGAACGTCGTCCGCTCGTTGGCCCCGTCGACCTTGGCCGCCTCGCGCAGCGTCGGGTCGACGCCCTTCAGTCCGGCCAGGTAGAGCAACATGATGTAGCCGACGTGTCGCCAGCTCGACGCGAGCAGGGCTGCCCAGAGGTTGTAGCGCGTGTCGCCGTACCAGTCGATCGAGCCACCGGTGATCTGGTTGATGAAGCCCTGGTCGCGGCTGTAGATGAGCTGCCAGATGAACCCGACGAGGGCCAGGGACAGCACGACCGGGAGGTAGATCGCGGTCTGGTAGACCCGCGAACCGCGCACCTCCCGGTCGAGCAGGATGGCGAGGAACATGCCGATCGGGGTGGCGATGAAGAACATCACGGCCAGCCAGATCAGGTTGTGCTGGAGTGCCGGGATGAACGGCGGGTAGATCGTCAGGACGTCCTTGTAGTTCTGGAGCCCCACGACCTTGGCCGAGGAGATCGGGCCGATCCCGTCCCAGTTGGTGAAGGAGAGCAGGACCGACCCGACCGCCGGGACGACGACGAGCCACAGCACGAGCAGCGTCGGGACGCCGATCATCACGGAGACGACGACCCGGTCCACTGGGGACAGGTGGTCGATGCCCCGGTACTTCGAGCGCTTCGGCTTGGCGGGCTTCGGCGTGGTGCGATCGGGCGTGGTGGTTGTCGACACGGTGACTCCTCGAGGCGTCGTCGCGGGTGGTCAGCTCGCGAAGATGCTCTTCTTCTGCTTCTCGATGCTGTTGACGAGTCCGTCGATGTCCTTCGGGTTCTTGAGGAAGGACTGGATGGCAGGGATCATCACCGTCGAGGCGAAGTCCGGCCGGGTGTCGCGGTCCATGAACTGGGCGATCGACTTGGCCTGCGACACGAACTCCACCGACTTCTTCTGCAGCGACGTGTAGGCCGCCTTGTCGGCCTGGTCGTTCGTCGCGATGACGCTCGGGTCGGCCTTGACGACGATGTTCTGAGCCGCGGCGGAGCCCACGTAGCCGAGCAGCTTCTTGGCGCCCGCCTCGTTCTTGGGCCGCTTGGCCATCATGTAGCCGTCGATGGGTGCCTCGATGGCGTCCGCGCCGATGGTGGAGTCGACCTCGGGGAAGTTGAAGAACGTGAGGTCCTCCTGCTCCGCCCCCTTCGCGAACTGCTGGGCCACGAACGACCCGAGCAGGTAGGTGCCGGCCTTCTTCTGCTGGAGCGTCTGGGCGGCCTCCTGCCAGGTGCGTCCGAGCGAGTCGGGCTGGTGGTACTCGAGCAGTCCGGCCCAGGTGTCGAAGACGGCCTTGACCTTGTCGCTGTTCCAGGCTTCCTTGCCGGCCATCAGGTTGACGTGGAAGTCATAGCCGTTGACCCGCAGGTTGAGCTGGTCGAAGGTGCCCATGGCGGGCCAGCCGTCCTTGTCGCCGAACGCGATCGGGACGAGGCCGTCCTTCTTCATCTGGGTGCCGAGGGTCTTGAACTCGTCAAGCGTCTTGGGCTCGGTGTAGCCGTGCTGCTCGAAGACGCTCTTGCGGTAGAACATCGCCCACGGGTAGTAGGTCGACGGCACGAAGTACTGCTTGCCGTCGTCGCCCGTCGAGGCCTTCTTGAGCGCGTCGGACATCCCGGCGCCGGACAGGTCCTTCCAGATGTCCGAGACGTCGCCCGCGAGGCCCTTGGAGGCGAAGAACCGCATCCGGTAGCCCGCGAACCACATCCACACGTCGTCGGGCGAGCCCTGGAGGTAGTTGTTGATGTTCTCCTGGAAGGAGTTGTGGTCGATCGTGTTGACCTTGGCCGTCAGGCCGGCGTTGGCCTTCTGGAAGGCGTCCATGACGGCCTGGATCGCAGCCTTCGGGACGGCGTCCGACTGGTTCGAGCCGACCGTCACGGTGCCCGTGGCTGCGCCACCACCGGAGCCACCGCCGCCACAGGCGGCCAGCAACGTCGGGGCGGCTAGGAGGGTGCCGGCGCCGAGGGCGCCGCGAAGCAGGGTCCGGCGGCTCACACCGCGGACGGAGGCAGGGACGAGGCTGGCGAGGTACTCGGCCTCAGAGGCGGGGCGGGACATGCGGTCTCCTTTGAACGCTATTTGCACCGGCGTGGTGAGGTCGATCAGATCGACAGATTCGATCAAAAACCACCAACAAGAAACGAGGATGACCGCCGGGCCGACTGCTGTCAAGCATTTCCCGGGAACGGTCTCCCATCGTGATCCTTCACTGGATCCGCTCAACGGCAACGGCATCCGCTTGCCGACGCGCGTTCTTGGAGTGGTTCCCAATATCTCGACGTCAACATGTTGATTTTTGTTGACATGACTTCCTGAGCGGCGCAACACTGTCGCCCATGCGTCAGTGGCCGACAGATCGGATCGCCTTCGGAGGCGACTACAACCCCGAGCAGTGGCCCCGCGAGGTGTGGGCCGAGGACATGGAGCTCATGCGGGAGTCCGGAGTCTCGTTCGTGACGCTCGGCGTCTTCTCGTGGTCGTGGCTCGAGCCCGCCAAGGGCGAGTACGACTTCGGCTGGCTCGACGACATCATGGGTCTGCTCCACGAGAACGACATCGCGGTCGACCTCGCGACCGCGACCGCCACCCCTCCCCCGTGGCTGTCGGCGGCGCACCCCGAGATCCTGCCCGTCGACCACGAGGGTCGGACCCTGTGGCCGGGCAGCCGGCAGGCCTGGTGCCCGAGCTCGCGCATCTACCGCGACCACGCGCTCGCCCTCACCGCCCAGCTGGCGCAGCGCTACCACGACCACCCCGCGCTGGCCCTGTGGCACGTCTCGAACGAGTACGCCTGCCACAACATCCCCTGCTACTGCGACACCTGTGCCGCCGGGTTCCGGGTCTGGCTGGAGCGCCGCTACACCGAGCTCGACCACCTGAACGACGCCTGGGGCACCGCCTTCTGGAGCCAGCGCTACACCGACTGGGAGCAGGTCCTGCCCCCGCGGCTCACGACGACTTTTGCCAACCCCACCCACGAGCTCGACTACAAGCGCTTCCAGTCCGACACCCTGCTCGACTTCCACCGCAGCGAGAAGGCGGTCCTCAGCGACCTCTCCCCCGGCGTGCCGGTGACGACGAACTTCATGACGCTCGCACACTTCGACCACCTCGACTACCACCAGTGGGCGCCGGACCAGGACGTCGTGAGCACCGACCACTACGTCGTGGCCACCCTCGAGCACCCCCGGGCGGAGCTCGCCTTCAGTGGCGACCTGACCCGCGGCCTCGCCGGCGGTGCCCCCTGGCTGCTGATGGAGCACTCGACGAGCGCGGTGAACTGGCAGCCGGTCAACCCGGCGAAGGACCCCGGCCAGACCGTGCGCGACAGCATCGCCCACGTGGCGAGGGGCGCCGACACGATCGGCTTCTTCCAGTGGCGGCAGTCCCGGTCGGGCAGCGAGAAGTTCCACTCCGCACTGGTCCCCCATGCGGGGCGCGACAGCGCGCGGTTCCGCGAGGTCTGCGAGCTCGGCGCGCTGGCCGGGCGGCTCGGGGCACTCAAGGGCTCGCGGGTCGAGGCCGACGTCGCGATCCTGTGGGACTACCAGGCCCAGTGGGCCGCCCACGGTCCGGCCATGCCGTCCAGTGAGCTGCGCTACCCCACGACGGCGCACGCCATCCACCGCGTGCTGCGCGACCAGGGCATCACGGCCGACGTGGTGCACCCGAGTGCCGACCTCACGGCATACCGGGTCGTGGTGGTCCCCACCCTCTACCTGGTGACCGACGAGCACGCGGCGGCCATCGCCGCGGCCGCCGAGGCCGGCGCCCAGGTGCTCGTCACCTTCTTCTCCGGCATCGCCACCGAGGACGACCACGTGCGGCTCGGCGGCTACCCCGGCGCGTTCCGCGACCTGCTCGGCGTCCGCGTCGAGGAGTTCTTCCCCCTCATGCCCGGTGAGACGGTCGCGCTCGCCGAGGGCGGCGCCGGGCGACTCTGGAGCGAGGACGTCACCGCCGTCGACAGCGAGGCGCTCGACCGGTATGCCGCCGGCCCCCTCACCGGGCGACCGAGCCTCACCCGACGCGTCACCGGGGAGGGCGCCGCGTGGTACCTCAGCACGCTCCCGGACGACTCGTCGCTGGGGGCGGTCCTCGCCCAGGTCACCCGGGCGGGCGGGGTCTCCCCGGTCGCCGACGTCCCACCGGGCGTCGAGGCCACCCGTCGCCGGGGCGCCGAGGGTTCGTGGCTGTTCCTGGTCAACGACACCCACCAGCACCAAGAGGTGCCGGCGACCGGCCATGATGTGGTGGCTGATGGCCCCGTGGGCCCGACCGTCACCCTCCCGCCGGGTGGCGTCGCCGTCGTCAGGGAGGACTGATCGAGATGCTCGCGAGCCAGCGTCGCACCACCATCCTCGGGCTCGTCGAGGAGACTGGCGGGGTTCGGGTGTCCGAGCTGGTCGAGCAGCTCGGCGTCTCCGACATGACCGTGCGGCGCGACATCGAGCAGCTGGCCGGCGAGGGTCTGGTGCAGCGGGTGCACGGTGGAGCCCTCGCCGTCGGCACCCGCAGCAGCGAGGAGCCCGGCTTCACGGCGAAGTCAGGGCTCATGCAGGCGCAGAAGATCGCCATCGCCGAGGCGGCCGCCCAGCTCGTCGAACCCGGTGCCGCGATCGGGATCTCCGCGGGCACGACCACCTTCGAGTTCGCCCGCGCCGTGTGTGCGGTCTCCGACCTCACCGTCGTCACCAACTCGGTGCCCGTCGCCCAGCTGCTGCACGAGTCCGGCGCACCCGGGCAGACGGTCGTCCTGACCGGTGGCGTGCGGACCCCCTCGGACGCGCTCGTGGGACCGGTGGCCGTCACGGCGCTGCGGATGCTCCACGTCGACCGCCTCTTCCTCGGCGTGCACGGCATGGACGCGCAGGCCGGTCTCACCACCCCCAACCTGGTCGAGGCCGAGACCAACCGCGCCATGGTCGAGACCGCCCGACAGGTCTGCGTCCTGGCCGACCACACCAAGTGGGGCACCGTCGGCCTCAGCACGATCATCCCGCTCTCGTCGGTCGACCTCGTGGTCTCCGACGAGGGACTCGGGTCGCGCGCCCGCACCGCCCTCACCGAGGCCGGCGCCGAGGTCACGATCGCCACGCAGCCCCGCACCCGGTTCGACCGACGCCGACGAGGAACCCCATGAGCCTGACCCGCACCAGCCGTCGGCTCGCGGACGGTCGGGAGATCATCTACTTCGACGACAGCTTCGACGCACCGGTGCGCACCGCCGAGGACCAGCGCCCCCTCGGGGAGCGCGCCCGCTCGGGCGAGGTCCGGCACGACGCCCTCGTGGGCGACTGGGTCGCCGTCGCCGGTCACCGGTTGAACCGGACCTTCCTGCCCCCCAAGGACGAGTGCCCCCTGTGCCCGACGGGCACCGGGAGCGTGCCCTCGGAGGTGCCCGAGGCGGTCTACGACGTCGTGGTGTTCGAGAACCGCTTCCCCTCCTTCGCGCCGGTCTCGGACCACCACCCGGACGACGAGCCGACCGACGACCTGGACCGCACCGCCCCCGCCCTGGGGCGCTGCGAGGTGGTCTGCTTCACCAGCGACCACGACTCGACCTTCGCCGACCTGTCCCCCAGCCGGACCCGCACCGTGATCGACGCCTGGGCCGACCGCACTGCCGAGCTGGGCGACCTCCCCGAGGTGGAACAGGTCTTCTGCTTCGAGAACCGCGGCCAGCAGGTCGGTGTCACGCTGCACCACCCTCACGGCCAGATCTACGCGTATCCCTATGTGCCGCAACGCTCCGCGGCCATCCTGGCGCAGGCGACCGAGCACCACGCGCGCACCGGACGGCTGCTCGGAGCGGACATCCTCGCCGCCGAGCTCGAGGCCAAGGTCCGCATCGTCGCCGAGAGCGAGCACTGGGTGGCCTACGTGCCCTTCGCAGCCCGCTGGCCGGTCGAGGTGCACCTGGCACCGCGGCGCGACGTGCCCGACCTGCCCTCCCTCACGCCGTCCGAACGCGACGACCTGGCGACCGTCTACCTCGACCTGCTGCAGCGTCTCGACCGCTACTACGTGGCCAAGGACGGCAGCCCGATCCGGTTGCCCTACATCTCCGGCTGGCACCAGGCCCCCAGCAGCCGAGGCCGCGAGGTGTCGCGACTGCACCTGCAGGTGATGTCGGTCCTGCGCTCCCCGAAGAAGCTCAAGTACCTCGCCGGGTCGGAGTCCGGGGTGGGCGGCTGGGTCAACGACGTGCCACCGGAGCAGATCGCGGAGCGCCTGCGAGACGTGGCCCGGTGAGCGCTGACAGCGCCGCCCGGCTCTTCCGCTCCACCTTTGGCGCTGAGCCCACTGGTGTGTGGTCGGCGCCCGGCCGGGTCAACCTCATCGGGGAGCACACCGACTACAACAGCGGGCTCTGCCTGCCGATCGCACTCCCGCAGCGCACCTTCGCGGCCGTGCGCCGTCGCGACGACGACCTCGTGCGGATCGTCTCCGCACAGGGTGACGGCGTCGTCGAGGTGGAGCTGGGAGACGTCGGCGCCGGGCACCCGTCCGGCTGGGCCGCGTACGTCGCAGGGGTGCCGTGGTCCCTGCGCAGTGCCGGGTATGCCGTGGGCGGGCTCGACGTGGCCGTCGACGGCCACGTGCCGCTGGGCGCCGGGCTTTCCAGCTCGGCTGCCCTCGAGTGTGCCGTGGCCGCCGGCGTCTCCGACCTCCACGACCTCCGGTTGCTGGCGACGCCGTCGGGGCGTTCGGCACTCGCCGCCGTCTGCGTGGAGGCCGAGAACACGGTCGCCCAGGCCCCCACCGGCGGCATGGACCAGTCCGCCGCCCTGCTCGCCGAGGCGGGCCAGGCGCTGCTCCTCGACTGCCGCGACCACAGCACCGAGCAGGTGCCGTTCGACCTCGCCGCACACGGGCTGGCCCTGCTCGTCATGGACACCCGGGCCGAGCACGCGCTCGTCGACGGCCAGTACGCCGAACGCCGCGACTCGTGCGAGCAGGCCGCCCGGGAGCTGGACGTGACCAGCCTCCGCGAGGTCTCCGTCGACGACCTGTCCGACCGCCTCACCACGCTCTCCTCGGACCTGCTCCGACGACGGGCGCGACACATCGTCACCGAGATCGAGCGAGTGCGCGAGACGGTGGAGGCATTGCGCCACAACGACTTCCAGACGGTGGGCCATCTCTTCGTCGCCTCCCACGCCTCGATGCGCGACGACTTCGAGATCTCGGTGGCCGAGCTCGACACGGCCGTCGAGGCTGCTCTCGGCGCAGGAGCGCTGGGGGCACGGATGACCGGCGGAGGGTTCGGAGGGTCGGCCATCGCGCTGATCCGTGCCGACGCGGCAGAGGCGACCATCGCAGCCGTGGAGCAGGCCTTCTCCGACCGGGGCTTCGGGGCGCCCGACTGCTTCGTGGTCGCTGCCTCCGGCTCGGCCACTCGCGACCACTGACCCCCGCGACCCGACCCGGCGCCAGACCCCTCTTCGGGAGAGCCTGCCGTCAGTCCAGGTCGTAGTCGACCACGACCGCCGCGTGGTCGGACCAGCGCAGGTCGTATGCCGCCGCGCGGCCCACCGACGCCGTGGCCGCCCGCGCCGCGAGCGGGCGGCTGGCCAGCTGGTAGTCGATCCGCCAGCCCGAGTCGTTGTCGAACGCCTGGCCCCGCCAGGACCACCAGGTGTAGGGGCCCGGGCCAGGGCCGTGCGCAGCCCGGTGCACGTCGACCCAGTGCCCGGCCTCGAACCAGCGGTCGAAGCGGTCGCGCTCCTCGGGGAGGAACCCCGACTTGCGCAGGTTGCCCTTCCAGTTCTTGAGGTCGTCCTCACGGTGGGCGACGTTGAGGTCGCCGGTGACGACCGCCAGCGACCCGGCGGAGGTCCAGGCGTCGAGGCGGGACCCGATGGCATCGAGGAACCGCAGCTTCTGCTCCTGGCGGGGGGTACCAGCATCTCCCGTGTGGACGTACGTGGAGGCGACGGTGACCATCCCGGCGCGGGTCTCGAGGTCGGCCTCGACCCAGCGCCCGGCGCCGTCGAACTCGACAGGTCCGACCGCCACCTGCACCCGGGACTGCGGCTGGCGGCTGACCACGGCCACGCCCGCGCGCCCCCTCGACTCCGCCTCGGTGTGGGCGACGTGCCAGGTGCCGAAGCCACCCACGTCCAGGCACTCGCGGAGCTGGTCGTCCGTGGCCCGCACCTCCTGCAGGCACAGCACGTCCGGCCGCTGGTCCGCCAGCCAGGTCATCCCGCCACGGCGGGTGGCGGCACGAATGCCGTTGACGTTCGCGGAGATCAGGCGCACCCCCACATTGTCGGTGCCGGAGCCCGACGACCCGCACTAGGGTGCCGACCATGGCCGACGAGACCCCGCAGACCTCCCCTGCGCCCACGACCCCAGCCGAGTCCTCCCCGCTGCAGGCGGGCGGCGCGACCGGGGCCAAGCCGAACGCCGAGCCACCGCCCGTGCCGCCGAAGGACGACCTGGTGACCACGCGGCATACCCTCAAGGTCGGTCGGCGCACCCTGCGCTACACCGCCACGGCGGGGCGCATCGTCCTGCGGTCGGAGGTGTTCGACCACGGCGTCTTCAAGGGGCACAAGGCCAAGGCCGAGCTCAGCGTCACCTCCTACGTCCTCGACGCGCCGGCGAGCTCCCGTCGCCCCGTGACGTTCGCGTTCAACGGCGGTCCGGGCTCCAGCTCGGTCTGGCTCCACCTGGGTCTGCTCGGACCACGACGGGTCGACTCCGGCGACGTCGGCCGGCTCACGCCCCCGCCCTACGACCTGGTGGACAACACCGAGTCCCTGCTCGCCGTCTCGGACCTCGTCTTCATCGACCCCGTCTCGACCGGCTACTCCCGCGCAGTCGAGGGTGGGAAGCCGAAGGAGTACCACGGTTTCAAGGCCGACATCGAGAGCGTGGGCGAGCTCATCCGCCTCTGGACCACACGCCACAACCGTTGGCTGTCACCGAAGTTCATCGCCGGTGAGTCCTACGGCACGATCCGCGCGGCGGCGCTCGCCGAGCACCTGCAGACCCGCCACGGGCTCTACGTCAACGGCATCATGCTGATCAGCTCGGTGCTCGACCTGGCCACCGTCGACTTCGAGTTCCGCAACGACCGCGCCCACGTCGACTACCTGCCGACCTACGCCGCCACCGCCCACTACCACGGCAAGCACGGACGCAAGTCACTCAAGACGGTGCTCGCCGAGGCGGAGGAGTATGCGGCGCGCGACTACCCGTGGGCGCTGTCGCGGGGGTCCCGGCTGACCGCCGCGGAGCGAGCCGAGCACGTGACCCGCCTCGCGGCCCTGACCGGCCTGTCGGAGGAGTACGTGGACCGGGCGAACCTGCGGATCGAGCACGTCCGCTTCTTCACCGAGCTGCTGCGCGACCAGGGCCTGGCCGTCGGTCGCCTCGACTCGCGCTTCACCGGACCCCTGGCCCGTGGCAACGCCGAGACGTGGGACGCCGACCCGTCGATGGACGCGATCAGCGGTCCCTATGCGGCCGCGTGGAACCACTACGTGCGGGACGAGCTCGACTACCGCAACGACCTGCCCTACACCCAGCTGTCCGAGCTGGCCTCGACCGACTGGTCGTTCAAGGAGTTCGAGGGCAAGCCGGTCGACGTCAGTGCCCAGCTCGCCCGGGCGATGCGCGCCAATCCCCACCTCAAGGTCCACATCGCCTACGGCTACCACGACGGGGCGACGCCCTACTACGGGGCGCAGGACGTCGTGGCGCACCTGGAGGTCGCGGAGTCGTTGCGCGGCAACATCGAGCACGCCTACTACGAGGCCGGCCACATGATGTACGTCCACGAGCCCAGCCGGCTCCAACAGTCCAAGGACCTGGCGTCGTTTGTTGAAAGGTCCAGTGGCGAGAGGTCTCGTGACCGCTGACGAGGAGTCTGCAGGGCATCGTCGTCGACGCCGTCGGGGTCCTGGTGGGGGTGATCGGGTCCGGCGACCGCCGCCGACTTCGGCATCCCTGCTGCCGAAGTAGACCGCGACGTCGTTGTTCCGTGGGGGCGGTGCGTCTGTCTGTCCGATCGGGCTTTTCGGACCACGGCGGCCGCCCCTGCACCCGGCCAGCCGTGACCCTTGCCCTGAAGGTAGGTGACCACCGCCGGGCGCCTCGGCAGATCGCCAGAACCCGGTGTCCGTTTCGCGGCATGCGTCCGGTCTGCGGCCCGCCTTCGGACGGATTCGACGAGGCCGACCTCGTCCCTTCGGAGGAGGGTCGGCGCGCCGGGGCGCTCAGGGTGTCGGACGTGTGCAAAGCGCGTGAGTGCGGGAGAGTGGTCACGGCATGGGCCGGGTGGGCCCTTTCTTTCCCAAGGAGAGCTGCGCATGCGCACACCTGCACTGACCTCACGACTGGGCGCTGAGGCGCTCGGCACCTTCTGGCTCGTCTTCGGCGGGTGCGGAAGCGCCATCTTCTCGGCGAAGTACCTGGCCCCCAACGTCGTGACCGGGCAGGCGGTCCAGCTCGGCATCGGCTTCCTCGGTGTCGCCCTCGCCTTCGGCCTCACCGTGCTGACGATGGCGTATGCCGTGGGGCACGTCTCCGGGGCGCACTTCAACCCCGCGGTCACCATCGGGATCGCCGTGGCCAAGCGCTTCCCCTGGAAGGACGTCCCGGCCTACCTCGTCGCCCAGGTCCTCGGTGGCCTCCTCGCCGGCCTCGCGCTCTGGGGCATCGCCCGCGGAGTCTCGGGCTTCGACGCGACCGGCAACCTCGCCGCCAACGGCTACGGCGACCACTCCCCCGGCGGCTACACGCTGGTCGCAGTGCTCTGCGCCGAGGCGATCCTCACCGCGTTCTTCCTCTACGTCATCCTCGGCGCGACCGACGACCGGGCCCCGACCGGCTTCGCCCCCATTGCGATCGGCCTCGCCCTCACCCTCGTCCACCTGATCTCGATCCCGATCAGCAACACGTCGGTGAACCCGGCCCGCTCCACGGCGGTCGCGTTCTTCAACGGCAACGGCGCACCGGCCCAGCTGTGGGCGTTCTGGGTCGCGCCGATCATCGGTGCCGTGATCGCCGGGGCGACGTACCACCTCGTGACCGGCGTCGACCGCCGGGACGAGGACATCACCGGTGTCGTCGACCCCGAGGACCTCAAGCCCACCACCTGAGCCCTCCCTCCTCTCCGTCGCTTACTCATACAAAAGGCGAGTTAGCGCCGCCCTGGCCGTCGCCTACTCATACAAAAGGCGAGTTAGCGCCGCCCTGGCCGTCGCTTACTCATGCAAAAGGCGAGTTAGCGCCGCCCAGGCCGTCGCTTACTCATACAAAAGGCGAGTTAGCGCCGCCCTGGCCGTCGCGCCGGTGGGCGGTTGCACAGGTATCTTGATATCAAGATACTGTGGTGCCAGCGCCGGGACGGCGACCCATCGGGCCGATAGCCTGAACACCGTCCCCGCCGCCCGACACCCCGGACCCCACCTCAGGAGAGAGTCGCCTCCATGGCCAAGATCATCTACACGCTGACCGACGAGGCGCCCATGCTGGCGACCTACTCCTTCCTCCCGGTGATCGAGGCCTTCGCCGGCACCGCAGGGGTCGACGTCGAGACCCGCGACATCTCCCTGTCGGGCCGGATCATCGCCGCCTTCGACGACGTGCTGCCCGAGGACCAGCGGATCGGTGACGCCCTCGCCGAGCTCGGCGAGCTGGCCACCACCCCCGAGGCCAACATCATCAAGCTGCCCAACGTCTCAGCCTCCCTTCCCCAGCTCAAGGCGGCCATCGCGGAGCTGCAGGCCAAGGGCTACGCCCTGCCCGACTACCCCGACGAGGCGAGCACCGACGAGCAGCGCGACGCGCGGGCCCGGTACGACCGCGTCAAGGGCAGCGCCGTGAACCCCGTGCTGCGCGAGGGAAACTCCGACCGACGCGCTCCCGCCGCCGTCAAGAACTACGCGCGCAAGCACCCCCACTCGATGGGCGCCTGGAGCGCCGACTCGAAGACCAACGTGGCGACCATGGGCGAGAACGACTTCCGGTCCAACGAGCAGTCCGTCGTGATCCCCTCCGCCGACACCCTCACCATCCAGCTCGTGACCGACGCCGGCCCGACCGTCCTCCTGGACGGCCTGACCGTCCTCGAGGGCGAGGTCGTCGACGCGACCGTCATGCGGGCCGCTGCGCTCGACGCCTTCCTGGCCGAGCAGATCGCCCGCGCCAAGAGCGAGGACGTGCTCTTCTCGGTGCACCTCAAGGCCACGATGATGAAGGTCTCCGACCCGATCATCTTCGGCCACGTCGTGCGGGCCTTCCTCCCCGACGTGTTCGCCGAGTACGGCGCCGACCTCGCCGCGGCGGGCCTGTCCCCCAACAACGGCCTCGGCTCGATCATCGACGGCCTCGCCGCCCTCGGCGACAAGGGCGCGGAGATCAAGGCTGCCATCGACCGGGGCCTCGCCGACGGGCCGCGGCTCGCGATGGTGAACTCCGACAAGGGGATCACCAACCTGCACGTCCCGAGCGACGTCATCGTCGACGCGTCGATGCCGGCCATGATCCGCACGTCCGGCCACATGTGGGGCCCGGACGGCGCGGAGGCCGACACCCTCGCCGTCATCCCCGACAGCTCCTACGCCGGGATCTACCAGGCCGTCATCGACGACTGCCGCACCCATGGCGCCTACGACCCGACCACGATGGGCTCGGTCCCCAACGTCGGCCTGATGGCCCAGAAGGCCGAGGAGTACGGCAGCCACGACAAGACCTTCGAGATCGCCGAGGCGGGCACCGTCCAGGTGGTCAACGCGGCCGGCGACGTCCTGATGTCCCACGACGTCCAGCCCGGTGACATCTGGCGCGCCTGCCAGACCAAGGACGCCCCGATCCGGGACTGGGTCAAGCTGGCCGTCACCCGCGCCCGGGCCTCCAGGACCCCGGCGGTCTTCTGGCTCGACGAGTCGCGCGCCCACGACCGCAACCTCATCGAGAAGGTCAACGCCTACCTCCCGGAGCACGACACCGAGGGTCTCGACCTCCAGGTCATGTCGCCGGTCGACGCCGCGACGTTCTCGGTCGAGCGGATCCGCAAGGGTGAGGACACCATCTCGGTCACCGGCAACGTGCTGCGCGACTACAACACCGACCTCTTCCCGATCCTCGAGCTCGGCACCAGCGCCAAGATGCTGTCCGTCGTGCCGCTGATGAACGGCGGCGGGCTGTTCGAGACCGGGGCCGGCGGCTCGGCCCCCAAGCACGTCCAGCAGCTGGTGCAGGAGAACTACCTGCGCTGGGACAGCCTCGGCGAGTTCCTCGCCCTGGCGGAGAGCCTGCGCCACATGGCCACCACCACCGACAACGCCCGTGCCGAGCTGCTCGGGGAGGCCCTCGACCGCGCGACCGAGCGGCTGCTCAACGAGAACAAGGGCCCGGCCCGCAAGGTCGGCCAGATCGACAACCGCGGCAGCCACTTCTACCTCGCGCTGTTCTGGGCCCACGAGCTCGCGACCCAGACCGAGGATGCGGAGCTCGCCGCGTCGTTCGCCACGGTGGCCGAGACCCTCGCGGCACAGGAGGCGACGATCACCGACGAGCTGCTGGCCGTGCAGGGGCATCCCGCCGACATCGGGGGCTACTACCGCCCCGACGAGGACAAGACGGCCGCGGTGATGCGTCCGTCCGCGACCTTCAACGAGGCCCTGGCCGCCCTGCGCTGACACGACCCGCGGGTATGCCGCGTCGTCACCCTGGGTGACCGCGCGGCATACCCGTCCGTGGGACGGAACGAACCACCCGGAATGGGACGCACTTCGGCGGGGTTGCCACCTGCATGAGCGACTGGAACGACGGAGTCATTGCGGAGTTTCGTGCCAACGAGGGTCGCGTCGGCGGCTACTTCAAGGGCGCGCCGATGATCCTGCTGCACCACATCGGCGCCAGGAGCGGAACGGTCCGGGTGAACCCGGTGGTCTACTTCCCGCAGGACGACGGCTCGATGCTCGTCGTGGCCTCCAAGGGCGGGGCCCCGACCAACCCCGACTGGTACCACAACCTGCGAGCCCATCCGCGATTCGAGGTCGAGGTCGGCACCCGGACCTTCACCGTCGAGGCGAGCGAGCTGAGCCCCGCCGAGCGCGCGGCGAAGTGGCCCGAGATCGTCGCGGCCCGACCTGGTTTCGGTGACTACGAGACGAAGACCAGCCGGACCATCCCCGTCCTGCGCCTGCGCGAGGTCGCCTGACCCCCACCTGCCGGCGCCCTGAGCTCAGCGGGCCACGTCCAAGGACATCTTGAACCCCTCGTGCGACGCCGTGAACCCCAACCGTTCGTAGAACCGGTGGGCATCTGCGCGGCTCTTGTCGGTGGTGAGCTGGACGAGCGCGCAGCCCCTGCGGGCCGACTCGTCCACGGCCCAGCGGACCATCTGCTCACCGAGGCGCCGGCCGCGGTGGCTCGCCGCCACCCGCACCGCCTCCACCTGGCCGCGCGTCGCGCCGCCACGGGACAGCCCCGGGAGGAAGCTCAGCTGCATCGTGCCCACGACCCTGCCGCCGTCGTCGAGCACCACGAGGAGCTGCGCCGGGTCCGCGTCGATCGCCGCAAAGGCCCGCAGGTATGCCGTGAGGTCCCGCGGGTCGTCGCGGGTCGCCCCGAGCTGGTCGTCGGCGATCAGGCCGACGACCGCGCGCACGTCGTCCGCCGTGGCCCGGCGGAGCACCACGTCACCAGGATCCAGCACTGCCAGCGGCGGCCCAGCCGCGGCCACCGGCCCGCCCTCGTCGGGCACGGCGGCATACCCAGCTCCAAGGCCGTCCCCTCGCTCGTCCCCCTCGCTGCCCCCCACGCTGTCACCCTCAAACCGCGTCCTGCCGTCGAAGGCGAGTGCTGTGGCGAGCTTGCGCCGGGAGTTGGGGGCCAGCCCCTCAGGCAGGGCGTCGACGGGGAACCAACCGACCTCGGTCGACTCGTCGTCGTTGACGCGCGCCTCCCCGGAGACGTGTCGCGCGAGGAAGCAGAGGTCGAGGTACTGCGCGCGGTCGCCGTTGGGGTAGGTCAGCTCGGGCTGCGTCCAGACCCCGGCGAGCGCCTCGATCCGGGCGACGACGCCGGTCTCCTCCTCGATCTCACGCAGGAGCCCGTCGGCCGGCTGCTCACCGGGCTCGAGGATGCCGCTGACCAGACCCCAGCGACCGTTGTCGGCGCGCCGGCCGAGCAGCACGTGCCCGCGTTCGTCGCGCACGACGGCAGTGACCCCGGCCATCCACAGCAGGTCGTGACCCAGCCGTTCACGCAGGGCCAGGACGAAGTCGGGCGTCGGCATGCCCCGACCCTAACCACCTCGGATGCGGTCGCCGCAGCCCTGCTAGCGTCGGTTCCACAGGGACCGCAGCATCGAGACCAGCGTCCCTGGCCACCAGTCGCACCAGTCCCGCCATCACTCTCAAAGACGCGAAGGGCCCACCGTGAGCACTACCCCCGTCAAGGTCGCCGTCACCGGCGCCGCCGGCCAGATCGGCTACAGCCTCCTCTTCCGGATCGCGAGCGGTTCGCTCTTCGGCCCGGACACCCCCGTCGAGCTGCGGCTCCTCGAGATCACCCCGGCCCTCAAGGCGCTCGAGGGTGTCGTCATGGAGCTCGACGACTGCGCGTTCCCGACGCTGGCCAAGGTCGAGATCGGTGACAACGCCGAGAGGGTGTTCGACGGCGTCAACCACGCCCTCCTCGTCGGCGCGCGTCCGCGCGGCCCCGGTATGGAGCGTGGTGACCTGCTCGAGGCCAACGGCGGCATCTTCGCCCCCCAGGGCAAGGCGCTGAACTCCGTGGCCGCCGACGACATCCGCGTGACAGTGACCGGCAACCCGGCCAACACCAACGCCCTCATCGCGATGAGCAACGCCCCCGACATCCCGCAGGAGCGCTTCTCCGCGCTGACCCGCCTCGACCACAACCGCGCGATCAGCCAGCTCGCGGCCAAGACCGGCGCCGCGGTCACCGAGATCACGCACATGACGATCTGGGGCAACCACTCCGCCACCCAGTACCCCGACCTGTTCCACGCCGAGGTCGGTGGCCGCAACGCCGCCGAGCTGGTCAACGACGAGGCGTGGCTGGCAGACACCTACATCCCGACCGTGGCCAAGCGCGGCGCGGCGATCATCGACGCCCGCGGCGCCTCGTCAGCGGCCTCCGCGGCCTCGGCCACCGTCGACCACGCCCGCGACTGGGCGCTCGGCACGGCCGAGGGCGACTGGGTCTCGATGTCGGTGCGCTCGGACGGCTCCTACGGCGTGCCCGAGGGCCTCATCTCGTCGTTCCCCGTCACCACGAGCAACGGCGACTGGCAGATCGTCCAGGGCCTGGAGATCAACGACTTCTCCCGCGCCCGCATCGACGCCTCCGTCAAGGAGCTCGAGGAGGAGCGCGACGCCGTCCGCGGTCTGGGGCTGCTCGGCTGACCCAGCCGCACGGCATACCTCGAAGCGGCCGTCCCCCACCGGGGGGCGGCCGCTTTCGCGCGTGCGGGGTCAGCCGCGCGGCGTCAGGTCGAGGACGGAGGTGATGAACGCGAGGGCCACGCCGAGGACCGCCATGGTGGCCACGTCGACGCCTCGCGAGCGGACTGCGAGCCCACCGCTGCGGGCGGTCGGGAGCACCAGGCGTAGCAAGGCCGCCAGCCCCAGACCCGCCGCGATCGTGTAGCCGGCCGGGCGCACCTCGTCGAAGAGGAACAGGACGACTCCGGCCACGAGCACCGGGGCGGCGAACCACCACCAGCCCAGGCGCGGCGCGGTCACCGGGTCAGGCCGAGGTCTCGGCGAGCTGACGCTCGGCGGCCGCCACGATGTTGGACAGCAGCATCGCGCGGGTCATCGGGCCGACGCCGCCCGGGTTCGGGCTGACCCAGCCGGCCACCTCGGCGACGTCGTCGGCGACGTCACCGGCCACCTTGGACGTGCCGTCCTCGGCGACGATCCGGCTCACGCCGACGTCGAGCACGGCCGCACCTGGCTTGACCATGTCAGCCGTGATGAGGCCGGGCTGGCCCGCGGCGGCGATGACGATGTCGGCCTGCCGCACCTCGGCGGCGAGGTCGCGGGTCCCGGTGTGGCACAGCACCACGGTGGCGTTCTCGCTGCGCCGGGTGAGCATCAGCCCGAGCGGACGACCGACGGTGATGCCACGACCGACCAGCGCCACGCGGGCACCGGCGATCGGCACGTCGAAGCGGCGGAGCAGCTCGATGCAGCCGGCCGGGGTGCACGGCAGCGGTGCCGCCTTGCCGAGCACCAGCCAGCCGAGGTTCGTGGGGTGCAGGCCGTCGACGTCCTTGGTCGGGTCGACCCGCGAGAGCAGCGCGAACTCGTCGAGACCGGTCGGCTGCTGCACGAGGAACCCAGTGCACTCGGGGTCGGCGTTGAGCTCGTCGATGACGTCCTCGACCTCGGTCTGGGTCGCGGTCGACGGGAGGTCACGGCGGATGCTCGTGATGCCGATCTCCGCGCAGTCCTTGTGCTTCGCGTTGACGTACCACTGGCTTCCGGGGTCCTCCCCCACCAGCACCGTGCCGAGCCCTGGGACCACGCCGTGCTCGCGCAACACGTCCACCCGCCCGCGGAGCTCGTCCTTGATGGTCGCCAGGACCGCTTTGCCGTCGAGGATGCGTGCCGTCACGGTCGCCCATCCTGCCACGCCGCGGGGGCCGGTCCGCACGGGCGTGCGGTCACCCGTCCCCGGGCACTGCCGCCGCGAGCGCGGCGATCGCCTGGGTGAAGCACTCGGCAGGCGGCGTGACGAGCCCAGCCCCCACCTGGCCGGTGCCGGCGACCCGTCCGGCCATGCCGGTGTTGATCTGCGGCAGGATGCCGGTCCGCGCCACCGCGGAGACGTCGATGCCGGTCGGCGTCCCGCGGAACTCGAGGATGGGCACCTGGTATGCCGTGTGCTCGCCGACCGTGATCTCGTACATCGTGCGCGTGGCCCGCAGCGCCAGCGGGACGTCGCCGCCCACGAACTTCACGATGGCCGGCGCCGCCGCCATCGCGAAGCCACCGATGCCGGCCGTCTCGGTGATCGCCGAGTCGCCGATGTCAGGGTTGGCGTCGTCGGGTCCGTAGGAGCCGAGGAACAGTCCTTCAGGGGTGTTGGCCGGCCCGGTGAACCACTGGTCACCGGTGCCCGCGGTCCGGATCCCGAAGTCGGTGCCGTTGCGGGCCATCGTCGTGACGACCGTCGACCCGGGGATGCCCTCCGCTGCCAGCGTCGAGAGCTTGCACGCCGGCATCCCGAGGTTGAGGAAGAAGTGCTCGTTCGCGCCGGAGAAGCGCACCGCCTCGGCGATGTCGCTCGACGACCCGTCGGCGGTGATCAGGGTGGGCAGCAGCTCTCGCAGCAGCATCAGGGAGCCGGCGCGGTTGCGGTTGTGGCCCTCGTCGCCCATCTGGAGCATCTGGCTGATGATCGACTTGACGTCGATCGGGCCGGCAGCGCGAATCGCCTGCTGCAGCAACGGTCCGAGCACCGAGTTCATCCAGTGCAGCCGGTCGATGACCTCGGGGCCGTAGGCGCCGTAACGCAGCACCTTGCCGAGTCCCTCGTTGAGCGAGCACCACGACGTGTGGTCGTGCACCTCGTCACGGAGCTCGTAGACCCACATCGACGGGGAGACGACGCCGGCCATCGGGCCGACCGCGTCGCGGTGGTGGCACGGCTCGAGCTCGACGTCACCACGGGCGAGGGCAGTCTCGGCGGCCTCGGCGGTGTCGGCCATGCCCTCGAAGAGCATCGCGCCGATGAGGGCTCCGCGCAGCGGGCCCGAGGCGCGCTCCCACTCGATCGGTGGGCCCGCGTGCAGGAACGTCCCGCGCTCCAGCCCGAGCGCCTCGCTGGCCGGCCGCACGTCGACGAAGTCCGCGCCGGCCGCGGTCATCCGGTGCCACGCGAGCTCGTTCGCCTCGCCTCGGCGGGGGTCTGCGGCGACACGGGCGAGGTGGGGGGCGGTGCCCTCGAGCGGCGGCTGCCAGTCGGTCTCGGTGACCTCGACGGCCTGGTCACGCAGCGCATCGGCGAACATCGAGGCGCCCGCCGTGGCGACCACCGGGTCGGTCTGCAGGAGCCCGCGCAGGGGGGTGCTCATCGGGTCGCTCCGTCCTGGTCGGCGCCGAGGAGGGCGAGCGCCTGCCTCGTCGCCTCGGCGTTGGAGAGGTGGACGGCCGCGCCGGCCGCCGACAGCTGGGCGCCGCTCCGGTCGAGTCCCTGGGGGTCGCCCCGCGTGCCCGTGAGCGAGACGACCACCGGGAGCTCACGCCCGGCGGCCATGGCCACGGCCCGGGCGCCGCGGATCGCATCGGCCAGCTCGGGCGCGGGGTCGGGGTGTGCGCCGTGGCCGAGGACCAGGTCGAGCAGCAGCACACCGCAGCCCGGGTCGGCTCCCTCGGCGGCGATCCGCTCCAGCCGCAAGGTCGGGTCGATCATGGGGTGCGCCCGCCCGCGGGTCAGCTCGTCGTCGCCGAAGTCGATGACCAGGTGGGTGTCGGCCCGCAGTTCGGCGTCGAGGGCCAGGTCGGGCGACAACGGGATGTTGGACCGGATGCCGCCGAGCACCTCGCCGGCGACCAGCATCGCCTCGTCCGCCAGGGTGCCGCCGCAGAACAGGCCCCGCAGCCACCTCCCGTTGTTCGGAAGATCGCCCGGGTCCTGACCCTGCGGATCTTCCGAAGAAGCGACCTGGAGCGGCCCCCACGACGGCCAGGATGGGACCTCGCGGCCGAGCGAGCCGAGGAACGTCTCGACGGCGGCCGTGAGGTCGGGTCGCCCGGCGCCCAGCGTCGCCCAGTGGACCGGCTTGCCGAGCCCCGCGGCATACCCCTCCAGCTCGGCGAGCACCTCGGCGGCCGGCGGCTTGGAGACCACGAGGATCGACTCGGTCGCCTCGTCAGCCGCGAGCGCGGCGAGCGCCTGGCGGGTCGACCGGCCACCCACGGCTGACGACAGGTCGCGACCACCGACGCCGAGGCAGTGGCTGACCCCCACCCCTGCAGCGTCGAGCAGCGCCATCACCTGCTGCGCACCCGTGCCGGAGGCCGCCACGATCCCGACCGGGCCCCGCTCGACGACGTTGGCGAAGCCGAGCGCGACCCCGCCCACCACGGCCGTGCCGCAGTCGGGGCCCATGACGAGGACATCCCGCGCGGCGGCAGCGTCCTTGAGCCGGACCTCGTCCTCGACGGGGACGTTGTCGGAGAACACCATCACCGAGACTCCTTGGGAGATGGCGTCGAAGGCCTCCACGGTGGCGTGCTGGCCGGGCACCGAGACGAGCGCGAGGGTGGCGTCACCGGCGCGGACCGCACGACCGAGGGTGCGCGGCGGTGGAGCCTCCCCGAAGCCACCCGCGCCCGACCCGGCCGACCGCAGACCGGCGAGGGCAGCGTCCAGGGCGGCCAGCCCGGCGCCGACCCCCTCGGTGTCGTCGGCCCGGATGGCGACCACGAGCTCGTTGGGCCGGACGCCCTGCGGCACCGTGAACCCCATGGCGGCGATCACCTCGAGGTTGAGCTCGGTGGCCATCGCGACCTGCGCGGCCGAGACACCGCTCGCGCCGGCCACCTGCCGCGAGACCTGCATGAGGCTCACCGAGTCGTGGTAGGCGCCACTGCGCAGCTCGAGGTGGTCGGTCACGGCAGGCTCCTCGGGGTGGCGGACAGGGAGTTCGCGGTCGATGCGGTCCCCGCGAGGGCGGCTGGTGCGAGGGCGGCTGGTGCGAGAGCGGCTGGTGCGGGGGCGGCTGGTGCGAGGGCGTCGAGGCAGCCGGCCAGGCCGCCGAGGAGGTCGGCGCCCGAGGTGTGGCCGATCGCGAGCACCCTGCGCACGGCGTCGGTGACTGTGGCCCGCGCACTGGAGCCGGACGAGCTGGTGGAGCCAGCCGACGCGAGGCGCTGCAGCAGCTGCGTGACCGGCTCGGCGGCATACCCGTCGGCGGCCTCGCGCAGGAGCGACGCCGACAGGCTCGTCGTCGCGGTGAGGCGGGGTTCGACCGCCCGCCAGAGCTCGTCGACGAGCGAGGCCGAGCCGCGCGGGTGCAGTCGCAGCCCCAGCAGCACGCCGCACAGCACGTCGTCGCCGCTCGGGGTGAGTCCCGGCCCCGCCCCCACGAGCGCGCCCACCCGGTCGGCCAAGGGGTATGGCGTGTGCTCGCCGCCGAGGAGCAGCTCGGTGAGGGCGCGAGCAGGCGCACGCCACGGCAGGGGCAGCGTCGCGAGGTGCCCGACGACCACGGGCGTGGTGGCGCGGGAGACCAGCTGGGGGCGCCAGGTGCGCACCGCGTGGATCATGACGCCGGGCAGCCGCACGCCACCGTCACCGACCACCACCTCGTCGCCCGGCTGGGCTCCCCATCCCACGGTCGCGAGGGCGGTCGCGACGGCGAGCGCCGTGGGGAGCCGGAATCCGTCGCGCGTCACCACGGGCAGGACGTCGGCGTGCCCACCCACGTGCAGGTAGAGAGCCGTCGGGAAGGCCGCCACGACGGTGGCGCGGCGAGGTGCTCCGTGGACCAGCTGGGCGGACCGCTCGGAGACCGCGGCCGGCCAGGTCGCTGACGCGGTCATCGCCGACCTCCTCCCGCGTGCTCGTTGCCTTGCTCGTCCGGTCCCGATTCGCCGGAGTGACGCAGCGACGCTATCGAGTGCCATTACAGTCACCTCATGGTGAATGTTGCCAAGGATGGCGGCCTGGTTGACGCGGAGTTGCCATCGGCCGGTGCCCCTGCCCCCAGCCGCGACCTCGTGGGCGGCGTCAGCCTCGTGGGCCTCCTGACCCTGCCCTCGCTGGCCGGCACCGAGCTCGTGCGCGGGGCCGACCAGCTGCTCCGCGGCGTCCTTCGGGCATCCCTGCTCGGCGCGACCCCCACCCCCCGGCACCACCTCGTCTGCAGCGACGCCGAGACCGTCGAGGCCTGGGAGGCGGCCGGCCAGGACCCCATCGAACAGAGCGCCCTCGACGGCGCGGCGGCCCTGGCCATCGCCGGGGGCACCGTGGAGCAGGTCCGTCGGTGGCGGGCCCGCGCGACCGCGGTCGGGGTCCCGCTCGTGCTGGCTCCGCCCACGGTCCGGGCCGAACGCATCGTCACCGAGGTCCTCGGGGCGGTCCTCGACCAGCAGTCGGGCATCCTCCAGCGCGTCGAGGAGGCCCACCAGATCCTCGTCGGTGTCGTGCTGGCCGGGGGCGGTCTCGAGGACCTGTGCCAACGGCTGGCCGGGTTCCTCGGGGGTGCCGCGATGGTGACCAGCAGCGACGGCCGCGTGATCGCGCAGGCCGGGAGCGATGCCGATCTCGGTGCCGCCCTGGCGCTTGACTGCTTCGACCGCACCGGCCGGCTGATCACCGAGCACGAGCCGGTGGGCATCCGCCCGAGCCACGGCACCGAGGCGCGGCGGGCGATGGTGCGGATCGTGGCCGGCAACCTCAACCACGGCCTGCTGGCGGCGTTCGTGGGAGACCGGTCGCTCACCGCCGACGACGTCCACCTCCTCGAGCGCGCCGCCACCGTCGCGGCACTTGCCATCACCAAGGAGCAGGCCGTCTCGGCGGTGGAGAGCAAGTACCGCGCGGAGTTCCTGCGCGACGCCCTGGCCGGTCGGGCCGGCGCGCCTGCCGAGGCGGTCGCGCACGCGGCCTCGCTCGGGTGGGACATCGACCGCCGCCTCGTGGTCGTGGTGGCGGAGACCGACGAGGACGACGCGCACTCCTCCCGCTCGCCCGAGGAGGTGGGGGTCCTGCAGGAGCGCTTCGCCCGCGCGTGGAACCAGGCCCTGGCCGTCCGCGACCCGCGCGCGCCGGTGATGGGGTTCAGCCAGGAGGTGGTCGCCCTCTGCGGGGTGCCCCAAGGGGCCGACACGGAGTCGATCATGCGCACCGTCACCGAGATCGTGCGCGTGATCAGCGGCATCGGCGGCGGCGGTCGGCGCACCTTCTCGACCGGCGTCTCACGTCCCGTCGAGTCCGTGGCCGACCTGCCCCAGGCCTACGAGGAGGCCCTCTCGGCGGTCAGCGTCGGACGCCAGCTGCACGGCGACTCCGCCGTCACGCACTTCGACGGCCTCGGGGTGTTCCGGCTGCTCGCCCTGATCCCCGACAGCGCTGACCTGCGCCGGTTCGTGGACGAGGCGCTCGGGCCGCTGTCCACCGACGACTCCGCCGAGAACGCCGACCTGCGCCGGACCCTGTCGATCCTCATCGACACCAACATGAACGTCGCCGAGACCGCGCGCCAGCTGTTCTTCCACTACAACACGCTGCGCTACCGCATCGTGAAGCTGGAGAAGATGCTCGGCCCCTTCACGACCGACCCGCAGCTGCGGCTCAAGCTCGCCCTCGCGCTCAAGGTGCACCAGATGCGCGGCATCTGACCGCACAACCGCCGGTATGCCGCGGGGGCATCAGGGTGCCGCGCCCTCTGGCGGGAGGGACGCGGCACAGCCCATTGCACTCCTGCCCGGCGCGGAATGCGAGCGCGCCACTCCGCATACTCTGCCGAAAGGCGCGCGGCCCCCGATAGCAACAATTGCCCAATGCAGCGGGCGGTGGGGCCGCTAGTTTTCGCCTATCCCGGAAGGGACCGTGGGCCACGCCGGCTGGGTGGCCACGCCGTGGAGAAGGAGTCCGCATGTCACTGGGCCTGGGTTGGAAACTGCACGGAGACGGCAACCTCTCCGGACCGGACGACGTCGTCGCCCCGGATGAGCGCCTCGGGTGGGGCAAGACCGTCGGGCTGGGCGCGCAGCACGTCGTCGCGATGTTCGGGGCGACGTTCGTCTTCCCGCTGATCATGGGGCTCAACCCCCAGCTCGCGATCATGATGAGCGGCATCGCGACGATCGCGTTCCTGCTCATCGTGCAGGGCAAGGTGCCGAGCTACCTGGGCACCTCTGCCTCGTTCGTCGGCGGCGTCACCGCGATCCGCGCGCAGGGTGGCGACTCCAAGGAGGTCACCGGGGCGATCCTGGTCGCCGGCCTGGTGCTCGCGCTCGTCGGTCTGCTGATCCACGTGCTGGGCTCCGGCGTGCTGCACACGGTGCTGCCGCCGGTGGTCACCGGCGCGGTCGTCATGCTGATCGGCTTCAACCTCGCCCCGGTCGTGGCCAACATCTACTGGCCCCAGGACCAGTGGGTGGCGTTCGCGGTGATGGTCTTCACCATCGTCTGCGCCGTGGCCTTCAGGGGCTTCATCTCGCGCATCGCGATCTTCCTCGCGCTGATCTTCGGCACGGCCCTCTCGTGGGTCCTCGACAAGACCGCCGGTGAGATCACGTCCGTGCTGGGTGGCGCCACCGAGGCGACCAGCCACTTCCGCACGAACTTCGCGGGCGTCAAGGACGCGGCGCTGTTCGGCTTCCCGTCCCAGACCACGATCGCGGCCGACGGCAAGGAGGTCGTGGGCTGGCACACGCCGAGCTTCTCGATGGCGGCCATCCTGCTGGTGCTCCCCGCCGTGATCGCGTTGATCGCCGAGAACACCGGCCACGTCAAGGCGGTGGCCGAGATGACCGGCCACGACCTCGACCCGGTGATGGGTCGAGCCATCGCGGCCGACGGCGTGGGCACCGTCCTCGCCTCGGCGGTCGGCGGCTCCCCCACCACCACCTACGCCGAGAACATCGGCGTCATGGCGGCGACCCGCGTCTACTCGACGGCCGCGTACTACGTGGCGGCGGTCGTGGCGATCCTCTTCGGCTTCTCGCCCAAGTTCGGCGCGCTCGTGGCGTCGGTGCCGGGCGGCGTGCTCGGCGGGATCACGGTCGTCCTCTACGGCATGATCGGCCTGCTCGGCGCCAAGATCTGGAAGGAGAACGGCGTCGACTTCGGCAACCCGATCAACCTCGTGCCGATCGCGGCCGGCATCATCATGGGCGTCGGCGACGTGAAGCTGAAGATCACCGACAACTTCTCCCTCACCGGCATCGCCCTCGGCACCATCGTCGCCGTCGGCGGCTACCACCTCGCCAAGGCCCTCGCCCCGCGCGAGCTGCGCGAGCGTGCCGCCGCGGGCGGACCCGGCGGGACGGTGCTCACCGTCGGAGGCACGGACACCTACGGCGACAGTGACGGGATCGACGACCTCTACCAGGGTGACGACCGCCGCTGATCGGCGATCCGACCCAGGGTGCGGGCCCCCGATCGAGGTCGGGGGCCCGCACCATTCCCCCGGCGGGTCGGCCCCGGCTCTAGCCCCCATTGACTCCAGACGGCAGGATCAGTCCGTGAAGCCAGCCCCCTTCGTGCACCACGCACCACGCTCCGTCGCCGAGGCGGTCGAGGTGCTGGGGCAGGTCGGCCACGACGGCAAGGTGCTCGCGGGCGGTCAGAGCCTGATCCCGATCCTCAACATGCGACTCGCCTCGCCAGCCCACCTCGTCGACATCAACCAGGTCACCGGACTCGCCGACGTGGTCGTCACCGACACCGAGGTGCGGATCGGTGCGCTCGTGCGCCACGCGCAGCTCGAGCACCACGACGAGGCGTATGCCGCGTTGCCGCTGCTGCGCCAGGCTCTCGTCAACGTCGCCCACCCCGTCATCCGCAACCGCGGCACCACCGTCGGCTCGATCGCGCATGCCGACGCCGCCGGGGAGATGCCGGCCGTGCTGGCCCTGACCGACGGCGTCGTCGAGGCAGTGTCTGTCCGCGGCTCCCGCGAGATCGCGGTGGCCGACTTCTTCGAGGGCGCGCTCGAGACCTCCCTGGCCGCCGACGAGCTGGTGGTGGGTGTGCGGTTCCGTCGCTTCGCGGACGGCACGGGCACGGCGTTCATGGAGCGGGCCCGTCGGCACGGCGACTACGCCATGGCCGGGGTCGCGGCGGTCGTGCGCGTCGAGGACGGAGTCGTCGCCGACGCCCGGCTCTCGTTCGTGTCCGTCACGGATGTGCCCCGGACCCTCGACGTCACCCCCGTCTTCGCCGGCCAGGAGCCCGGCGCCGTCGACTGGTCCGCGGCTGCCGACCTCGTCGACGGCGCGATCGAGCCAGACGGCGACATCCACGCGACCGCGGCATACCGCGCCATGCTGGCGGCCGAGCTGGCCCGGCTCAGCCTGGCGTCCGCTGCGGCCCGCTCCGTCGCGTCGCTATCCCATGCAAAAGGCGAGTTAGCGCCGCACGACGCGGCGCTAACTCGCCTTTTGCATGGGTCTGCTCCGGGAGGTGTCGCATGACCGAGCGCATCGCCGATTCCCTGACCGATGGCGGAGCCGAGGAGCTCCTCGACCTCACCGTCGTGGTCAACGGCGTGCCGCGGCACGCCAAGGCCCCGGCGCGTCGGCTGCTGTCCGACTTCCTGCGCCACGACCTGCGGCTGACCGGCACCCACGTGGGCTGCGAGCACGGGGTGTGCGGTGCCTGCACCGTGCTCGTCGACGGACAGCCGATGCGGTCGTGCCTGATGTTCGCCGTGACGGCCCAGGCACACGAGGTCACCACGGTCGAGGGCCTCGGGGCGATCGACTCGATGGGACCGGTCCAGCAGGCCTTCATCGAGTGTCACGGCCTCCAGTGCGGGTTCTGCACCCCGGGCTTCCTCACGACCATCACGGCCTACCTCGAGGACCACCCGCACCCCACCGCCGACGAGGCCCGCGAGGCGATCTCGGGCAACCTCTGCCGCTGCACCGGCTACCAGAACATCGTGAAGTCGGTCCTCCGGGCCGCCGAGCTCCGCGCCGAGCGCGCAGGCGACGGGTATGCCGCGGCGCCGGCCACGCGGCATACCGTCGCCGACGGGGGCGGGTATGCCGCGGCGCCGGCCACGCGGCATACCGTCGCCGACGGGGGCGAGGCGCCGTGACCAGCCAGATGTTCGGGGCACCGATCACCCGTCGCGAGGACCCACGTCTGGTGACCGGCGGCGGGCGCTACCTCGACGACCTCGGCCACAGCGCCCTCGCGGCGGCGTTCGTGCGCAGCCCGCACGCCCACGCGCGCATCGTCGACATCGACGTCACCGACGCGCTCGACGTCGACGGGCTGGTCGGCATCTGGACCCACGAGGACCTTCCCGGTCGGGTGGGCGAGCCACTGCCACTGCTGATCCCCCACCCGACCCTCACCCACGGCCGCACGCAGTTCGCGCTCGCCCGCGACGAGGTCAACTACGTGGGCGAGGCCATCGTCATGGTCGTCGCGCGCGACCGCTACGTCGCCGAGGACATCTGCCAGCGGATCCGGGTCGACTACGAGCTGCTCACCCCGGTCGTGGGCATCGCGAACGCCCGGGACGGCGCGGCCCTGGTCCACGACGACGTGCCGGGCAACGTCGCCTGCCGGATGCTCCAGGAGGTCGGTGACGTCGACGCCGCCATTGCCGCAGCACCGCACACCCTCGAGCTCGACCTCGACATCGAGCGCAGCGCCTGCATGCCGATGGAGGGCAAGGGGGTGCTGGCGCGGTGGGACTCCGACAAGGGCGAGCTGCGCATCTTCTCCTCGACCCAGACCTCGACCGGTGTCCGCGCGGCCGTCGCAGCCAAGCTCGACCTGCCGCTGGCGAAGGTCGAGTGCATCGCGCCCGACGTGGGTGGTGGCTTCGGCGTGAAGATCAACCACCCCTGGCCGGAGGAGGTCCTGATCCCTTGGGCCGCAAGGCTTCTCGACCGAGAGGTGAAGTGGACCGAGGACCGGCGCGAGCACTTCATCTCCAGCGCCCACGAGCGCGGCCAGCTCCAGCAGATCCGGGTCGGCTTCGACGACGACGGGCGGGTGCTCGGGCTCGACGTGAAGTTCTGGCACGACAACGGCGCCTACACGCCCTACGGCATCATCGTCCCGATCATCACGTCGACCCAGCTGCTCGGGCCCTACAAGCCCGGCGCCTACCGCTGCGAGTTCTGGTCGCTCTACACCAACACCGTTCTCGTGACGCCCTACCGCGGTGCCGGACGGCCGCAGGGGTGCTTCGCCATGGAGCGCACCATGGACGCCATCGCCGACCGGCTCGGCCTCGACCGGGCCGAGGTCCGCTCGCGGAACTTCATCCTCCCGAGCGAGATGCCCTACGACCACGGGCTGCTCTTCCAGGACGGCCGCCCGCTGAAGTATGACTCCGGTGACTTCCCGGCCAGCCTCGCCAAGCTCAAGGCGCTGGTCGGCTGGGACGACTTCGCGGCCTACCGCGAGCAGGCCGAGGCGGACGGCCGCAGGGTCGGCCTCGGCATCGGGTGCTACGTCGAGGGCACCGGCGTCGGACCCTACGAGGGCGGCCACATCCAGATCGAGACCAGCGGCCGGGTCAACGTGTCGACCGGTCTCACCTCGCAGGGGCAGGGCCACGAGACGTCGTTCGCGCAGATCGTGGCGCAGGAGCTCGGGGTGCCGATCGACGACGTCTTCGTCACGACGGGCGACACCCGCCGCATGCCTTACGCCGTGGGCACGTTCGCCTCGCGCGCGGCGGTAATGAGCGGCAACGCGATCGCCCTCGCCGCCCGCAACGTGCGGGCCAAGGCCCTCCGGATCGCGGCCGACGCGCTCGAGGTGTCGGCCGAGGACCTCGAGATCGTCGACGGTGACATCCGGGTGAAGGGCGCCCCCGACACCCACATGTCGCTCGGCACCGTGTCGGTGATGTCCAACCCGCTGCGCTACGCGTTCGACGAGGCAGCCAAGGCGGCCACGCAGTTCGCCGGCACCGCCGACCACTCCAAGCCGCCGGTCGCCGACGACGACGAGCCCGGGCTGGAGGGCAAGGACTTCTACTCCCCCACCCAGGCCACCTTCGCCAACGGCATGCACGCGGCGATCGTCGAGACCGACCCGGTCACCGCGGAGGTGAAGATCCTGCGCTACTGCGTCATCCACGACTGCGGCACGATGATCAACCCGATGATCGTCGAGGGCCAGGTGCACGGAGGCGTGGCCCAGGGCGTGGGCGGTGCGCTCTACGAGCGGATGGCGTACGACGACTCGGGCCAGCTGCTCAACGCCAGCTTCATGGACTTCCTGATGCCCTACGCCTCGGAGATCCCGCACATCGAGACCGACCACCTCGAGACGCCGTCGCCGCTGAACCCGTTGGGGATCAAGGGCGCCGGCGAGGCAGGGTGCATCCCGGTCACCGCGGTCATCGCGTCGGCGATCTCCGACGCCGAGGGGTTCGCGATCACCTCGATGCCGATCTCGCCGGTCGAGCTGTGGGAGCTGCGCCAGCGCCACGCCCGTGGCGAGATCCCCTCGCTGGCGAGCTCGCGGCATACCCCTGCACCTGCCCCGACCACGTCGTCCGACCCCGCGCCTGCACCGCCCGCCCAGGAGGCACCATGAAGATCTCCGGCACCGCCGCCCTCAAGGCGACACCGCAGCAGGTGTGGGACGCCTTCCACGACCCCGAGGTGCTCGCCCGCTGCCTGCCCGGCTGTGAGTCGCTCACCGAGGTCGGGCCCGACGAGTACGCCATGACCGTGACCGCCGGGGTCGCCGCGATCAAGGGCACCTACGACGGCAAGGTCGCCCTGCTCGACCCACAGCACCCCGAGCGGTTCACGATGAAGGCGCAGGGAGCGGGCGGACCCGGCACCGTCGACGCCGACGTCGTCGTCCACCTGGCCCCGTCCGCGGCCGGGGGCACCGACCTGTCCTACGACGCGGACGCGGCGGTCGGGGGCATGATCGGCGGCGTCGGCCAGCGGATGCTCTCGGGCGTGACCCGGAAGATGGCCGGCCAGTTCTTCGAGGCCGTCGACGACGACATCGCCGGCGTGCGCAAGGAGAAGAAGACCAAGGCGGTCAGCCCCGGGGTCCATGTCGAGGAGGTGCCCGGCGGCGCGCGGCCCATCCAGGGGGTCGGCACGTCCACGGCCGCCTTCGGTGGCAAGCCGTACGCCTGGGGAGTGGCCACCGGGGGCTTGGTCGCCTTGGCCGGGGTTATCGTGGGATGGGCGATCGGAGGACGATGATGCGCGCATTCACCGCGGCTGCCATCCAGCTCGCACCGATGCCGGGACCCTTGTCGCCGGAGTCGGTGCGCAAGAACCTCGACAAGTGCGTCGACTTCACCCGGCGCTGCGTCGATGCGACCGGTGCCGAGCTGGTCGTGCTGCCCGAGTCGGCCACGACGGGGTTCACCCCCGACTGTCCGGTCGAGGAGCTGTGGGACCTCGTGTCCGAGATCCCCGGACCCGTCACCGAGCCGGTGCAACAGGTCGCGAAAGACCTTGGTGTGTATGCCGTGCTGGGCACCTACGAGCGTGGCCCAGAGCGGGGCGTCATCTACAACTCGTCGGTGCTGATCGGGCGCGACGGCGAGGTGCTCGGCGTCTACCGCAAGACCCACCCGTTCTGCACCGAGCACGTCGACGGCGGCGGCTGGGTGACCCCCGGCAGCACGGTCACGGTCTGCGACACCGACCTCGGTCGGATCGGCATGATCATCTGCTTCGACGGTGACTACCCCGAGCTCTCCCGCATCCAGGCGGTGCAGGGGGCCGAGGTGATCTGCCGCCCGAGCGCGCTGCTGCGGTCGGCCGACATCTGGGAGCTGACCTCGCGGGCGCGCGCCTACGACAACCACGTCTTCATCGTCGGGGCCAACGCCACGGGCACCGACCCTGCTGGGGTGCTCTACTTCGGCAACTCCCACATCGTCACGCCCAACGCGCACATCGCGGCGAAGGCCTCCTCTCACGAGGGGTGGGTCTCGGCCGTGCTCGACCCGGCCACTGCCCTGTCCTCGCTCACCCCCGGCTCCAACATCGGGCAGGGGTTCGACCACCTGCGCGACCGCAACCTCGACCTGATCCGCGGCCACCGCGACGAGCTCGAGCGCCCGGCGGAGACGTCCTTTCCCCACTGACGCGCGGGCGATCGGTGGCGTGGGCGGCCCGGTTCGACGTCCCCGCCCGCCCCTGGCGCACCTCCGTGGCGCTGCTGGCACGAATGCCCTCCGCCGACCAGACTGGCCCGATGCCCCTGCCGACCAGCACGCCCTCCGCCCAGGGTGTCGATGCCCTCGGCATCCTCGCCCTCGTCGACGCCCTCGAGTCGGGCGGCCACGACCCGCACAGCCTTCTGGTCGCCCGGCACGGCCACGTGATCGCCCGCGGGTGGTGGGCCCCCTACGCCCCTGAGCGCGTCCAGCTCGTCTACTCGCTGAGCAAGTCGTTCACCGCCACGGCGGTCGGGCTCATGGTCGACGAGGGTCGGCTCTCCCTCGACCAGCCGGTCCTCGACCTCCTGCCTCCTGGCGACCTGCCGGACGGGGTGGAGGTCCCGGACCGCTACCGACGGCTCACCCTCGGTCACTGCCTGACGATGGCGACCGGTCACGACGCGGAGGGGTGGGGTCCCGAGGTCCTCCGCGCGGCCCACGAGGCCACTGGCGACGACGACCACGTCGACCCGGTGTTGGCCGCGATCCTGGCCACGCCACAGGAGCACGAGCCCGGCACCGCGTGGGCCTACAACCAGATCGCGACCTACCTCGCCGCAGGTGCGGTCCGCGGGGCGACCGGCTCGTCGGTGCTCGCCCTCCTGCGCGAGCGGGTCCTCCCCCTGGTGGACCCCTCCGGTGGGGCGGACGTGGTGTGGCACCGCACTGCCACGGGCCGCGAGCTCGGCTTCTCCGGCATCCACATCGGCACCGACGCGATCCTCGGTCTCGCCCAGCTCCACCTCGACCGCGGCCGGTGGGCCGGGTCGGCGCTGCTGTCGCCCGAGTGGGTCGACACCGCGACGACGTCGACGGGGCTGCCCAACCGGGAGGCCGACCCCAACCCCGACTGGCGCGAGGGCTATGGCTGCTCGTTCTGGATGGCCCGGCACGGCTACCGCGGCGACGGCGCCTACGGGCAGTACGCCATCGTGCTGCCCGAGCAGGACATCGCCATCGCGATCACCAGCGAGACGATCGACATGCAGGCCGTCCTCGACCTGGTCTGGGACCACCTGCTGCCAGCGGTCGGGGGCGTGGACGAGGTCGGCGACGAGCTCGCCGACGCCGCCCTCGAGGAGCGGCTCGACATGCTGGCCGTGCCGACCCCGACCTCGTCCGGCCCCGGACCCGAGGCCGCGCGGTGGGTGCGTGCCGACGACAGCACCCTGCCCGAGGCGTATGCCGCGCTGAGCCTCGCGCCCGGCGGCGCGGCATACGAGGTGGTCCTGGACTGCCACGACACCCAGGTGCGCCTGGCCGTGGGCGACGGGGAGTGGGTGTTCTCGACCTTCGCCGTGGGCGGCGTCGAGCTGCCGGTGATGGCCGCTGGCGGCTGGGATGCGGAGGGCTGCTTCAGCGCGGACGTGCGCCTGATCGAGACGCCACACACCCTGCGCCTGCGGACGCGGACCGACGGGACCGTGCACCTCGGCTGGCGTGAGGTGCCGCTGTACGGCGCGGACCCACTGGACCTGGCCGTGCGCGGGTCAGCCCTGCCTCGTCAGGACTGACATCCGGAGGCAAGCCATCTCGAGCGCACCCAGCCACGGCCAAACACGTGCACATTTCCTTGACACTGTCGTTCATATCCCTATAGAACTGACCATGAACATGGGGACCTGAACACAGAGGGGGAACAATGCGGACATCAATCCGTCGGGCCGCGATCGCCACGCTGGTCTCGATCGGCCTGGCCGTCGCGACGACGGCGAACGCAAGCGCCGACACCAAGACCTCGACCTCGTCGACCGGGTCGATCATCGAGTGGAAGCTCGGTGGGACCTACTACTACCAGCAGCATGACAACGACGACTTCGGGCTGGATGTCATCTCCGGCATCGGCATCGACGCGCGGTGGGCCAGCTGCAGCATCAGCGGCGGCACCGGCGCCACCAAGTACGACATCACCGTTGCGGAGGGGCGGCGCGTGCTGGGCACCAACTTCCTCGAAGGCAGTTGCGTGCGCGTCCAGTACCGCGGCTACTCGACCACCGGGACCTTCTCGTCCACGCAGTACTGGAACTACAACTTTGCGTGACCACGGCAGGACCGGGCGCGGCACGGGCGTGGCCCTGCGTGCGGCGACAGCACTGTTGGCACTCGCGTCCCTGGGCGCGTGCAGCAGCACGGATGAGCCCGCCCTGACGATCGAGCAGAAGCAGAGCGCCGACGCCACGGCTCCGCAGTCTGCCTCCGCCGACAAGCGTGAGCAGTTCGTTCCGTTGCTGCGCAAGTACCACGACCAGGTGGTGTGGCCGCCAGGCCGGGACGTCACCCCGGAAGAGATGTGGGAGGCGATCGCGCCCAATGCCGGCCAGCTCGTCCTCGATGACACCGTCGCCCAAGGTGACGTCGGGTTCGACAACCTCTGCGCGTGGGCGTTGACCGCCATCGACACGGTCAAGGCGTCCAAGGACACGGCCGAGGTCCGCAAGGGCCTCCTGCAGTCGCAGAAGCTCATGCCAGGCGGGGAAGCGTTCTCCCAGGCGATGGCCGACGAGCTGGTCCTGGGCAACATTGACAAGACCCAGAAGTTCGTCACGGCCAACAAGTGCGACGACGACTCCAGCTAGCGTCGGGATCACGCGGACCGATGCCACCGTCGCGACTGCGGCTGGTGGTCGCACGCCTCACCCTGTGCCTGGCGGTCGCTGGGTCCGCTGCGTGCTCGGCGTCAGACCGCTCGTCGGTGGAGGAGACGGCTGTGGCGCGGGCCTCGACGAGCCCGCCCGAGACGGTCGGCGTCGAGAAGGCCGACCTCTACCGGGCCCGTGAGGTCCCGGGCGTGGTCGAGCGCCGTCCGGAATGGACGGTGCGCTCGTCCTGGACGGGCACCTTCACGCAGGCACGCGGCATACGCAAGGGCAGTGTGGTGAGCAAGGGAGCGCGGGTGGGTGCCATCCGCACCTGCGCGCCGCCCTCACCGACCACGCCCGAGGTGAGCAGCGACTCGACCGCCGGCGCGCAGTCCGGGGCCACGACGGGCATCGACCCCGCAGCCCCGACCCCCGCGTGTCTCGTCGAGTGGCACGTCGTGCGGGCCTCGGTCGCTGGCACCATCACGGCCTTGACCGGCGCAGAGGTCGCCGACGGAGCCGAGATCCTCCGGATCCGGCCGCCCGGCTATGTCATCCTGGCCACGGTCACCGACCCGGCCGCGCTGTACGACCTGATGCGACCACCGCGGACCGCCAAGACCCGGGTCCTGGGCGGGCCGGCCGGGTTCACCGTGCGGTTCGAACGCCGCACCTACCACGCCGCCGACGGGTCAGTGGTCCTCGTCCTCGCCGTGCCCGATGACATCACCGTGGTGGAAGGGCTGAGCACCTCCACGGCCTTCGTCGTGAGTCGGCGCACGGACGTCCCCACCCTGCCGATGACGGCGGTCCAGGGCACGACGGGCGCGGGCCAGGTGATCGTGGTCGACGGCGGTCGCACCGAGGTGACGCGAGTCGAGCTCGGCCAGCACGACGGGAGTCGGGTCGAGGTGACGGGCTTGCCGGCCGCGGCCCGAGTGCTGCGCTTCCCCCTGGCCTCCGACTTCCTCACGACGCCATGACGACGCCATGACGGTGCAATGACGACGCTCGCGGGCGACAGCCACGGTGGGCTGGTCATCGACGCCGCAGGCCTGTCCAAGTCGTTCCGCGCCCGCGGTGGCGGCGTGACCGAGCTCTTGTCCGACGCGTCCCTGCAGGTGGCGCCGTGGACGACCGTCGCAGTGATGGGTCGGTCGGGGGTGGGCAAGAGCACGCTGCTGCGAGCCCTCGGCTTGTTCCAGCCGTTCGACGCGGGCAGCTACCGACTCCTGGGCTCCGATGTCGCAGGACTGTCCGACCGGGCCTGCTCCGCCTTGCGGGCGCGGCACATCGGGTTCGTCTTCCAGGAGTTCCGGCTGCTCCCCCACCTCACGGCGACGGGGAACGTCGAGACGGCAGCGGCCATCGCCGGCCTGCCGGCCGGGACGCGGCGTCGGGAGGCGCATCGCGCCCTCGAGCTGGTGGGCCTGTCGCACCGCCTCCGGGCCAGTCCGCGCACCCTGTCTGGCGGGGAGCAGCAACGAGTGGCCCTGGCGAGGGCCCTGGTCAAGCGTCCGTCGCTGATCCTGGCCGACGAGCCCACCGGCGCCCTCGACGACACCACCGCCGCTGCGGTGCTCGAGATCCTGCGCGATGCGGTGGCCGTCAGCGCGGCAGCCCTGGTGGTCGTCACCCATGACCCAGTGGTCGCCAGGGCCTGCGATCGGCAGCTTCGCCTGCACGCCGGACAGCTGGTGCCCCTGCTCGAGGACGACGAGGTGGGCGCTACCGAGGGCTTCGTCGTGGGCTCCACCGCATGAGGCGCGCCATCACGTTGGCCAGGCAGGAGGTCAGGGGCAACTGGCGTCGCAACCTCGTCAAGGGCGTGATCCTGCTCGGCGCCATCGGCACCCAGCTGTTCACGTCGCTCGCGGCTGCGGCGAGTGAGGAGGCGGTGACGACCTATGGTGCAGCGGTCTTCGGCTACGAGCAGACCTTTCGGGCCGACCTCGAGACTCCGCCGTCGTTGGCCCAGCTGCAGACGATGGACGCGACCCTCGACAGCGAGACCGTCGCGCACCCCGGGGCCGTGGTGGTGCTGCAGGCCAACCTGAGCGCCCGGCTGACCTCCACCGCGGCACCGGTCGGGGGGCCGGAGACGGCCGCCTCGCTCACCTCCTTCCACGGACCGTGGGCCGAGATCAGCGCCACGACGGCGGGGTCGACGAGCTTCGCCGAGGTGAAGGGGCCGACCGCGCTGCCGCGACTGGTGATCAGCGGGCAGACGGCGGACCGGTTGGGGGTGGCCACCACGACGCTGGTCACGGTGACGGTCGCAGGCGCCCCACCGCCCGATCCCGGAGCAGAGGACTCGTCGAGCGCCGGGGACTCCTCGACATCGGGGTCCGGGGTCGGTGCCGACGGCTGGGCGCAGAGCCCGCTCGCCGTGCCCGACATCCCGGCGCACCGCGGGCCGGCTGAGCGGAACAAGGCCCTGGTCAACGACGTGCTGGCCAGTCGCAGCCTCCTGCACCTGATCGGTGCGGCACCCGAGAGCGCCTCGCTCTACTGGCGCTGCGCGTCTCCCGAGTGCGGCGATGTCGCCAGCATCGCCGCGACCATCGCTCGCACCGCCGGGCTGAGCCTGGCCGCGGGCTATCGGGTCGACTCGCACGACGTGCTCACGCCAGTCCTGCGCCAACAACGCGAGCAGGGAGCCTTGTTCGCGTGGGTGGCGCTCGGCCTCGGCGCCATCGCGGTCGCCGTCGTGGCCACGGCGATGGTGGAGGTGCGCACACCGGAGCTGGTGACCCTGCGCACACTGGGAGCCACGCGGTCGACCCTCTTCGCGGCCGCCCTGCTCGAAGGGCTCGTCGTCGCCGTCGTCGTCGGCATCCTCTCGATGGCGGCGGGCCTGGCGCTGGCTCGCCTCGACCCCGACCTGCTCAACCACATCGACGCGGTCGAGCTGCCGCAGTTCCAGCCACCCCTGGGGGTCTACCTCCGCACCGGGACGGTGACCGTGCTGGTCGGCCTCCTCACCGGGCTCCTCCCGGCCCTGCGCGCCTACCGACTGGTGCGGGCCCACTGACGACACAGGCCTGACGAGGGCTGTTGGCAACTTGTGCCAAGGCGAGGCAGCCGCGCGACCGGTTGAATCTCACGCATGGCGCAGCGACGGATCAGGATCGGGATCGACACCGGAGGCACGTTCACCGACGTCGTCGCGTTCGAGGAGGGCACCGGGGAGCTCGTCACGACGAAGACACCGTCGACGCCGAGCAACCCCGCTGACGGGTTCATCAACGGCGTGACCAAGGTCCTCGACCTGATGGGGGCCACCGGCCGGGACGTCACCGCCGTCGCGCACGGCACCACCGTCGCCACGAACAAGCTCCTCGAGGGCAAGGTCGAGCGGCTGGGGTTCGTCACCAGCGAGGGCTACGAGTTCATGCTCGAGATCGCCCGCCAGGCCGTCCCCGACGGCTACGGCAACTCCTACTTCTGGGTCAAGCCCCCGCGCATCGTGCCCGCCGACGCGGTCAGGACCGTCGGCGGACGGATGGACTTCCAGGGCAACGAGATCCGCCCGTTCGACGAGGCGTCGGCCGTCGCCGCGGCGCACTGGTTCCGCGACCACGGCATCACCACGCTCGGCGTCTGCTTCCTGCACTCGTACGCCGATGACTCCCACGAGCTGGCCATGCGTGAGGTGCTGCGGCGCGAGCACCCCGAGGCGATCGTGTCGATCAGCAGCGAGGTGCTCCGCGAGTACCGCGAGTACGAGCGCTCGATGACCACCCTCGTCGACGCCGCCGTGAAGCCGAACGTCAGCCGCTACGTCACCAACATCCAGCAGCGGCTGGCGCAGATCGCCCCCGACGCCGCCTTCTCGATCATGAAGTCCAACGGCGGCGTGCTGTCCGCCGACGAGGTCGTCAACCAGCCGATCACCACGGTGTTGTCAGGCCCGGCGGCCGGCGCGCTCGGGGCGGGGCTCATCGCGAAGCGGGCCGGCTTCCCCAAGGTCCTCACCTGCGACGGCGGCGGTACCTCGACCGACGTCTCGGTGGTGCTCGACGGCGAGCCGACCCTGACCACCGAGGGCACGGTCGGCGCCTACCCCAGCAAGATCCCGATGATCGACGTCGTCACGGTCGGCGCGGGCGGCGGCTCGGTCGCGTGGGTCTCCCCCGAGGGCACCCTCAAGGTCGGGCCCCACTCGGCCGGTGCCGACCCGGGTCCGCTCTGCTACGCCAAGGGCGGCACCGAGCCGACCATCACCGACGCCCATGTCGTGCTCGGACGGATCCCTCCCCACCTGCTCGGCGGCGAGATCCCGCTCGACGTCGAGGCCGCCCGCACCGGCATCGACGCGCTGGCGGCGCGGCTGGGCATCGACCCCACCCGCTGCGCGACCGGCATCCTCGAGATCTCGGCCTGGAACCAGGCCAACGCGCTGCGGCAGGTCTCGGTGAAGCGCGGCCTCGACGTCCGCGACTTCATGCTCACCACGTTCGGTGGGTCCGGTTCGCTGCTCGCCTGCCGGCTCGTCGACATCCTCGACCTGGCCGGGGTGGTCGTCCCGCAGAACCCCGGCAACGTCAGCGCCTTCGGGCTGCTCACCGTCGACGTCAAGAACGACTACGTCCAGACCATGGTCGCCAAGCACACGGCGCTCGACCACGCGGCCGTCCAGAAGACCTTCGACCACCTGACCGACCGGGCCGCGAAAGCCCTTGACGGCGAAGGCTTCCCCCGCGACGCCCACCGCTACACGCGCACCGTCGACCTGCGCTACTTCGGACAGGCCTTCGAGGTGCGCGTCACCGCCCCCGACGGCCCCGTCGACGAGGCGTATGCCGCGCACGTCGCCGAGTCGTTCCACGAGGCGCACCGCGCCCTCTACGGGTACGACTTCTCGGCCGACCCGAGCCAGCAGGTCGAGTGGGTGAACCTGCGCGTCACCGGGATCGGTCCGATCACCCGACCGGAGCTGCGTGAGCTCGAGACCCGCGCCGTTTCTTCGGAAGATCCGCCTGGTCAGGACCCGGCGGATCTTCCGAACCAACGCAGCCGGCGGGCGGTCTGCTTCGACGCGGACGAGGGTTACCGGGACACACCGGTGTTCTGGCGTCCCGATCTGCGAGCGGGAGACACGTTCGACGGGCCCGCCATCGTCGAGGAGTTCGGCTCGACCGTGCCGGTCCACCCCGGCTTCACCGTCACGGTGGACTCGATCGGCAACCTGGTCATCACCAAGGAGGGTGCCCGATGAACACCGCTGGCCTGCCCACGGCGTACGAGCACGGCAACCGGCTGACCCCGCTGGGCACCGAGGTCGACCCGATCCTCGTGGAGATCGTCCAAGGCACCTTGGCGAGCGTGGAGATGGAGGTCGAGACGGCCATCGCCCGCACCAGCCGCTCGCCGATGATCCGCGACGCGCACGACTTCCGGGCGGGCATCCACGACCGGCAGCTGCGCAAGCTGACCGGCCGGTCCTACAGCGCGCTCGTCCACCCGATCGCCCGCGACTTCCCCCTGTCCGAGATGGCCGAGGGCGATGTCTTCTTCCACAACGACGTCTACGAGTCCGAGGGCGGGATCGGGCACCTCCCCGACCTGTGTGTGACGGTGCCGGTGTTCAGCGGTGGCGAGGTGGTGGCCTTCGTCCAGGCCTTCGGCCACCACGACGACATCGGCGGAGCCGTGCCCGGGTCGATGCCGAGCAACGCCTCCAGCGTCTTCGAGGAGGGCCTCGCGGTCCCGCCGATCAAGCTGTGGGACAAGGGAGTGCCCAACAAGGCGGCGTTGCGGATCATGACCCGCAACAGCCGGATGCCCGACTCGCTGGCGGCCGACCTCGACGCCGAGTGCTCGGCCTGCCTGATGGGCGCCCGACGGCTGTCCGAGCTGTTCGAGCGCTATGGCCGCGACACCATCGAGGCGACCTTCGACACGATCCTCGACCAGACGACCGAGACCTACCGGCGCGAGATCCTGTCGAAGATCCCCGACGGCACCTACGTCTGGGAGGACTACGCCGAGCACGACGGCGTCGACGACCCACGGCTGCACACCCAGCGGATCACCCTGACCAAGGAACCCACCGGCGGCCCCGGCCCCGGCGACGGCGGCCCGCGGCTGGTCATCGACTTCACCGGCACCGCGCCGCAGGCCAAGGGCCCGATCAACCACTGCGGCGACTACGTCGGGGGCAACTTCCTCAAGAAGTGGCTGGCCCCGATCCTGCGCAACCTGGCGGACAGCCCGGAGCGAATGGCCGAGCTCGACGTCAACGAAGGCGTCGTGCCGCTGATCGAGATGCGCTTCCCCGACAAGGGCACCCTGCTCACGCCGATCTTCCCGGCCCCGACGAACGCCCGGACCTTCGTCATCCTGAGGCTGCTCGGGGTGCTGGCCGGCGTGGTCGCCAAGGCCGTCGACGGCAAGATGCCCGCCGACCAGGAGACCATCCGCTACACCGGGGTCTACGGCAAGGACCGCGACGGCAACGACTACCTCATGCGCGAGGTGCTGGGCGGCGGTTCGGGCGGCCGCTACTACGCCGACGGCGAGGACACCATCCATGTCGTGCCGGACTCGCGCAACCTGCCGACCGAGTTCACCGAGAGCCGGTTCCCGTTCATCGTCGAGCGCCTCGGGCTCGCCGTCGACTCCGGCGGTGCGGGGCGCTACCGCGGCGGGCTGGGCTACGAGAAGCAGATCCGCATGCTCAAGGACGCCCACTTCATGTCGATCGCCGACCGCTCGATCCTCGCGTGCTGGGGCGTCAAGGGTGGCAAGGCCGGCAGCTCGTTCAGCGTCACGATCGACGTCGGTGGTCCCGACGAGCGCGAGGTCGACGCCCTGGCCGACGCCGAGCCGGTCAAGGCCGGTCAGGTGATCCGGATCCGCACCACCGGAGGCGGTGGCTGGGGCGACCCGCTCGAGCGCCCCTACGAGGACGTCGAACGCGACCTGCGCTGGGGCAAGGTGTCCTTCGAGGGTGCGCGCACGGCATACGGGGTGGTCGCGTCGGGCAGCAAGGACGAACCCGTCATCGACACGGACGCGAGCGACGCGCTGCGCCAGCAGCTGCGCGACGCCCGGCCCGAGTCGGCGCCGTTCTTCGACCGCGGCCCCGGTTACGCTCGGCTCGCCGACGGCAAGGCCGCCGCCGACGTCGACTGGCTGTAGTCGGCTGCCCCGAGGGTGGCTTCGTGACAGGGGCGCCTGCCGGCCAGGACCGGCCCCGCTGCGGAATGCGGTCAAAGTGGCCCGGGCAGGTAACCTGTCGCCCCGGGGCCGTCGCGCCCTGTCCCCGGCGGCAGGCCAGGAGGGACACCGGCCGGGCAGGACAGTCCCTCGGCCCCGAGGCGCAGGGAGGACGCACGTGCTGCGAAGCCAGCCGGCACCCGAGGTCATCGGGAGCCAGCTCTCCCGCGTGAGCCGGCCGACGCCACCCCCGACGGGGCGCGCGGCACGGTCCGGTGGGCAGCGTCTGGACATCCAGGGCCTGCGCGCGGTCGCGGTCCTCGTGGTGGTGGCGTACCACCTCTCCCCCTCCAGGCTCACCGGCGGGTACGTCGGCGTCGACGTGTTCTTCGTCATCTCCGGGTTCCTGATCACGAGCCACCTGCTCCAGTCGCGACTGGAGGCCGGTCGCGACCTCGTCGAGTTCTGGGGGCGACGGATCCGACGCCTGCTCCCCGCTGCGCTGGTGGTCCTGGGGTGCACGCTCGTCGCCACCGTGGTCCTCGCGCCCGACGGTCGATGGCTCGAGACGGCCAAGCACGTCCTGGCCTCCGGGCTCTACGTCGAGAACTGGCGGCTCGCGGCCGACTCGACGAGCTACCTGAAGGCCGAGAACCAACCCACGCCCGTGCAGCACTACTGGTCGCTGTCGGTCGAGGAGCAGTTCTACCTCGTCTGGCCGATCATGCTCCTGCTGGTCACCAGGCTGGCGCGGGCCAGGGGCTGGGCAGTGGGCCGCACGGTCGCGTTCGCCGTGACGGGGGCTGCCGCCTCGTCCTTCGCGTTCTCCGTGTACGAGACGTCGACCAACCCGTCCGTCGCCTACTTCTCCACCCCCGTGCGCCTCTGGGAGCTGGCCGCAGGAGGCCTGCTCGCGGTCGCTGCTGCGTCGTCGGTGCGGTGGGAGGCTCGACGCGCCCTCTGGCCCGTGCTCGGGCTTCTCGGGCTGCTGGCCATCGTCGTCGCCTCCGTGACGTTCTCCGACAGCACGCCGTTCCCCGGATGGAAGGCCGCCCTCCCGGTCGGGGGTGCCGTCCTCGTGCTCGCGGCCGGGTGCTGGGGTCGGCGGGGCGCGGCCGACCGGCTGCTCAGCCTGCAGCCGCTGCCGTTCATCGGTGACATCTCGTACTCGATCTACCTCTGGCACTGGCCGCTGATCGTGCTCCTACCCTTCGTCTCCGGGTCCCTCGGCCGGCTGGACAAGGTCGCCGTCCTCGTGGCGAGCATCGGGTTGGCGTGGTTGACCAAGGTGACCATCGAGGACCGCTTCCGCCGTCCTGGGATCACCTGGGTGGGCCGCGCGCCGTTCCGGTTCGCGCTGGTCGGGATGCTGGTGATGCTGCTCGGCAGCACCGCCGTGACACAGGTCATGGACCGCCGGGTCGCCGACCAACGCGCCCAGGCTGCCGCCGAGCTGCGGGCAGCGGGGCCGTGCCTGGGGGCGGGCACGCTGGCGTTGGGGCCGACGAGGTGCCCTGACCGGGGCAAGGACCCGATCCCGGCTCCGGCTCAGGCACAGCAGGACCGTTCCGCCCTCTATGACCGCTCGTGCTTCGTGGAACCACCCTTCGACACCGTGCGCAGGTGCACCTACGGTGACCCGAACGCCGAGATCTCGGTCGCGCTGGTCGGCAACTCGCACGCCGGGATGTGGTTCACCGCCCTGCAGGAGCTGATGGGCACCGAGCACTTCAGAGTCACCTCCTTCGTGGCCGACGGCTGCAACGTCACGACGGCCCGCCTCCACTACGACCCCTGGTCCTGGGGGACCGGTTGCCTTGCCTGGGGCGAGAAGGTCATGAAGGCCACGACGGACGGGTCCTTCGACGTCGTCGTGACCTCCGCCATCCAGACGCGGGCGCCGGAGGCTGCTCAGGACGACTACCCCCAGCGCTTTCCCCTGGCCCGGAAGGGACACCTGGACGAGCTCCGGCGTTGGGACGCTGCCGGGGTCCAGGTGCTGGTGATCCGTGACACCCCGCGGGCGCCCCCAGGCGTCGGTCCCGTGCCGGATTGCGTGGCGACCCACCCGACCGACCTCAGGAAGTGCAGCGGCAGCAGGGCGTCCTGGGTCCCCCAGGACCCGCTGGCCGCAGCCGCGGAGAGCATGGACAGCCCTCATGTCTCGGTCGTGGACCTGACCGACAAGCTCTGTGACGAGGCGACGTGCTACGGGGTGGTCGGCGGGGTGATCACGTACTACGACCGCCACCACCTCACCCAGACGATGGTGCGAACGCTCGCGCCGTACATCCGAGGACCCCTCCAGGCTGCGATCAAGGGCGCCGACCGCGGCAGCTGACCCGGGCAGGCCTGCCACCGTGCTGCGGACGGCCTCTCCCACGAGGGGTCGGCGCCCTGACAGGATGAGGCGGTGACCGCACCACTGGAAGACGTCGTCGTCATCGACCTGTCGCGAGCCCTGGCTGGGCCGCACGCGGCAATGATGTTGGGAGACATGGGCGCTCGCGTCATCAAGGTCGAGTCGCCGGGCACTGGCGACGACACCCGTGGCTGGGGGCCGCCGTTCGTCGGACCCGACGACGAGCCCATCTCCACCTACTTCCTCGCGGCCAACCGGAACAAGGAGTCGATCACCCTCGACCTCAAGTCGGACGACGGCCGCGACGTCCTCACCAAGCTCGTGCAACGCGGCGACGTGCTCGTCGAGAACTTCCGCCCGGGCGTCCTCGACCGGCTGGGGTTCTCGGCGGAGCGGCTGCACGAGCTCAACCCGAGACTCGTGCTGCTGAGCATCAGCGGGTTCGGCCACGACGGGCCGCAGGGCGGACGAGCCGGCTACGACCAGATCGCCCAGGGCGAGTCCGGGCTGATGTCGGTGACCGGTCCCGACGCCGACACCCCGCAACGCGTCGGGGTGCCGATCGGCGACCTGCTGGCGGGCATGTACGGCGCGTACGGCGTGGTGACCGCCCTCCACGAGCGCCACACCACCGGCGTCGGCCGCGTGGTGCGGACCAGCCTGCTGGCCGCCCTCGTCGGCGCCCACGCGTTCCAAGGCACCGCCTACACGGTGGCCGGCCACGTCGGTCGGGCGCAGGGCAACCACCACCCGTCGCTGTCGCCGTACGGCCTGTTCCACTGCCAGGACGGCGACATCCAGGTGGCCTGCGGCAGCGAGTCGCTGTGGCGCAAGCTCGCCGAGGCGTTCGACCTCGACCCGGACACCCCTGGCATGGCCACCAACCGCGAGCGCACCGTCAACCGCGACCAGGTGACGGCAGCCCTCAACGCCGCCTTCGCCACCCATCCCCTCGCCGAGCTGCTCCCCCGCCTCGCCTCGCTGGGCATCCCGGCGGGCGAGGTCCGCACCATCGACCGCGTCTACGACTGGGACCAGACCCGTTCGCAGGGCCTGGTGCTCGACGTCGACCACCCCGTGCTCGGCCACATCGAGCTGCCCGGCCCACCGATCCGCTTCGACGACAACCCGTATGCCGGTGGGCGCAGCGAGCACGACGCGCCACCGACACTCGACCAGCACGGCGCGAGCATCCGGGCCTGGCTCGACGAGGGCGCAGGCGGGCAGGCGGGCTGGTCGTGACCGGCCCCGTGCTGCGTCCGTTGGGACCAGGGACCTCGCGGTCGTCGAGGAACTCCTCGACGCTCAGGTCGGGGGCCGCCAGCAGGCGCGGCTGGGCGACCGGACAGCACGGCATACCCCTGCGCGACGAGCTCGTGCTGCACCGCGTCCTGTCCTGAACCACCCGGTGCGGGTGAAGGTCAGACTGCCCGCAGGGGCTTGCGGTTGCGCAGCTTGCGGCGCACCTGCTTGCCGATCGCCTCCGCGGCGATGCCGAGGCGGTTGCGGCCGGGCTCGGGGTTCGGGAGGGCCAGCGAGATGACCTGGCTCCACGCGGACGCGACCTGCTTGGGCAGCGGCCCCGTCGTGTAGGTCAGGCCGTAGCGCTCGCAGATCTCCTGCACCTTGGGCGCCAGCTCGCCGTAGCGGTTGCTCGGCAGGTCGGGGAAGAGGTGGTGCTCGATCTGGTGGCTCAGGTTGCCCGACATGATGTGCAGGGCCTTGCTGCCCGAGATGTTGGCCGAGCCGAGCATCTGGCGCAGGTACCACTCGCCCCGGGTCTCGCCCTCGATGGACGCGCGGGCGAACGTCTCGACCCCGGTCGGGAAGTGGCCGCACATGATGATCGAGTGCGTCCAGACGTTGCGGACGAAGTTCGCCGTCGCATTGGCCGCGATGGTGTGGAAGAACGACGGGCCCGAGAGCAGCGGGTGGATGAGGTAGTCCTTGCGCGCCTGGCGGCCGACCTTGCGCAGCACCATCTTCCCGTTGCGCTTGAACTCCTCCTTGTCACCCCGGCCGGCGAGCTGCTTGCCGATCTCGAGGTCGTAGGCGGCGATGCCGTACTGGAAGAAGCACATGTTGAGGAAGTTGTAGATCGGCTGGCCGAGGTAGGCCGGCGTCCAGCGCTGGTCCTCGTCGACGCGCATGATGCCGTAGCCGAGGTCGTTGTCCTTGCCGATCACGTTGGTGAACGTGTGGTGCAGCTCGTTGTGGCTGTGCTTCCACAGGGCTGCCGGGGTGGCGCTGTCCCACTCCCAGGTCGTCGAGTGGATCTTGGGGTCGCGCATCCAGTCCCACTGGCCGTGGAGGATGTTGTGGCCGACCTCCATGTTGTCGAGGATCTTGGCGACGGACAGGCCGGCGGTGCCGACGATCCAGGCCGGCGGGAAGATCGAGAAGAGCAGCACGGCGCGCGAGGCCAGCTCGATCTTGCGCTGCACGTCGATCACCTTGCGGATGTATGCCGCGTCGCTGGCTCCGCGCGACTCCAGGACTTCCTGGCGCAGCGCGTCGAGCTCCATGGCGAGCGCCTCGACGTCCTCGGCGGTCAGGTGCGCGGTGGGGTCGGCCTTGCCGGAGCGCTTGGGCACGTGGCGGCGCTCGGCGATGGCGGTCGACAGGCGGCTGTTCGTGGAGCGCGGGGACGGGGTGCCGGGAGCCTTGGGCGTCGAGGCGGCCGAGCCGTCGATGGTGAGGTCATAGGTCTCTGCGGTGGCAGTCATGAGGTCTCCTTAGAGGTCGATCTCGCAGTGGCCGGCAGCAGCCGACACACACGTCTGGATGCGGATGCCGTCGCCCTTGGCGGCAATGGTCAGGTCGCCGTTGCGCAGGTCGCGCACGGCACCTTCCTTCAGGGGCACGACACAGCCGAAGCAGATGCCCATCCGGCAGCCGGAGGGCATCAGGACACCGGCGGCTTCGCCGGCATCGAGGATCGGGGTCGAGCCGTCGGCATCGACGGTGATGCGCTGGCCGCCGAAGGTGACGGTGCCACCCTCGCCTTCGGCGATGATGACCGGGCGGAAGCGCTCGGTGTGGAGTCGGTCGGTGATCTCGGCGTCGGCCCAGGCCGCCTCGAAGGCGTCGAGCATGCCGGTGGGCCCACAGGCCCAGGTCTCGCGGAAGCGCCAGTCGGGCACGAGCTCGTCGAGGGAGTCTGTGCCGACCATGCCCTCGGTGTCGGTGTGCCGCTCGACGAGGCGGATGCGTCCGGCGTCGGCCCACTCGCGCAGCTCGGCGGCGAAGATGACGTCGGCCTCGGTGGGCGCGGAGTGGATGACGACGACGTCCTGCAGCTCGTCGAGGTGGTTGCGCAGCATGCCCATCACGGGCGTGACACCCGAGCCGGCGGTGACGAACAGGGCCCGCGCCGGACGGAGCGCCGGGAGGACGAACTCACCGGTCGCCTGGTCGAGGTGGATCAGGGTGCCGGGCTGCAGCGTCCGCACGACGTGGTTGCTGACCTTGCCGTCCGGGATCGCCTTGACGGTGATCGAGATCAGCCCGTCGGGCGACGCGACCGGGGAGGTCAACGAGTAGGCGCGCCAGTTGCGGACACCGTCGACGTCGACGCCGATGCGGATGTACTGGCCGGGCACGTGCCCGGCCCAGGACCGGCCGGGCCGGATGTGCACGGTGGCGGCGTCGCGGGTCTCGGGCGTCACCGAGACGACCCGGCCACGCAGGTCGGCGCCGGCCCGCATCGGCGCGATGAGGTCGAGGTAGTCGTCGGGCAGCACGGGGGTGGCGACTGCTTCGGCGACTCGACGGAGGACCGTACGCAGGGACGGCAGGGGTCTCGTGGACCCGGACGTCGTGCGAAGTGGGAGAACTGCGGTCATGGTTCTACTATGAGCGAACAGGTAGGCTAATTTCCTGACCCATCAGAGTGAGTTTTCGTCAGTGTTTTGTTCGCTAGGAACAACATGAGCACCGAACCGCCCCTCAAGTCCCCTTCGCCCGACGCAGCGGCCACCGCCGCCGCAGCAGCCACCTCGGTCACTGCCGCCCCACCGAGCACCCCGGCCACCTCCGCCACCGAGCGCGCTGCCGGTCTCACCATGTCACCGGAGGTGCTCGCCCGCCTCAAGGGTGCCCTGCCCGCCGTGGCGAGCCACGCGGTCGAGGCGATCATCGAGGAGGTGCCGAGCTACGCGAGCGCCCGCGACTACCTCGTGGGCAACATCGAGACAGCCGTGCAGGTCGCCCTCGGCACGTTCCTGTCGATCGCGGCCCGCGCCGACGACCCCAGCTCGCCGCTCGGCCCGGCCCGGGAGGCGTCCTACAACCTCGGTCGCGGCGAGGCCCGGAGCGGCCGCAGCATGGACGCCCTGCTGTCGGCCTACCGGATCGGGGCCCGCGTCTCGTGGCGAGGCCTGTCGGAGGAGAGCGTCCGGGCCGGCATGAGCGCCGAGCTGCTGGCGCGCTTCGCCGAGCTGGTCTTCGCCTACATCGACGAGCTCTCCGCAGCCAGCGTGGCCGGCCATGCCGACGAGCTCGCCACCGCCGAGCGGGTCCAGCAGCGCCAGGTCGAGCGGCTCGCCCTCGAGATGCTCCGCGGCGCCTCCGACGAGCTGGTCACGCGCCGGGCCGAACGCGCCGGCTGGGACCTGCCCAGGTCGGTGACCGTGCTCCTGGCGCCCGACTCCGAGCTGCACCACATCCGGTCGCTGGTCGACGGGCGATCGCTCGTCCTCACCGAGGACGTGCCCGGTGTCGACGCCCGCGACGACGTCGCGGCACTCATCGTCCCCCGGCTGACCCCGACGGCCCGGCGCCGCCTGGTCCAGGCCCTCGAGGGCCACGACGTGGTGCTCGGACCGACCCGCCCCTGGCGCGAGGCGGCCACGTCCCACCAGCGAGCCCTGCGAGGGCGGGCGACGCGCACCGGGGAGCGGACGGCATACGACACCGACGCCCACCTGGCCGAGATCGTGCTGAGCGCCGACCCCATCGCGCTCGCCGACCTCCGCGCCCAGGCCCTCGCTCCGCTCGACGACTCCACGCCGGCCAGCCGCGAGCGGCTCGAGGAGACCCTGCGGCTCTGGCTGCTGCACCGCGGCCGCCGCGAGCCCGTCGCCGAGGCGCTGTTCGTCCACCCGCAGACCGTCCGCTACCGCGTCGGCCAGCTGCGTGAGCTGTTCGGCGACGCCCTCGACGACCCGCGCCGGGTCGCCGACCTCGTCATCGCGCTGGGGGTCGCCCAGACCCCCGTGCCGGCCACGGCCTCGACCTGACCGGCCGATGCCGCACCCAGGCCCCCCGGTCCGCTGTCGCAGATGTGCCAAGTCGACCCACGCCATTGGGCAGGTCCTGACAACGTCACGCGGCGCCGGGCATCCCTAGGCTCGCCGCACGGACGACGAACGGAGGTGGCATGCGGGTCCTGATCGCGCTCGGCGGCAACGCCATGACCGGTCCCGACGGCAGCGCCACCCCGCAGGCCCAGCGGGAGGCCATCGCGCAGGCGATGGAGCACGTCGCCACCGTCATCGCGGCCGGGCACGAGGTGGTCCTCACCCACGGCAACGGTCCCCAGGTCGGCAACCTGCTCGTCAAGAACGAGCTCGCGGCCCACGTCGTCCCGCCGGTCCCCCTCGACTGGTGCGGCGCCCAGACGCAGGGAACCATCGGGTTCACGATCCTCGACACGCTCGAGGCCGCCCTCGCGGCCCAGGGGGTGGACCAGCGGGTCGCCGCCATCGTCACGCGCACGCTCGTGGCAGCAGACGACCCGGGCTTCGCCAAGCCCACCAAGCCGATCGGGCGGTTCCTCGCCCACGACTACGCGCGCCCCCTGATCGAGCACGGCGAGACCTGGGAGGACCGCGGCCACCAGGGCTGGCGCCGCGTGGTCGCCTCCCCCGAGCCGCTCGAGGTGCTCGAGACCCACACGCTCCGCACCCTGCTCGGCGCGGGCTACGTCGTCGTCGCAGCCGGTGGCGGCGGCATACCCGTGGTGCGCGAAGCCGACGGCACCGTGCACGGCGTCGAGGCCGTGATCGACAAGGACCTCACCGCAGCAGTGCTCGCCAGCGCCATCGGCGCCGACGTGCTCATCATCGCCACCGATGTCGAGAACGCCGTCCTCGACTACGGCACCCCCGGCGCGCAACCCGTCGGACGGGTGCGGCTCGCCGACATGGAGGCGTATGCCGCGGACGGCCAGTTCGCGTCGGGCTCGATGGGCCCGAAGGTCGAGGCCGCCATGCGGTTCGTCCGCCACGGCGGCCGCCGCAGCGTGATCACCGCACTCGACCGCATCGCTGAGGCCCTCCATGGCGACGTCGGCACGGTGATCGGAAACCCTTCAGTACCAACCGAACTCGACGCCGAACAAGAGGTCGTCACATCAACCGACGACTCACCACCAGCTGTCAGACCAACAGAGAGGTGACCGCCATGCCCGAGCCCATCGAGGTCCGCAAGGTCCCGATCCACAGCGTGTCCGACGCGAGCGAGCTGGCCAAGCTCATCGACGACGGCGTGATGGACGCCAGCCGGGTGGTCGCCATCATCGGCAAGACCGAGGGCAACGGTGGCGTCAACGACTACACGCGGATCATCGCCGACCGCGCCTTCCGCGAGGTCCTGGTCGCCAAGGGGGCGCCGGCCGACCAGGTGAAGCAGGTGCCGATCGTGTGGTCCGGTGGCACCGACGGGATCATCAGCCCGCACGCCACGATCTTCGCGACGGTGCCCGCCGACCAGGCCGAGCAGTCCGACGAGCTGAGGCTGACGGTCGGGTTCGCGATGAGCGAGCCGATCCTGCCCGAGGAGATCGGCTACACCGGGATGATCAGCAAGGTCGCCGACGCCGTGCGGGTCGCCATGGAGCGCGCGGCCATCACCGACCCGGCTGACGTGCACTACGTGCAGACCAAGACCCCACTGCTGACCATCCACACCATCCGCGACGCGGAGTCGCGCGGCAAGTCGGTCTGGACCCACCACACCCACGAGTCGATGGACCTGTCCAACGGGACGACCGGTCTCGGGATCGCCGTCGCCCTCGGCGAGATCGAGATGCCGACCGACGCCGACGTGATGAACAACCGGTCGCTGTTCTCGGCGGTGGCCTCCTGCTCCTCCGGTGTCGAGCTCGACCGGGCGCAGGTCGTGGTGGTCGGCAACACCAAGGGAATCGGCGGCCGCTACCGCATCGGCCACTCGGTCATGCGGGACGCCCTCGACGCCGACGGGGTGTGGTCGGCCATCAAGGACGCCGGGCTCGACCTGCCCGAGCGCCCGCACTCGTCAGACCTGCAGGGCCGGCTCGTCAACGTCTTCCTCAAGTGCGAGGTCAGCCAGACCGGCGAGGTCCGTGGGCGCCGCAACGCCATGCTCGACGACTCGGACGTGCACTGGCACCGCCAGATCAAGTCCGCCGTCGGCGGCGTCACCGCCTCCGTGACCGGCGACCCGGCCGTGTTCGTCTCGGTGTCGGCAGCCCACCAGGGCCCCGACGGCGGCGGCCCGGTCGCGGCCATCGTCGACCTCGGGTCCGGCGAGCCGACCGGCTACCGCGCCCCGACTCCCGACTGACTGCGTCTGCCCCGACGTGGTGGCAGTCGCCGAGTCAGGCGGTGTCGGCCTAGAAGCTGTCGCCGCTGCCTGACTGGTAGGCGGTCCAGGCCTGGTCCGACTCGGCCTGTGCCCTGCCCCGCGTATGCCGCGGCGTGGGATCGATGCCGTCCCACTTGCGGTCCACCACCCAGGCCAGCACCAGCACGACGAACACCACTGCTCCGACGATGATCCAGAACATCGCTGACTCCCCTCTGCCAGCCGGACCAGGTCCGGATGAGGCCAACGGTCCCACACGCCGGACGCCCGCGGAATCCCCACTCGGTGGGGCGAGCGAGTCAGTGGGAGAAGTGGCGGGTACCGGTGAAGTACATCGTGATGCCGGCCGCCTCGGCCGCGGCCACCACCTCTTCGTCCCGCACGGACCCACCAGGCGCGACCACGGCTCGCACTCCCGCGTCGAGCAGCACCTGCAGGCCGTCGGCGAACGGGAAGAACGCGTCGGACGCCGCGACCGCACCCTTGGCCCGGTCGGCGCCGTCGGCGTTGGCCCGTGAGACCGCCAGGTGGCAGGAGTCGACCCGGTTGACCTGTCCCATGCCGATGCCCACCGAACCGCCGCCACTGGCGAGCAGGATGGCGTTGGACTTCACCGCGCGCACCGCCCGCCACGCGAACTGCAGGTCGGCGAGCGTCGACCCGTCCGCAGCCGCACCGGCGACCAGCCGCCAGCGGGACGCGTCGTCCCCTCCCGGGGTCTCGCCCTCGACCACGGCGTCGATCCGGTCGGGCACCTGCACGAGCAGGCCCCCGCTGATCGGTCGCGTCTCGATGGGGTCGCGGTGTGCCGCCAGGTCGGCGGGGAGCTGGAGCAGGCGACGGTTCTTCTTCTCCCGCAACACCTCCAGCGCGTCGACATCGAACGAGGGGGCGGCGATGACCTCACTGAAGGTCTCGTTGGCAGCGAGCGCCATGGCCTTGGTCACCGGCCTGTTGGTGGCGATGATGCCGCCGTAGGCGGACACGGGGTCACACGCATGAGCCGCGGCATACGCCTGCTCCACGGTGGCGCCCACGGCGATGCCGCAGGGGTTGGCGTGCTTGATGATCGCCACGGTCGGCTGGTCGCCGTGGTCGTACGCGGCACGCACCGCGGCGTCGGTGTCGATGTAGTTGTTGTAGGACATGTCCTTGCCGTGGAGCTGCTCCGCGGAGGCGACGCCCGGACGCCAGTGCGTGTAGAGGGCGGCCGGCTGGTGCGGGTTCTCGCCGTAGCGGAGCACGTTGGCGCGCTGGAAGGTCGCACCGGTCCAGGCCGGGAAGCCGGTGCCGTCACTGGTGTCGGTGTAGACGTTGCCCATCCAGTTCGCGACCGCGTTGTCGTAGTCAGCGGTGTGCACGAAGGCCTGCGCTGCCAGCCGCTTGCGCTCGGTGAGCGTGAACCCTCCGTCGGCGACGGCTGCGAGCACTGCCGGGTATGCCGCGGTGTCGGTGACGACCGCAACGCTCGGGTGGTTCTTGGCCGCCGCCCGCACCATGGACGGTCCGCCGATGTCGATCTGCTCGATGACCTCGTCGGGGCCGGCGCCGGAGGCCACCGTCTCGCGGAACGGGTACAGGTTCACGACGACGAGCTCGAACGGCTCGACGCCGAGGTCGGCCAGCTGGGCGACGTGGTCGGCCTTGCGGGTGTCGGCGAGGATCCCGGCGTGGACCCGCGGGTGCAGCGTCTTGACCCGGCCCTCCAGGCACTCGGGGAACCCGGTGAGGTCCTCGACCTTGGTGACCGGCAGCCCCAGGCCGTCGATGAGGGCGGCGGACCCACCCGTCGACACCAGGGCGACCCCGGCGTCGTGGAGGCCACGCGCCAGCTCCTCGAGCCCCGTCTTGTCGTAGACCGAGACCAGCGCCCTGCGGATCGGCCGACGGCCGGCCTGGTCCACGGTCTCGGGAGTGGGTGCGGAGGCAGACTGCTCGGTCACGGAATGGTGGCCTTCCCATCGGAAACGGTGATTCCTTCGCGGGCCGCGCGGCCCACGATCTCGACGAGCAGCGGGTGCTCGACAGCTTTGATGCGCTCGTGGAGCGTGTCCTCGGTGTCGTCGGCCTCGACGTCGACGGTGGCCTGGGCCAGGACCGGCCCGGTGTCGATGCCCGCGTCGACGACGTGCACGGTGCAGCCGGTCTGGTGCGCGCCGGCCGCGAGGGCGTCACGGACTGCATGGGCGCCGGGGAAGGACGGCAGAAGGGCAGGGTGGGTGTTGAGGACGGTCCATCGCCGGAGGACCTCGGCCCCGAGGAGCTTCATGAACCCCGCGGAGACCACGAAGGCGGGCCGGTGGTCGCCGATCCGCTCCGCCAGGGCGGCGTCCCACTCCGCCCGGGTGTCGAAGTCCTCGACCCGGCAGACGAACACGGTGATGCCGGCCGCCGCTGCGCGGTGGAGTCCTGCGATGCCGGCGCGGTCGCCACCGACGGCGAGGATCCGCACGCCGTAGGCCGGGTCTGCGGTGGCGTCGATGAGAGCTTGGAGGTTGGTGCCCGATCCGGAGACGAGCACGACGATCCCGGTCGGCTCAGGGGCAGTCACCCGGGAGACGATACCGAGCCGCCGTCACGTGGCGGCAGCCGCGTCCACCAGGTGCCCCAGAACCCCGACTCCCGTCGCCTTCTCATGCAAAAGGCGAGTTAGCGCCGGTCTCGTGCGGCGCTAACTCGCCTTTTGCATGAGGTAGCGACACACGGGTGGAGAAATCGAGGGATCAGCGACGCAGCTTCCAGCGGTCCCAGGCCAGCACCAGCGCGGCTCCGAGCCCGAGCTCGACGAGCAGGGCGAGCGTCATCGCCCCGGCCGGAGCGCCGATGTCCTTCAGTCGGGCCATCCCGAGCGAGCCTCCACCGAGCACGTCCAGGAGGCCGATCGCCCCGGCTGCAACCACGACGGCGGTGCCGACGACCGTGAGCTTGGTGCGCACGGTCGACAGCCGGGCCACGGCGCGCAGCGAGCGCCAGCCCACGAGGGCCCCGACCGCCACGGGCAGCAGCACGATGAGCGGCAGGAGGCCGGGGAACGCCCCCGGCTGCGGCAGCGCCCCGAACGCCGGCACCATCGGCAGCAGCGAGGTGCGGCTGCCGGTCCAGGTGGCCGAGGCCCCCTCCACCGCAGAGAAGCCGGTGCCGGCGACGAACGACACCGCCCACAGCGCGAGGTTGGGCAGCACGGACACCTGGGCGAGGGTCAGCGCCACTCCCCCGACCACTCCGGGCGCCAGCTCGCCCTGCAGGTGACGCACGTCGCCGAACCGGACCGCGAGCAGCACCAGGCAGATCACGATGCCGGCGCCGACGAGGACCGTGGCACCCTCGAGCCCGGGTCGCAGCGCCCGCCGCACCGACTCCGGCAGCCAGGCCGGGCGGCGCAGGGCCGGGCCGGCGAGCTCGGGCCGGCCCTTGAGCAGCCGGGCCAGGGCCAGCGTGGCCGAGGCCGCCGGCACCACCAGCACAGGGAGCACAAGGGTCCAGACCACCGGGTGGGGACCGGCGAGGAAGGCGACCGCGACCCACAGGAGCGCGCACGCGGCATACCCGAGGGCCCAGGCGAGGAGGTCGGCGGCGAGGGGGCGGTGGAGGGTGTTGCGGGCGAGGCGGATGGTGCGCGCGTCGGCGGCCTCGCGCGCGGCGCGCGTGGCGGACCACGCTCCGATGGCCACGCTCAGCGCGAAGGCCAGCAGCGGGACGACCGTGATGTGGGTGGCGCCGACGGTGAGGTGCGCGCCGCCGGCCAGCAGCCACAGGCTGGCCCCGATGCCCAGGGAGCTGGTCCAGGAGACCGTGCTCTCGGAGGCGGCGACCCACACGAGCAGGGCCGGCAGCACGAACACGGTGGCCGACCCGGCAGCGGCCAGGGCCCCGGCCACCAGTGCTCGCCGGTGCACGGCGGAGCCCGGCCCGTCACCGGTCGACGAGGTGCCCGCCCTCAGCATTTCCATCACAGTCATCGCTGCCCCATCGTCGCCGACACCCCAGCCTGAGCCGGCGTGCAACGCCGAGGGCAGCCGAGAAATGTCCGAACGCGCCGCAACCCAACCTCGCGCGAGCGCGTCTGCTGCGGTGTGATGGCCATGGTGGTTCCGACGGGCGCGACAGCGCCGACGCAGGAGGTGAGGATGGACGCGCAGTCCGCTGAGGCGGAGTTCGACGCGTTCTACCGCGACACCTCCCGCCGCGTCGTCCACCTGGTGTACGCGTTCACCGGTGACCTCACCGTCGCGCAGGACTCGACCCAGGAGGCCTACGCGCGGGCGTGGCAGCAGTGGTCCAGCGTGCGCACCCATGACGACCCGCTCGCCTGGGTCCGCACGGTGGCCCGACGGGTCGCGATCTCGGGCTGGCGCAGGAAGACCAGCCAGGACCGCGCCTACGAACGGCACGGCGCCCACGACACGACGGGCCCACCGACGGAGGACCGGGTGGCGGTGGTCGCAGCGTTGCGCACCCTGCCCGAGCCGGTCCGCGAGGCCGTGACCATGCACTACATCGGCGACCTGAGCATCGAGCAGATCGCCCACGAGACCAACACCCCGGCAGGCACCGTCAAGGCGCGCCTGCACCGGGGCCGGGCGCAGCTCGCGCAGGCCCTGCAGCACCAGGAGAACCCCCATGGCTGAGCACGACGAATGGACCGCAGCGGAGGACGCTCGCCTTCGCGCTGCCCTGTCGTCGCTGCGCGCCGACGTCGAGGCCACTCCCCTGGCCGACGTCCGCTTCGTCAAGGCCAGGGGTATGGCGCGTCGTCGCCGCAGGTTTCTCACGATAGGTGCGGCGGCTGCTGCGGCGGTCGTCGTGGCCGGCACCGTGGGCTACACGCAGCTCGGGGGCGATCCCGTGCTCAAGCCCATCCCGGCCGACCGCAGCAGCACCACGACCGCCGCGCCATCGCCCACCACGACGTCCTCGCTCGACCAGCCGGGTGCACTGCCCCTGCTGCAGGAGTGGACCACGACCCTCGACCTCAAGGGCGACGCGCGCCTCACCCCGGTCAAGCCGTTCGAGGCGGTGGAGTGCCTCGATGCCGAGCCCGGCACCAAGGTGCAGCAGGAAGGCATCACCCTCGACGCCGGTGGCCCGTCCGGCGGACAGGTGCGGTTCTCCCTGGGCAAGGGCACCGACCCCGAGACCGCGGCCGCTGGCGTCGCCAACGACATCTCCGACTGCCAGGCCGGGCCCGGCTTCCGGGTCAAAGCCCTCGATGACACGAGCGCCGGGGCGCTCTACTCCTACACGGCGGGCGACGCCGGCACCGGCTGGCTGATGGTCATCCAGGGGCCGCACGACGTCGCGGTCCTCCAGATCACCGACCCCGCCCCGACGACGTCGCAGTTCACCGTCGCCCAGGCGACCGCCCTGGCGGAGGTCGCGAAGGAGCGGTTGGCCCGTTACGGCACGAGCGCGACCCCGTCCACGCCCCCTTCGACGTCGAGCGGGCCGAAGGCGATCAACGAGAAGATGACCGTCACCGGGCCCGACCCGGTGCCGTCGTCCACCCTCTTCGTCGCCGCCTCGCAGTGGGCCTCGGACGCGCTGACCGGTGGGGTGACGACGAATGCCGGTCCGGGCGCGCTCGAGGGGTCGACCGCGGTGGTCAGCTGCGAGACCGACGAGCAACAGTCCGGCATCGGTGGTCAGGTCGGCGTGGTGTCGGTCCGCACCGGCACCGCTACGGCCGGCTACCTCGGCCGCCAGCGGGTCCAGCTCGACGACGCCACCGACGCCGCGGTCCGGAAGGCCTACGTCAGCGCCCGGCTGTCGGAGGCCAAGACGCTGTACGCCAAGGGCTGCGATGGAGCCAACTACACCGTGCGGTCCACGGCAGGACCCACGGACGGGACGTTCCGCCTCGACACGGTCTTCAACGACGGGTCCCCCACCCTCTCGGAGTGGGTCGGGGTCACGGCGCAGCGCACTCCAGGAGCCGTCAGCACGGTGGTCATCACGGCTGCGAAGAGCCCCGACCAAGGCTTCGCCGAGCTCGACCGGCTGCTTGCCCTGGCCCGCCAGAAGTAGCCCGCGGCATACCGAGGGGCGTCACGACGGCCGCCACCCTCTGGGTGACGGCCGTCGTGAACTGCGTTGCGGCAGCAGCTACTTCTGCAGGCCCCGCATGACCTCGCGCATCAGGTCGGCGGTCGCGGACGGCGTCTTGCCGACCTTGACGCCCGCGGCCTCGAGGGCCTCCTGCTTGGCGGCGGCCGTGCCCGCGGAGCCGGACACGATGGCGCCGGCGTGGCCCATGGTCTTGCCCTCGGGAGCGGTGAAGCCCGCGACGTAGCCGACGACCGGCTTGGTCACGTGGTCCTTGATGTAGGCCGCGGCGCGCTCCTCGGCGTCGCCACCGATCTCACCGATCATGACGATCGCGTCGGTGTCCGGGTCCTTCTCGAACGCCTCGAGGCAGTCGATGTGGGTGGTTCCGATGATCGGGTCGCCACCGATGCCGACGGCGGAGGAGAAGCCGAAGTCCCGCAGCTCGTACATCATCTGGTAGGTCAGGGTGCCCGACTTGGAGACCAGGCCGATCCGACCGGCGCCCGCGATGTTGGCGGGGATGATGCCGGCGTTCGACTTCCCGGGGCTGATCAGGCCGGGGCAGTTCGGCCCGACGATGCGGGTGGCCTTGCCCTTGCTGTAGTTGAAGAACTCAGCGGAGTCCTTGACCGCGATGCCCTCGGTGATGACGACCGCGAGCGCGATCTGGGCGTCGATCGCCTCGACCACGGCGGACTTCGCGAACGCCGGCGGCACGAAGATGACCGACACGTTGGCGCCGGTCGCCTCGATGGCCTCGGCCACCGTGCCGTAGACCGGCACGGAGACGCCGCCGTCGAAGTCGACCGTGGTGCCCGCCTTGCGCGGGTTCACGCCACCGACGATGGCGGTGCCGGACGTGAGCATGCGCTGCGTGTGCTTCATGCCCTCGGAGCCGGTCATGCCCTGGACGATGACCTTGGAGTTCTCGTCGAGAAAAATAGCCATTGGTATGCCGTTCCTTCGGTCAGTTCGTCGCGGCCGAAGCCAGCTCGGCGGCCTTGCGGGCCGCGCCGTCCATGGTCTCTTCGATGGTCACCAGCGGGTGGTTGGCCTCGGCGAGGATGCGCCGGCCCTCCTCCACGTTGTTGCCGTCCAGCCGGACGACGAGCGGCTTCGTGGCCTCGTCGCCGAGGTTGTTGAGCGCGCCGACGATGCCGTTGGCGACCGCGTCACAGGCGGTGATGCCGCCGAACACGTTCACGAACACCGACTTCACCTGCTCGTCACCGAGGATGATGTGCAGGCCGTTGCTCATGACCTCGGCCGAGGCGCCACCGCCGATGTCGAGGAAGTTGGCCGGCTTCGGCTGGCCCGGGAACTCCTCACCGGCGTAGGCGACGACGTCGAGCGTGGACATGACCAGCCCCGCGCCGTTGCCGATGATGCCGACGGAGCCGTCGAGCTTGACGTAGTTGAGGTCCTTCTCCTTGGCGGCGGCCTCGAGCGGGTCGGCCGCGGCCTTGTCCTCGAGCGCCTCGTGGTCGGGGTGGCGGAAGCCGGCGTTCTCGTCGAGCGTCACCTTGCCGTCCAGCGCGACGATGTCGCCGGCCTCGGTCTTGACCAGCGGGTTGACCTCCACCAGTGTGGCGTCCTCGTCGCGGTAGACGGTCCACAGGGACTGCAGGACCGGCACGATCTTGGCGCCGGTCTCGTCGTCGAAGCCGGCCGCGGACACGATCTCCTGCGCCTTGGCCTCGTCGATGCCGACGTTGGGGTCGACCTCGATGCGGGCGAGGGCCTCGGGGCGCTCGACGGCGAGCTGCTCGATCTCCATCCCGCCCTCCTTGCTGCACATCGCGAGGTAGGTGCGGTTCGCCCGGTCGAGCAGCACCGAGAAGTAGTACTCCTCGGCGATCTGCGCGCCCTGGGCGATCATCACGGTGCCCACGGTGTGGCCCTTGATGTCCATGCCGAGGATCGCCTCGGCGTGCTGCTGCGCCTCGTCAGCGGTCTTGGCGACCTTCACGCCGCCGGCCTTGCCTCGGCCACCGGTCTTGACCTGGGCCTTCACGACGGTCACGCCGCCACTCTTGGGACCGATCTCCTCGGCGGCCGCGCGGGCCTGCTCCGGGGTGGTCGCGATGGCGCCGGCGAGCACGGGCACGCCGTGCTTCTCGAACATGTCTCGGGCCTGGTATTCGAACAGATCCACGTCTGACGTCCTCGTCTACGGATGGGTTTGGTTCGACGCCGAGACTAGCCCTGTCAGGAGCGTGCGGCCCCCTCGGGTGCGGGCCCGTGGGCCCAATGGGACCAATCTCACCACCAGCGGTGCGGGTCAGCGGACGGTGAGGCTCTGTCCGGGCGCGACGAGGAGGACCCACACCGGGCCCTTGGGGTTGAACGTCAGGGGCTGCGCGCCGACGGTGAAGCTGGTGGGGGCGGTGACCCCCTTGCGGGACCACCGGCCCTGCCACGACCTGCCGTCGCGGAGGACGACCGTCTTGCCGCTGCCGACCACGTCCACGACCGGGGTGGGCTGGCCGTTCACGTCGCGGTTCCCGGACTTGTGGGTCGCGACGTACTGGACCACGACGGTGCCCGCGCCGTACTGCCGACCGCTCGGGCTGACGTCGGGACGGCCATCGGTGGTGACGAGGTACTGCTTGCGCGTGGCGTTCCAGGTGAGCGTGACCCGCGACGACGGCCACCGGGCGGCGACCGAGGTGGCCGCCTTGCCGCCGGTGGGGGCAGGTCCGTAGCGGAACCCGATGTCGGCGGGCTTGACGCTGCCGCCCGCCCTGGCGAGCAGCTCCTTGGGGTTGCCGATCACGTTGTAGGGGGCCGGCCTGGAGTGGTCGCGGTGGTAGCCGCGACCGTTCTGGTCGAAGCTGAGGTTGACCTGCTTGCCCCGGTCGAGGATGCGCTTGGTGTAGCTGGACGAGCCGGAGAAGGCCAGTGCGACCTTCCCGTAGTTGGCCACGAGGTCGACATCCGACTCCCGACCGCTGCGGACCGGGCCCACCTGGGGCGCCTGGGTGCGGCTGAACACCGCCAGCAACCGGGTGAGACCACCCTCGACCGGTTCGACGTAGACCACGTCGGCGACATCGAGCCCGATCCGCGGGCGAGCAGCCGGGGTGTTGTCGATCTTGACGGCGAGCACCGGGCCGCCGACGAGGGGCTCGGGTCCGGCCGGGGTCGGCGCGGCCGTGGTGGTCGTGGTCGACGGGGTCGCGGTCGTCGTGGGCGCGGCCGACGGCTTGTCTCCCGAACAGGCCGCGAGGCCGAGGGAGAGCACGACCAGGGTGGCGAGGACAGGCGTGGCGGTGTGGCGGGGCACGGCCTCGAGGATACGAGTCGCCGACTCGGCAACCGTCGTGCCGACGCCCGACGCGCCGGATCAGACGCGCGGAGTGTGCCCAGCCAGGACCGACGCGAGGAGGTCGGCGTCGCAGTTGCCGCCACTCATGACCACACCGACGCGTCCGCCACGGTGGCGCTCGCGCTCGGACAGCAGCCCGGCGAGCGCGACGGCGCCTGCCGGCTCGGGCAGCTGGTGGGTGGTGCGCAGGAGCACCCGCATCGCCTCGGCGGTGTCGTCCTCCGCGACCGTGACGACGCGGGCGGCACCGCGGACGATCTCGGCCACCGCCTCCGGCACGGGCGCGCGACAGGCCACCCCGTCGACGAACGTGTCAGCAGTGGGCGTCGTGACGACGGCTCCCGCCTCGAAGGACAGGGCGGTGGCGGGCGCCCGGTCGGACACGACGCCCACCACCTCGGTCGACAACCCGAGCAGGTCGCGCACCCCGATCAGCCCGCAGATCCCCGAACCCATCCCGACCGGCACGTAGACCGTGTCGAGCGGCCCGGCCGCGTCGAACAGCTCGAGGGCGTAGGTGCCGACGCCGACGACCAGGTCGGGGTGGTACGGCGGCACGGCCTCCAGCCCGAGCTCGGCCTCCAGACCCATGGCGTGCTCGCGGGCCTCCTGGTAGTCGCGACCGTGCACCACCAGCTCCGCGCCGAAGCCCTGCATCGCGGCGTTCTTGTCGGGGCTGTTGCCCTCCGGCACGACGATGACGACGCGCAGCCCGGCTGCCCGGCCGGCATACGCCAGCGACTGTCCGTGGTTGCCGCGGGTGGCGGACACGAAGCCCTTGACCTCGGGTCGTTCACGGTTGGCCCGGTCGGCGTAGACCAGGCCACCCCGCACCTTGAACGCCCCGGTGGGCGTGTGGTTCTCGTGCTTCACCCACACCTGCGCGCCGACCTGCTCGCTGAGCAAGGGCCACTCGAGCTGTGGCGTGGCCGGGAAGTGGCGACGCACGACGGACGTCGCGGCATCGAGCTGGGCACGCGTGAACGACATGCCCTGCAGTCTGCCTGAGTGAGTGGGACGGAGGGGAGGACGTCACCGCGAGGGACGGGGCCACCACCTCCCACGGTGCCAGATCTGCACGGGACCGGCAGGCACGGCAGGATGGGCGATATGTCCAGACCCTCACTGTCGCCACTGCTCGCCGTTCTCGTCGTGGGAACGCTGTCGGCTTGCGGCACAACGGATCCTTCGATCCCGCAGGCTCCTTCGACGACCATGACGAAGCAGGCCAGCTTCCCGCTCACCATCCAGCGGACAGGTGGCATCGCCGGCTTCCGCGACACCATCTCGATCGACGCCGACGGACACGTGCTGGCCGCGACCAAGCAGGGTCAGGTCAGCTGCGACCTCGACCAGACGAGCCTCGCCCTCCTCAACGAGGCGGCGCTCCAGGTTCACGACACCGACCAGCCGACTGCGCCACCCAGCAACCAGTCCGACTCGATGGCCGTGGTGTTCGGGGCCGGCACCGGACTGCTCTCCGTCACCGACGCCCGCATCGCCACGGCGGAGCCGGTCGTCAACCAGGTCCTGGCCGACGTGACGGGACCGGCCGCCAACCGCAAGCTCTGCACCTGAGGGACGCGATCAGCAGGTGGCCGAACCCGCCGGCACCGCGATCGCGTCGAACGCGCTCTTGACCGCGACGCACGTCGGCGACCCGGCGCCATACAGCTCCTTGGCGGAGGTGATGGCCCCTTCGCGAGCGGCCTTGTAGTCGCTGCGCGAGGTGAGCTTGGTGGACAGCGTGCGGTACCAGACCTTTTCGATGTTCTGCCGTCCGGCACCGTTCATCGTCGCGCCGTTGCAGGTCGGGCTGTTGTAGGTGACACCGCCGACCGTGCGGGCTCCACTGCCCTCGGAGGCGAGGAAGAACCAGTGGTTGAGCGGGCCCGACGAGTAGTGCGGGTCCAGGTTCTTCAGGGTGCTGCTCCAGCAGTCCCTGGAGGCACCGTCCTTGCTCGGCTGGTCCATGTAGCGCAGCGGGGTGCCGTTGCCACGGATGTCGATCTTCTCGCCGATCAGGTAGTCACCCGGGTCGGCGGCCGAGCCGGCGTAGAACTCCACCGCGGTGCCGAAGATGTCCGAGGTCGCCTCGTTGAGCCCACCGGCGTCTCCGCGGTACGCGAGACCGGCGGTGTTCTCGGTGACGCCGTGGCTCATCTCGTGACCCGCCACGTCGATGGCCGTGAGCGGCTTGGCGTTGTTGGCGCCGTCACCGTAGGTCATCTGGGTGCCGTCCCAGAAGGCGTTGTTGTAGGCGTTGCCGTAGTGGACGCGACTGCGGGCACCCACTCCGGTGTCCCAGATACCGTTGCGCCCCTGCACGTTCTGGTAGTAGTCGAAGGTCTTCTCCGCGCCGTACTGCGCGTCGACCCCGGCGGTCTGGCGCGAGCTGATGGTGCCACTGCCCCACTGGTCGTCGGCATCCGTGAACAGAGTGCCGTTGCCCGAGGTGGCGCCGAGGAGGTCAGTGGTGAAGTTTCCGACCGTGTCCTTGAGCTGGTAGCTGCCGGAGGACAGCGTCGTCCCGATCGTCACGGTGCCGGAGTACATCGAGTCGCCGGTGCCCTCGACGACCTCGTCCCACGAGTCGAGCGTGGAGCCGGTCGACGCGTCGACCACGGTGTGCAGCCGGCTGGGGGTCTGGTCTGCCTTCGTCCCCACGGTGAGGACGTCGTAGGCCAGGCGTGGGCCGGTCTCACCCGCGTAGACGACCAGGCCCGACGCTGCACGGCTGTCGGCCTTCGCCGCAGTGCGCGCCTGCCCCACCGTGAGCTTCGGCGACGTAGAGACCTCGATGGCCTTCGTGGCGTTCCAGCGGACCGACTTCGTCGACCCGGCAGGGCTGCGCTCGACGACCAGGTCGCCACCGATGACCTTGAGGCCCTGGAAGGTGCGTTCGTAGCGCACGTGCCTGGTGCCATCGGCATCCGTCACCACGCTCTTGACCTGCAACCGCTGGCCGGACCCCAGTCCGAGCGCGCGGGCGGCGTCGGCCACCTTCGACTGCTCGGCCGTCACGGCCGACGACCGGTGTGCGTCGGCAGCCGGAGCGGCTTGGGCCACGGCGATCGGGGCGGCGACGGCGGTGGCCACCGCGATGCCGAATGCGAAACCTGCTGAGAGCTTCTTCACGTGATCTCCTTCGTGGGACGTGCATGGTGCGGACCTGCGCCGGGGGAGGCAGCGCCGGGGCGGTGCTGTCCTGCAGTGGTGGCGGCGGGTGCAGGCCTGGAGGTGCCGGACCCACCGCCACCCGTTGAGGGGCCGCAGCGAAGGAACCGGGCCGGCGCTCAGGGGGAGCGCCGGCCCGGTTCGGCCGGGGACTAGCTCGTCGCCAGGGCGGTGTCGTCGACGACGAACGACGTCTGCAGGGAGGAGTCCTCGTTCATGAGGAACTTCACCGTGATCGTCTTGCCCTTGTAGGCCGTGACGTTGAACGACTTCTGCGTGTACGTCGCGTTGGTGCCCACGTTGGAGTAGGTGGCCAGGGTGGTCGTCGTCGCGCCGTCGACCATCTGCACCTTCATCGTGTCGTATGCCGTGCTGCCGGACTCAGCGGTGTCGGTGCGGAGCCAGAACGACAGGGTCGCGGCGGTGACGGTCGACGGGATCGCCACGCTCTGCTGCACCGTCTCGGTCGAGGTCGTGCCGTTGCCACCGAGCCAGGCCTTCCAGCTGCCGGTACGAGCCGGGCGGCCGGTGTTGTTGGTGATCGGACCCGCGGTGCCGGTCCAGCTCACCGCACCGGACTCGAAGCCCGGGTTGAGCAGCAGGTTGCCGGTGGGCGGAGGGGTGATGCCACAGGTGGCCGAGCCAGCCGGGACGGCGATGGCGGTGAAGGCCGCCTCGACCGACTTGCAGGTCTGGCTGGTCGCCCCGTAGAGCTCGATGGCGGAGTTGATCGCCCCGTTGCGCGCGGCGGCGTAGTTGCTGTTGCTGGTGAGCTTGGTCGAGAGCGTGCGGTACCAGACCTTCTCGATGTTGGCGCGACCCGCGCCCGTCACGGCTGCGGCGGTGCCGCAGACCGGGCTGTTGTAGCTGACGCCGTTGATGGTCTTGGCGCCGCTGCCCTCGGAGGCGAGGTAGAACCAGTGGTTGAGCGGTCCCGAGGAGTAGTGCGGGTTGAGCTGACCGAGGGTCGAGGACCAGCAGTCCTTGGACGCGCCGTCCTTGCTGGGCTTGTCCATGTAGCGCAACGGCGTCCCGTTGCCGTTGATGTCGATCTCCTCACCGATGTTGTAGTCGCCGGGGTCGCTCGGGTTGTTGGCGTAGAACTCGACGGCGGTGCCGAAGATGTCCGACGTCGCTTCGTTGAGGCCGCCTGCGTCGCCGCTGTAGACGAGTCCGGCGGTGTTCTCGGTGACGCCGTGGGACATCTCGTGGCCGGCCACGTCGATCTCGGTCAGCGGGGCGGCGTTGCCGGCCCCGTCGCCGTAGGACATCTGCGTGCCGTCCCAGAAGGCGTTCTCCATCGCGTTGGCGAAGTGGACCCGAGACGGGGCGCCGCGGCCGTCGTTCCAGATCCCGTTGCGGCCCAGGATGTTCTTGTAGTAGTTGAAGGTCGTGGTGGCCCCGTAGTGGGCGTCCACGGCGGCTGAAGCGCGGTCCGAGACGGCGCCGTTGCCCCAGATGTCGTCCGAGTCGAGGAAGAGGTCACCGGCCGGGCCGACTCCGGTGTTGGGGTCGCCCTGGTTGTGGGCGTCGCGAGTGTTGTTGCCATGGGTGTCAGTGAGCTCGTAGCCACCGCCGGTGTGCGCCTTGGTCTCGAGCGTGGCGTTGTAGAAGATGCCGTCGCCAGTGCCGGTCTGCACCTCGTCGTAGCTGATGAGCGTGGCACCGGACGTGGCGTCGACGAGGGTGTGCAGCCGCGAGGGCACCTGGTCGGCCCGCACGCTCTTCACCAGCACGTCGTATGCGAGGACGGGCTTCGCGCCACCGGCCCAGACGACCAGCTCGCCGGTCGGGGACTGCGTCTGCTTGCCGGCGGACCTGCCCTCGGACAGGGCCTTGGCCTTCGTCACCGACGGAGTGGTCGACGTGACAGCGACCTTGCCACTGGCGTTGTAGAGGACCTCCTTGGTCGCTCCCGCCTTGGACTTCTCGACGACGAGGTCGCCACCCACGACGCGCAGGCCCTTGAAGGTGCGGTTGTAGCGGACGTGCTGCGTGCCGTCGGCGTCGGTGAGGACGTTGCGCACCACCAGCTTTTCGTCCTTGGACAGGCCGAGCGCCGCATGGTCCTTGTCGGCATTCGCCTGTGCGGCGGAGACGCTGGTCGAGGCCTGGGTCGGCGCGGACTGGGGGGAGGCTGATGCAGCTGACAGTGGAGTGGCCACGGCCGCGGCGACTGCGACGCCCAGTGCGGCGCCGGTAGACAGTCGGATCACGAAATCCTCTTCTCGGACATGCGCAGGTTTGGTTTCCTGCACGAGGGGCGGCGGGATCCCCCTCCAGGGGCGGCACAGGGTTGCCGTGGGCTTCGCGCCGTGCTGACCTAACCTGTCGCTCGAAGCGCGGGTCAATGTTTCTTGCGAAGACTTGACCAAATGCGTGGGAACCTGCGAAATGTCACGTTCCACAACGGTCTTTCTTCTGCTGTTGCCCAAGATCGCGTCATCGCCGCGCCGCCGCGCTCTCCTGTCCGTCCAGCCGCTGGACCCAAGAACTCACCATTCGGACACCGTCGCCGACCGTAACCGCAGGGCCTCCCGCGTCGTTGTCAGCCCACTGCAGCGGCGCCACCCCGGCCCGCCCGCCACCGTGGAGGCTCGATGTCGCGCCGCACCTCGTCCCAGCCCTGGCCCGTCGCCGCCCTCGCGGTCGCCGCCCTGGCCCTGCCACTCGTCGCCACCGAGGCGTCCGCCGCGTCAGCAACGCCGGCCAGGCTGACGGCAGCCGCTCCGCTCGACAGCGTGGACACCTACTCCGGCTTGACCTTCACGGTGCCGGCCGGCAAGAACGACCTCGGCCAGCCGCAGACCTGCACCATCGACGCCGACCTCTACAAGCCGCACTCGGCGAGCCGCGTCGCCAGGGTGCCGGCGATCCTCACGACCAACGGCTTCGGCGGCAGCAAGGCCGACCAGGCCGGGCTGGGCGCAGCGTTCGCCAAGCGCGGCTACGCGGTGCTGTCCTACACCGGCCTCGGTTTCCCCGACAGCGGGTGCAAGATCTCGCTCGACGACCCGGGCGTCGACGGTGTGGCCGCGACCTCCTTGGTGAGCTTCCTCGGCGCAGCCGGCTCCGCGGCATACACCTCCTCGACGGTGGGCGGGCAGACCGGTGGAGCCGGGACGGTGGCGGTCGACTTCACGGTCCTCGACAACGCCGCGACGCACGACCCGCGCCTGGGGATGATCGGCGGCTCGTACGGTGGCCAGATCCAGTTCGCCACTGCCGCAACGGATCCCCGAGTCGACACGCTCGTCCCCCTGATCACCTGGAACGATCTGCGCTACTCACTTGCGCCCAACAACACCAGCTTCACGAGCGGCGTCACCTACGCGGGCTCCAACCCCGGCACGGAGAAGATCGGGTGGGCCGGGCTGTTCTTCGGCGTCGGCATCCTCGACGGCCTCCAGGGCGCAGCCATCGACCCGGCCCGCAACGTCGGGTGCCCCAACTTCGTGCTGGAGGCCTGTCGCGCGAAGGCAACGCTCGACACGCTCGGCTACCCGACGGCGTCGACCACCGCGCTGACCGACCGCGTGTCCGTGGCCCACTACATCGACAAGGTGAAGGTGCCGACCTTCCTCATCCAGGGCGAGAACGACACGTTGTTCAACCTCCAGGAGGCCACCGCCACCTACCGGTCGCTCAAGGCTCGTGGCGTCCCGGTGACGATGGCGTGGCAGTCGTGGGGGCACTCCGGCGGGACCGGCGCCAACAGCGGCGCGGCCCCCGGCGAGCTCGACCTGACCGGCGAGCACATCGAGGACACCTACCTCGGCCTGCGCATCAAGAACTGGTTCGACCACTACCTCAAGGGGTCGTCGGTCGGCACCGGCCCCGGCTTCTCGTACTTCCGCGACTGGGTCCCCTACACCGGCACCGCTGCCCCGGCCTACGCCAGCGCCGGCAGCTACCCCGTCGGCACCCGCGCCAGCTGGTACCTGTCCGCAGCCGACCAGCTCGTCTCGTCGCGGTCGGCGGTCCTGCCCGGGTCGACGTCCTGGGCCAACCCCGGACTGGGAGCGCCCGCGTCCTACACCGAGGTGTCCGGGCTCGAGGGGCAGGTGGCCCTTCCCGACGGCCTGACCGTCCCGTTCGACAGCCCCGGCACGTTCGGGGCCTGGTCGACACCCGCGCTGACCAAGCCGCTCACCGTCGTGGGGGCCCCGACGCTCGACGTCCGGTTCGAGTCGCCCACTGTTGCGCTGACCCAGGCTGCGGGTCCCAGTGGTCAGCTCCAGGTCTTCGCGAAGCTGTACGACGTGGCGCCTGACGGCTCGATCACCTTGGTGCACAAGCTGATCAGCCCGGTGCGCGTCGCCGACGTCACCCAGCCGGTGCACATCGAGCTCCCGGCCATCGTGCACCGGGTCGAGGCCGGGCACCGCCTGCGGCTCGTCCTCGCCAGCACCGACGCCGCCTACAAGAACGCGTATGCCGTGCAGCCCGTCACCGTCCGCGCGTCACCCACTGCGCCGGCAACCCTCAGCATTCCGGTCGTGCCGTAGGCGGGCAGGGGGTCCGTGCCGTAGGGGTTCTGCTCACAGCAGCAAGCGCTGGCCACCGTGGGACCGCCGGTCCCACGGTGGCTCCATGCGCGAATCCACCAGCTCCCCACTCGCCCCGTCCGACCACCTCACCACCCGGCTGCTCGAGCAGCGCATCATCGTCCTCGACGGCGAGCTCGACGACCACGGCGGCACCCGCCTCTGCTCGCAGCTCTTCCTGCTGTCCGCCGAGGACCCGCGGGCCGACATCAGCCTCTGGATCAACTCCCCCGGTGGCTCCGTGCCGGCCATGCTCGCGATCCACGACGCGATCCGGCTGATCCCCAACGACGTGTCGACCCTCGCGCTCGGCCTCGCGTGCAGCGCCGGCCAGTTCCTCCTCACAGCGGGGACGCACGGCAAGCGCTACGCCCTGCGGCACTCCCGCATCCTCATGCACCAGGGGTCGGCCGGCATCGGCGGCACGGCCGTCGACATCGAGCTGCAGGCCGACGACCTGCGCCACACCGTCGAGACCGTGCTCGGGCTGATCGCCGAGTACACCGGCCAGCCGATCGAGCGGATCCGCGAGGACTCCGCGCGCGACCGCTGGTACTCCGCAGAGCAGGCGCTGGACTACGGCTTCGTCGACGGCATCCTCGACTCGCTCGACAGCATCCGACCCAGACGGGTCGCCCGCACCGGACTCGGGAGCGCGCAATGAGCACCTACACGATCCCGAACGTCATCCGCACCCATCCCCGGGGTGACCGGGTGATGGACGTCTACAGCCACCTGCTCAGTGAGCGGATCGTCTACCTCGGCACCGAGATCGACGACGGGGTGTCCAACGCGCTGATCGCCCAGATCCTGCACCTCGAGTCCGAGGACGCCGAACAGCCCATCGACCTCTACATCAACTCCCCCGGTGGTTCCCTCACGGCGACCTTCGCGGTCTACGACGCGATGGAGTTCGTCCGGGCGCCGATCGCCACGACCTGCATCGGCCAGGCCTGCTCCACCGCCGCGATCCTGCTCGCCGCCGGAGCCCCGGGAAAGCGCAGCATCCTGCCCCACGCACGCGTGTTGCTGCACCAGCCCTCGGCCCGCAGCCAGGGCGCCATACCCGACCTCATCCTCGAGGCGGACGAGGTGATCAGGTTGCGCGCGGAGGCGGAGCGGGTGCTCTCCCACCACACCGGGCAACCGCTGGAGACGCTGCGCCGTGACACCGACCGGGACCGGATCTTCACGCCCGAGGCGGCGGTGGAGTACGGACTGGTCGACCGGCTGGTGTCCTACCGGTCGCCGGTCGAGGCCTAGGCCGAGAGCCGGATCTCGCCGGGAGGGGGCGCCGCCAGCCCACTGTGCTGGCGGCGCAGGTCGAGCGTGGCGAGGTGGGTGACCTCGACGAGCGGCTCGCCGAGGGCGCCGGTGATCGCCGCGAGCACCTCGGACGACGGGTCCTTGCGGCCGCGCTCGACCTCGGAGAGGTACTGCGGTGAGATCCCGGCGAGGGCAGCGGCCTCGACCAGGGTCAGGCCACGCCGGCGCCTCAGGTGCCGCAGTCGCGCGCCCACGACCTCACGCCACAGGGGTTCGGGGTGAAGGACTTCGGTATGGCGCGCGTCGGCAGGAGTCGGGTCGGGGCTCGGGTGGGACACCAGTCGCAGGGTCGGCGCGGTGCTCATGGGCTCACGCTAGGCGCGTCTCGGCACCGGAGGAAGGCGGGTTCGCCGACGGCATAACGGCAGGACCAAGGGCCCTGTCACGGCCACCACACGGGATCGAGCATGGAGGTGCAGACAACCGGGCCGACCGGCCCACTCAAGGAGGCAACTGCCATGACCACGATCCAGCGCCACCCCCAGCTCGACGTGCTCGTAGAGCATGACGTGGTGACCCACTCCATGGCCCGCCGAGGGCTTGCGGTGCTGCGGGTCGCCTTCGGCCTCACCTTCCTGTGGGCCTTCGTCGACAAGCTGTTCGCCCTGGGCTTCCACACCGGGATGAACGATGAGACCGGTGTTGCGGACCGCTTCGGGCCAGCTGCCTGGATCAACGGCGGCAGCCCCACGACCGGCTTCCTGAAGTTCGGCGTCCCCGCCGACAACCCGTTCAAGGGCTTCTTCAACGGCATGGCCGGCTCACCCGTGGCGGACTGGCTGTTCATGGCCGGCCTGCTCGGAATCGGAGCCGCCCTGACCCTGGGCATCGGGATGCGGATCGCCGCAGCCGCTGGCGCCCTGATGTACGCGCTGATGTGGGCGGCCTCGCTGCCGCTGGAGAACAACCCGGTCATCGACGACCACGTCATCGGCGCTGTCAGCGTCGTGGTCCTGGCCCTCGTGCTCGCCGGAGACACCTGGGGACTGGGACAGAAGTGGGCGCGCAGCGCGATCGTCCGGAAGTACGGAGCCCTGCGGTAGCCACGACGACTGGACGAGGAGAGGGACCGGGCAGCAGCCCGGTCCCTCTCCTCGTCGCGCTGGGTCCGCCCCGCGGGGCGGAGCTACTCCGGTCGGACGGCGCCGCGCACCCATGCGACGATGTCGGTGGTCGTGGCTCCGGGCGTGAAGACCTTGGCCACCCCGATCTTCTCCAGCTCCGGGATGTCGGCCTCGGGGATGATCCCGCCGCCGAAGACCACGATGTCGGTGGCGTCCCGCTCCTTCAGCAGCTCCATCACCTTGGCGAAGAGCGTCATGTGCGCGCCGGACAGCACCGACAGCCCGACGAGGTCGGCGTCCTCCTGGATCGCGGCCTCCACGATCTGCTCGGGCGTCTGGTGCAGGCCGGTGTAGACGACCTCCATGCCTGCGTCACGCAGGGCCCGGGCCACCACCTTCGCGCCACGATCATGGCCGTCGAGTCCGGGCTTGGCCACGACGACGCGCAGAGGAGAGTCAGTCATGGCCGCAGACTAGCCACTCCGGAGGTCAGTCAGGTTCTCCGGGTGGCGCACACCACCCGGACACGCGTGTCAGTTGGGCCACAACGCTCGAAAGTGGTCGTTTCACCCACTAGGTTCAGTGGGATGTCGCAGAGCGTCCCGCGCCCTCGCCGACCTGCCGCAGCGAAGCGGCGCCCGTCGGGTGACGAGGCACGCCCGGGCCCGCTCGCCCGAGCCACTCGCGGGGTGCGGACGGCGACCGTCCTGGCCGGCGACATCGTCGGCGGGGCCGCCAAGGCGCTGGCCACCCCGACCGGGGCCCTCGGGGCAGCCGTCGAGGCAGCCTGGGTGACCACGCACCTCGCGCTCTACCCGTGGGGCCTGATCGGACGGCACGGCAGCGACAGCCAGCTCGGCTTCCGCGTCGAGCACCTGCCGCCCATCCAGCGCGGGCTCCTGATCTCCGACGTCGAGGCCGCGGGCACCCCGATCCTGCTGGTGCACGGCATGGTCGACAACCGGTCGATCTTCACGCTGCTGCGCCTGGGCCTGCGCCGACGCGGCTTCGGTCGCGTCACGAGCATGAACTACTCGCCCTTCACGGCGGACGTCCGGGTCGCCGCCGCCCAGCTCGCCGAGGAGGTCGAGGCCCTCGTCGCCGAGACCGGCTACGAGCGGATCCACGTCGTGGGCCACTCGATGGGTGGGCTGATCGCGCGCTACTACGTGACCCGGCTCGGTGGTGACGAGCGGGTCCACACCCTGGTGACGCTGGGCACGCCCCACCAGGGCACCTACACGGCATACGGGTGGCACAACCAGCTGACCCGTCAGCTGCGGCCCGGCAGCGGGCTGATGCGCGAGCTCGACCAGCCGGTGCCGGACTGCCGCACCCGGTTCGTCGTCTACTGGTCCGACCTCGACCAGATGGTGTTCCCGCAACGCAACGCCGCGCTCACCCACCCTGACCTCCAGGCCCGCAACATTGACCTGCACGGCGTGGGGCACATGTCGCTGCCCATCATCGGCAGCGTCGTGCACGGCATCTCCAGCACGCTGGCCCACCTCGACTCCGAGGGCCACACCCTGACGCCGGGCGTCACCGAGCTGCGGCGACGGACGCCGTGAGGTCAGCCGTTCGGGCCTTTCGGCGCGAAACGCGCAGCAAAATCACCGGAACGATTTTGGATAACGAAGTGATCACGCTAACCTCTGTGCTTCCGTGTCCCCCCGCACGCAAGGTTTTCATTCTGTGAGCAACGCTTCCTACTCGGGCCGTCACCGCGCCCCGGGCCGTCACCGTGCGCCTCGAAGAGGTGTCCGCTTCGCCAAGAGCGGCTACCTCCTTCCGAGCGCTGCCGCGGCGGCACTGGTCGTGACGGCCACGGGGGCAACCGTCGCAGAGTCGTCACCGGCGTACTTCGACCTCACGGGGGCCACGGCCAAGGCGAAGGCGACCGACGCGGCGAACGCACGGTACGAGCGGATCGAGGCGTCCCAGCAGCGCGAGGTGCAGGCCACCGCCGCACAGGCTCGCGTCCTGGAGGCGGCCCGCATCGCCCGCACCGCCGAGCGCAAGACGGTTGCGAAGAAGCGTGCGCTGGCCGCAGCGCTCAAGAAGGCCGAGGCCGACCGCAAGGCCCGCGAGAAGTGGCTGCTCCCGATCAAGGGCGCGACCTTCACCTCCGGCTTCGGGTGGCGCTGGGGCCGCATGCACGAGGGCAACGACTTCGCCACCCCCGTCGGCACCCGCATCGGGTCGATGTCGACCGGCACGGTGATCTTCGCCGGCGTCGAGGGCGGCTACGGCAACAAGGTCGAGATCGAGTACTGGGACGGCACGGTCTCCGTGTACGGCCACATGAGCCAGATCGACGTCGTGGTCGGCCAGGAGCTGGCCCCCGGCGACCTGGTCGGGCTCTCCGGCAACACCGGCCACTCGACCGGGCCCCACCTGCACCTCGAGATCCACCCCGACGGCGGCGCGGCGATCGACCCCGCCCCGTGGCTGCACAACCACGGCCTGCAGTAGCCGACCCGCACCACCACACCCACCCGCTCCACACCAGGCGCCCTCCGGGGCGCCTTTCGGTATGCCGCGTCAGAGCTTCTCGAGCGGGGCGTAGCGGAGCAGGAACCGCTTGACGCCGGTGTCGCCACCGAAGTCGACGTGGGCCTGCGTCTTGTCGCCCTCGCCCTCGGTCTTCACGACGGTGCCCATGCCGTAGCTGTCGTGGGTGACCTTGTCGCCCGGGTGGAGCGCGATCAGCGGGCGGTTGCCGGGTGAACGCACCCCGGGACGCGCCGCCAGGGTCGCGACCGCGGGCAGTCCGGGGCGGCGCGTGGTGGTGGCCGCCTCGGCCCGCTGCCACTCGACCAGCTCGGGCGGGATCTCGTCGAGGAAGCGGCTGGCGGGGTTGTACTGCGGGGCACCCCACGCCGAACGGACCGCGGCCCGCGACAGGTGGAGCCGCTCGCGGGCGCGGGTGATCCCGACGTAGGCGAGCCGACGCTCCTCCTCGAGCTCCTTGGGGTCGCCCAGCGCGCGCAGGTGCGGGAACGTGCCGTCCTCCATGCCGGTGAGGAAGACGACGGGGAACTCCAGGCCCTTGGCGGTGTGGAGGGTCATCAGGGTGACCACTCCGAGGTCCTCGGCCTCCTCGGAGTCGGGGATCTCGTCGGCGTCGGCCACGAGTGAGACCTGCTCGAGGAAGTCCTCGAGCGAGGCCACCTCGCCCGTGGAGGCGCGCGTCTCGTCGAACTCCTGGGCCACGGCGACGAGCTCGGCGAGGTTCTCGACGCGGGTCTCGTCCTGCGGGTCGTGGCTGGCCCGCAGCTCGGCGAGGTAGCCCGACTTGTCGATCACGGCCTCGAGCAGTGCACCGACTCCCTGCTCGTCGTCGGCGTGGATCTGGCCCAGCTGCTCGAGCAGCCCGGTGAAGCCCTTGATCGCCGCGACCGAACGGGTGGCGATGCCGGGCGCGTCCTCGGGTCGACCGAGGGCCGCGATGAACGGGATGCGCTCCCGCTCGGCGAGGGCCGCCACGCAGGCCTCGGCGCGGTCGCCGATGCCGCGCTTGGGCGTGTTGAGGATGCGCCGCAGGTTGACCGTGTCGGTGGGGTTGGAGATGACGCGCAGGTAGGCGAGCGCGTCCTTGACCTCACGGCGCTCGTAGAACCGCGTGCCGCCGACCACCTTGTAGGGCAGGCCGACCCGCACGAAGACCTCTTCGAGCGCGCGCGACTGGGCGTTGGTGCGGTAGAACACCGCGACGTCCTTGGGCTTCACCCCGGCGGAGTCACCGAGCTCGTCGATCGTCTTGGCGACGAAGGCGGCCTCATCGTGCTCGTTGTCGCCGACGTAGCCGATGATCGCCGCGCCGTTGCCGCTGTCGGTCCAGAGGTTCTTCTTGCGGCGCTCGGGGTTCTTGGCGATGACCGCGTTCGCGGCCTGCAGGATGGTCTGGGTGGAGCGGTAGTTCTGCTCGAGCAGGATGGTCCGCGCCGTCGGGTAGTCCTCCTCGAACTCCACGATGTTGCGGATCGTCGCGCCACGGAAGGCATAGATCGACTGGTCGGCGTCGCCGACCACCACGAGCTCGGCCGGCTCGACCACGGGTCCGTCGCCGACCGGCATACCGGGGCTGCCCGCGGCACCACCCACCAGCTCGCGCACGAGCTGGTACTGGGCGTGGTTGGTGTCCTGGTACTCGTCGACCAGTACGTGGCGGAACCGCCGCCGGTAGTGCTCGGCGACGTCGGGGAAGGCCTGGAGGATGTTGACCGTCGTCATGATGAGGTCGTCGAAGTCGAGGGCGTTGGCCTGGCGCAGCCGGCGCTGGTAGCCGGTGTAGGCCTCGGCGAGCATCCGCTCCTGGTGGGTGCCCTCCCCGACCCGCGAGGCGAAGGTCTCCTCGTCGACCAGCTCGTTCTTGAGGTTGGAGACCTGGTGGCTGAACGAGCGGGGCGGGTAGCGCTTCGGGTCGAGGTCGAGGTCACGCATGACCATCGCCATGAGCCGCTGGCTGTCGGCGGCGTCGTAGATCGAGAAGGTCGACTTGAGCCCGACCTTGGCGGCCTCTCGGCGCAGGATGCGCACGCACGCCGAGTGGAACGTCATGACCCACATCGCCTTGGCCCGCGGCCCCACGAGGGCGGCGACGCGCTCGCGCATCTCGGCCGCGGCCTTGTTGGTGAAGGTGATCGCCAGCACCTGGCCGGGCTGGACCCCCCGGGCGGCCAGCAGGTAGGCGATCCGGTTGGTGAGGACGCGGGTCTTGCCCGAGCCGGCTCCGGCGACGATGAGGAGCGGGCCGCCTTCGTGCAGGACCGCCTCGCGCTGCTGCGGGTTGAGTCCCTCGAGCAGGGTCTCCGGGTCGGCCCTGTGCGAGTCGCCGTCATCGGGGCCGCGCCCCTCCGCTGCCGCCTGGGCCCACGTGGGCACCCCACGGTCGTCGACGGCGGTCGCGCGAGCCGCCGCAGCGCTCGGCCGTGGGCCGGAACTCGGATCAGAGGGACGGTGCTTGTCGAAGGGCGCAAGGTCGTCGAAGAGCGTGCTCATGTTGGTCCCAGCCTACGTGCCGCGGGCGACAGCCCCATATCCCGTGGAGGGCGGTGGGCACCCGGGCTAGCGTCAGGGCATGACCCGGCTCGTCGACCCCCACGTCCGCTACCAGGCCGGCTACCTGGCCGCGTCGGACGAGTGGGCCCGGTCCGGGGAGCAGCGCGACGGTGATGGCGACCTCGAGCAGCCGGCCGAGCCGGGATACGCCGGCTACGCGTTCACCCGCGCGGGCCTGGCCGACCCCGCCGAGTTCGCCAGGTTCGTGGCGCAGCGGGTCGCAGCCCGCGACGAGGACACACCCCGCAGGTCGGCGTGGACGGCGTGCCACTTCTTCTGGGTCGTCGACGACGAGGACGACTACGTCGGCTCGCTGGCCCTGCGTCACGAGCTGACCCCGTTCCTGCTGCGCGAGGGCGGCCACATCGGCTACAGCATCCGCCCGTCCGCGCGACGGCGCGGCCACGCCACCGCGGCGTTGCGGCTGGCCCTCCCCGTGGCGCGGCAGGACCTCGGGCTCGACCGCGTCCTGGTGACCTGCCTCGAGTCCAACGAAGGGTCCCGTCGGGCCATCGAGTCCAACGGCGGCGTGTACGAGGACTCCCGCAACGGCACGCGGCGCTACTGGGTGCCGACCTGAGCTGGCCCCCACCGAGGTCCGGACGTGGCGTTTCGCCCCTTTTCGGGGTGTTGTCCCGATACCCTCTGCCGGGATCACCGGGGCCGAGCCCCGCTGACCCGCCACAATCGAAGCAGTCAAAGGGGAGTGTCATGCGTGACAAGCAGGTCGCACGAGTCGAGGACGCCATCGGGAGCACGCTGGGCGAGGGCGAGCAGATCCAGCTCGCCGTCCAGGCCATCATCACGGGGGTCCCGGCCGAGCAGGGGCGGATCGCCGGAGCAGCCCGGGAGCTGAACCAGCGGGTCAACGCCCGCGCCGCCGCCCGGTCCGAGGGCTTCGCGGTCCTGACGTCCGACCGCTTCCTGTGCCTCGGCAAGAACAAGGCGATGCGACCCACGTCCACCGTGACCGCGGCGATCTCGCGCCAGGACATCGACCGCGTGGACTACAAGCGCGGCGTCATGTCGACCCTCACCATCTGGTCGGTCGAGGGAGACGGGCTCGCCCTGACCTTCGGCCTGATGCTCCGCGGTCAGGCCGACGCGCTCAACGCCGCCCTCGCCGCCGCGCCCAAGACCGAGAACGCCTGAGACCGTCGTGCCGCGCTGATGTCGGACGTCGACCCGCACCCCGTCACCGGTGAGCGGTTCGAGTCGCCCGTGCCGCCGGGGAGCGGCTGGCCGGGCGACCCGGCATCGGCGGCCACCCCGATGGCCCGCACCGCCGCTCAGGTCGATGCGCTGGCCTGCACGGCACCCGACACCGCCGAGCTCGATGCACGGATCACCGTCTGCCGCGCGTGTCCGCGCCTCGTCGAGTGGCGCGAAACCGTTGCGACACAAGGGCGCCGGGCTGCCTTTGCCGACCAGCCCTACTGGGGCAGGCCGGGCCCGGGCTTCGGCGACCCCGAGGCGGAGGTGCTCGTGGTCGGGCTCGCGCCGGCCGCCAACGGCACCAACCGCACCGGCCGCATGTTCACCGGCGACCGCTCGGGTGACTGGCTGTATGCCGCGTTGCACCGTGCCGGGTACGCCAGCCAGCCGCAGTCCATCGCCAGCGGCGACGGACTGACGCTCCGAGGGATGCGGATCATCGCGGCGGTCCGCTGCGCGCCACCCGCCAACAAGCCCACGACCGTCGAGAAGGCCACCTGCGCGCACTGGCTCGACCGCGACCTCGAGCTCGCGGCACCACGGTTGCGGTCGATGCTGGCGCTCGGGTCGATCGCCTGGGACGCAGCCCTCGGCAGCGCGCGACGGCTCGGCTGGGACGTCCCGCGGCCCAAGCCCCGGTTCGGGCATGCAGCGGAGGCCGTGCTGACCACTCCTGAGGGACGCACGGTCCGGCTCGTCGGCAGCTACCACGTCAGCCAGCAGAACACCTTCACCGGCAAGCTCACCGAGGCGATGCTCGACACCGCTGTCGCGCGGCTGGGTCAGGACTGAGCGTGGTGCTGCTGGCCACTCCGCACGTGCGGTTCCACCGGTCCTTCCTCGCCGCGGCCGACGAGTTCCGGGCCGCCGGCCAGGAGGTGCACGACGGCATCGTGAACTGGCCGGCCGAAGGCGACTTCCCGGGGGTGGTCTTCACCCGCGAAGGCTTGGCGGACTCCGCGGAGTTCGCCCGCCTGGTCGCCAACCGGGTCGGCGACGCCGAGGAGAGCGGCCAGCGTCCGCCGGGCTGGACCCCTGCCACGCACTGGTGGATGGCGGACCCGCACCAGCCGGACGAGTTCGTCGGTGCGATCTCGCTGCGCCACAGCATCGACCACCCGATGCTCGCGAGCGTGGGAGGGCACATCGGCTACGGCGTTCGCCCCAGCGCCCGTCGCCGGGGTTTCGCCGGCGACGCGCTGCGGCAGGTCATCCCGCTGGCCGCCGCACGCGGCATACCGAGGTTGCTGGTGACCTGCGACCTCGACAACGTGGCGTCAGCACGAACCATCGAAGCGAACGGCGGGGAGTTCGAGGGGGAGCTGCGCGGCAAGCGGCGCTACTGGATCACCACCGGGGCCTGACCCGTCAGGACGAGAGACCCCGTCCCGCCGACACCGGCTCACCCGAGCGGCAGCTCGACCCGGAAGCAGGTGCCGCCCTCGGCCGCCGCTTCCTGCACCGCGACCGTGCCACCGAGCCCGTCGACGAGTGCCTTGACGAGGGCGAGCCCGAGACCGGTGCCGACGCGGCGCACCCCGCGATAGCGCTGGTAGAGCGCGGACCGCTCGAAGGCGACCGCCATGTCGTCAGCCGTCAGCCCCGGACCTCCGTCGCGCACCTCGAGCACGGCGCGGTCTCCCTCGGTCCGCAGCGCGATCACCAGCGGCGCCCCGGTCTCGGTCACCCGCAGGGCGTTCTCGGCCAGCCCGTCGATCACCTGGCGGACCCGCACCGGGTCGGTGCGGACCGGCACGGGACCAGTCGGGCGCTCGAGGACGAACCGGACGCCCTCGCGACGACAGCGCTCGTCCCACACCTCGGCGGCCTGGTCGACGACGTCGCGCAGGTCGAGTGGCACCGCGTCGAACCGGAAGTCGTCCGCCCCCAGCCTCGCGAGGTCGAGCAGGTCGGCCACGAGCCGCTCCAGCCGGGCCGACTCGGCCACGATCGTGCGACCTGCGGCGGGCACGGCGGCACCGGTGATGACACCGTCCTGCAGTCCCTCGGCGAACCCCTTGACCGCCCCCAGCGGCGTGCGCAGCTCGTGCGAGACCGACAGGAGGAACTCGCGCTGCCGGCGTTCGCTGTGTTCGAGGGCTTCGGCGAGCGCGTTCAGCGACTCCCCGGTCTCGGCGACCTCGGCAGGCCCCTCGGGCACCACGCGCACCGACCGTTCCCCCGACGCCATGCGGTGGGCCGCAGCCGCAGTGCTGCGCAGCGGGGCGGCCAGCCGCCGTGCGAAGAGGACCGACGCCAGGACCGCGAGCACCAGCCCGATCACCAGCGCCAGCAGCACGCGGTTGAGCAGCTGGAGGCTCTGGCCCGTGGCGAGGCTGCCCCGTTGGGCGAACACCACCGTCGCGCCGGTGGACAACGGCCGCACCTCCACGAGCACCTGCCGGCCGTCGATGCGCAGGGTGTGCGACCCGCTGAGCCTCCGCTGCGCCTGCGGCAGCTGGGTGTATGCCGCGCGGGCCAGCGCGTCTCCAGCCAGCCGCCCGCCGGGGCCTTCCCAGGCGACAGGGGTGTCCTGCTGGCGGACGACCCGCAGGGCGGGTGCGATGTCGACGGGGCGACTCGCCTCGAGGACAGCACTCACCAGATCGGCCTTGCTGCGCAATGCTTTTCGCGCCTCGTCCTGCGCTGCCCCGCGGACCAGGCCGACCGTCACCAGACCGGCCACGACGACGGCGATGGTGACGACGACCGCCATCAGGGCGGTGGTGCGCCGCTCCAGCGAGCCCCTGCCGGTCACGGTCGCTCGACGCTGTAGCCGACGCCGCGCACGGTGCGGATCGGGCTGTCGTCACCGAGCTTGGCGCGCAGCTGGGCGATGTGGACGTCGACCGTGCGGGTCGGGTCATCGGCCGGGTAGTCCCACACCGCCATCAGCAGCTCGCCCCGTGTGTAGACCCGGCCGGGCCTGGCCATGAGGTGGGCGAGCAGGTCGAACTCCGTTGTCGTCAAAGGCAACGGGCGATCATTGAGTCGCCCACGCCGGGTGTCGGTCTCGAGGACCAGCGGGCCGACCGCGAGCGACCGCGGGCGCTCGCCCGCCGACTGCGCAGCGCGCTGTTGTCGGCGCAGCAGGGCGCGCACGCGGGAGGCGAGCTCTCGCGGCGAGTAGGGCTTGGTGACGTAGTCGTCCGCGCCGAGCTCGAGGCCGATGATCCGGTCGACCTCGTCGTCCCGGGCGGTCACGAAGATGACCGGTGTCCAGTCGTCGCCGGCCCGCATGCGGCGGCAGACCTCGATCCCGTCGACACTGCCGGGCAGGCCGATGTCGAGCAGCACCAGGTCGTGGTCGCGGCGCTCCAGCGCGGCGAGCGCCGCGTCGGAGTCGCCCACGACGTCCACGCGGTGCCCGTCGCGCTCCAGGTAGAGGCGGGCGAGCTCGGCGAGGGCAGGCTCGTCCTCGACGAGGAGCACGCGTGAGGTCCCCGGGGTCGCACCCGACGAGGCTGTGGTCATGGCGCAACCGTCGCCGACGCGAGGGTGCGACGGCAAGCAGCCCCGCGGCATACCGGGCAATCGGTGCCCGGTCGTGGCCGAACCCGAACACTCCCCGAACACTGCGGTCACGCCGCTCGCACATCGGCAGGCCATGGTCGGCCCCATGGACACACGAACCCTCCTCATCCGCTGCGCAGCGCTGCTCACCGTGGGCGCCGCGCTCATCCATGTCGGGGTCAGCGCCGACCACTTCCAGGAGTGGTGGGCCGCGGGCCTGTTCTTCCTCGTCTCGGCTGCTGCCCAGCTCGGGTGGGCGCTGTGGTGCTGGTCGCGCGCGTCGTCCCGACGCGTCCTCCTGGCGGGGGCCGGGGGCTCGGTGGCGCTGGTGCTGGTCTGGGCGGTGTCGCGCACCAGCGGCCTGCCGTTCGGGCCCGGAGCCGGCGTCGCCGAGCCAGTGGGCGTCGCGGACACCGTCTGCGTCGCACTGGAGGTGCTCAGCGCGGGGCTGGCTGCCGTCGCCGCCACCGCCTGGGCACCGGCCCGCCTCACGACTCCGTCGACACCGCGCAGGGCGGCCGCACTCACGGGCGCCGTCGCCGCCCTCACGCTGGTCGCGAGCGGCGCGGCGATCGCAGCGCCGGGCCACGACCACGGCGACACGGACGCCGCGAGCGCCGCCCACGACCACTCCGACGTGCCGAACCTGCCCGACACCGCGTCGGCCACGCCGGCCCAGACGGCGGCCGCCAAGGACCTCCTGGCGAGGACCATCGCGGCGACGACGGCCTACCGGGACCCAGCCGCCGCGACCAAGGCCGGGTTCGACGTGCAAGCTGCCTGGAACCGCAAGCAGAAGAAGCTCGCCGCCCTCGGCAAGGAGGCCCGCGACAAGGGCGCCGTGCACGTGCCCAACCCCGCCAACCGCACCGACGGCAAGGTCCTCGACCCGAGCGCCCCGGAAACCCTCATCTACCGTCGCAACGCGGACGGGAAGTTCACCCTCGTCGGGGTGATGTTCACGGCGGAAAAGAAGGCTCCGCCGACGAGCTACCAGCCCTACGTCCGCTGGCACACCCACGAGGCCTGCACCGGCGGCGGTCTGGCGAAGCTCAAGCCGGTCAACGGCGCCTGCGCCGCCGGGACGACGCTGCGGACGTCCGGGGCGATGACCCACCTGTGGTTCGTCGACTCCGCGCAGCTGGCCCAGGCCTACGCGGTGAAGCCTCCGCTCAAGGCCATGGTCGCCTACCAGAAGTCGCTCTCCTAGACGGCTGCTCGTCCGCCTCGTCCTGCCTCCCGGCCTCGTCCGGGAGGCAGGACGTAGGGTCGGAGCATGGCTTCTGACGCGACCCCCGCCGACGCTTCTGCCCGCGCCCTCGTCGTCCCCCGCACCGGCGACTCCTCGGTCCTCGAGGTCCGCAACGTGGAGGTGGCACCCCCTGGAGCGGGCGAGGTACAGGTCGAGGTCGCGGCTGTCGGCGTCAACTTCGTCGACGTCTACCAGCGTCAGGGTGTCTACCCCCTCTCGACGCCGTTCGTGTCCTGCTCCGAGGGCGCCGGCACCGTCCTGGCCGTCGGGTCCGGTGTCAGCGAGGTCGCCGTCGGCGACCGGGTCGCGTGGGGTTCCGGCCTCGGCGCGGGCGCCTCCGTGGCCAACCGGGCGGCCGACAGCCTCGTGCCGGTGCCCGACGGCGTCGAGCTCGACGTCGCGGCGGCGGCGATGCTGCAGGGCATGACCGCGCACTACCTCGTCAACTCCACGTATGCCGTGGGGCCGGGCACCACGGCGCTGGTCCACGCGGCGGCGGGCGGGGTCGGCCAGCTGCTCGTCCAGATGGTCAAGGCCAAGGGCGGTCGGGTGATCGCGACGGCGGGTTCGCCCGACAAGCTCGAGATCGCCCGCGGGCTCGGCGCTGACGCCGTGATCAACTACCGCGAGGCCGACGACCTGGCCGGCCAGGTGCGCGAGGCCAACGGCGGGGCCGGCGTCGATGTCGCGTACGACGGTGTCGGCAAGGCGACCTTCGACGCGTCGCTGTCGTCGCTCCGGCCGCGCGGGATGCTGGTGCTGTTCGGGGCTGCGAGCGGACAGGTGCCGCCCTTCGACATCCAGCGGCTCAACGCCGCCGGGTCGCTGTTCCTCACCCGCCCCACCCTCGGCAGCTACACCGCGACCCGAGAGGAGCTGCTCGAGCGCGGCACCTCGGTGCTGGCCGACATCGCGGCCGGACGGCTCCTCGTCGAGGTCGGCGGCCGCTACCCGCTCGCTGACGCGGCCGCGGCATACGACGACCTCGAAGCCCGGCGGACCACCGGCAAGCTGCTGCTCGTTCCCTGACACCGGCACGCTGTCACCCGCTCAGGGCAGGATGGTGATGTGACGACGGAGCCGACCGAGCGCGCCGAACCCGTGGCCCGGCCGTGGGTGCTGCACGTCGACATGGACCAGTTCATCGCCGCTGTCGAGATCCTGCGCCACCCCGAGCTGGCCGGGGTGCCCCTCGTCGTCGGTGGCCGCGGCGACCCGACCGAGCGCGCCGTGGTGTCGACGGCGTCCTACGAGGCGCGGGAGTTCGGGATCCGTTCCGGTATGCCGCTCAAGGTGGCCGTGCGGCGCTGCCCGGAGGCGGTCTTCCTCCCGGTCGACGGGCCGGCCTACGAGGAGGCGTCCGCACGCGTGATGGAGACGCTCCGCGGGATGCCGGGTGCGGTCGTCGAGGTGCTCGGCTGGGACGAGGCGTTCGTGGGCGTCACGACCGACGACCCGGTCGCCTACGCCCAGGCGATCCGGGCGGCCGTGCTGGAGGCGACCGACCTGCCCTGCTCGGTGGGGGTGGGCGACACCAAGGTGCGCGCCAAGATCGCCACCGACTTCGGCAAGCCCCGTGGGGTCTACGTCCTCACCCGGGACAACTGGTTCGAGGTGATGGGCGCCCGGCCGACGATCGCCCTGTGGGGCGTGGGGTCGAAGATCTCGCAACGGCTGGCCGCCCACGGTTACGAGACGGTGCGCGACCTGGCCGAGGCCGACGAGGCGACCCTGGTGGCGGAGTTCGGCCCGTCGATGGGCCCGCACTACGGCCGGCTCGGGCGGGGCGTGAGCTCGGCGACGGTCGACGACACCCCGTGGATCGCGCGGGCGCACGGTCGGGAGACCACCTACCAGACCAACCTCGTCGAGCCTGCCGAGGTCGCTGACGCGGTGCGCCTGCTCGCAGCCCAGGTGGTCGAGGACATCCGCCGCGAGGGGCGGGCCTGCCAGCGGGTGTTCCTCAAGGTGCGGTTCGCGCCGTTCTTCACCACGAACCGGGTGCGCAAGCTGGCCGAGCCCACCTTCGACGCCGAGGTCATCGCCCAGACCGCGCTCGACCTGCTCGCGGCCCTCGACGACGACCGGCCGATCCGGCTGCTGGGCGTGCGGGCCGAGATGGTGCCGCCCGCAGGTGGCTACGTCGACCCCCGCACGACCGGACGCGGTGGTCCCAGCGCCCGGGCCGCCGGCACCGGTGGCGGCACCGACGACGTCACCCCGTAGCCCCACGTCAGAGGAGGCGTCGCCCCATCGCCCAGGCGGTCAGCTCGTGACGGGACGACAGCTGGAGCTTGCGCAGCACCGACGACACGTGGGTCTCGACGGTCTTGACCGAGATGAACAGCTCCTTGGCGACTTCCTTATACTGGTAGCCGCGGGCGATCAGCCGCATCACCTCGCGCTCGCGGGCCGAGAGCCGGTCGAGCTCCTCGTCGACCTGGGCGACCTCACCGGCGGCGGCGCCGAACGCGTCGAGGACGAACCCGGCCAGGCGCGGGGAGAACACCGCGTCGCCGTCGGCCACCCGCTGGATGGCCCGCGTCAGGTCGGTGGCGCTGATGGTCTTGGTGACGTAGCCCCGGGCGCCGGCGCGGATGACGGCGATGACGTCCTCCGCCGCGTCCGAGACCGACAGCGCCAGGAACCGCACCGGCTGGCCGTCTGCGGTCTCCAGGCCCTTGCAGCCGTGGATGACGTCGATGCCACCGTTCCCGTTGCCCCCGGGCAGGTGGACGTCGAGCAGCACGACCGGCGGCTTGACCTGCCGGATCACGGCGATCGCCGCGTCGACGTCGGGTGCCTCACCGACGATCGTCACCGCCTGCCCGAGCTCGGCCCTGACCCCCGACCGGAACATGCGGTGGTCGTCGACGAGGACGACCTCGACGGGCTTCTTCTCAGGCGTGTTCACGGGTTTCCTCCACTGCAGGCTGGACGTTCGTCGGCTGGTCGGTGTCAGGCACGGGTTGAGCCGGGCGCAGGTCGGGGGGCAGGGTGAGGCTGACCTCGGTGCCGTGCTCGAGCCGACGGACCTTGGCAGCACCGCCGTGGCGCTCCATCCGGCCCAGGATCGACTGGCGGACGCCGAGCCGGTCCTCCGGGATCTCGCCGACCTCGAAGCCCGGACCGTGGTCGCGCACGAAGGCCTCGACCCCCGACGGGCCGACCTCGAGGTAGAGCGACACCGGCGGGGCGCCGTGGCGGACGGCGTTGAGCAGGGACTCCCGCACGGCCCGCACGAGGGCCTGTCCACCGTCGTCGAGCGGACGGTCACCCGTCGACACCACCTCGATGGGGGTGCCGTGCAGGTCCTCGACCTCGTGCGCCGCCTCGACCACCGCGGTGGCGAGCGACGCGTCGGAGTCGGCGGGGCCGGCATACAGCCACGAGCGCAGCTCGCGCTCCTGGGCGCGGGCCAGCTGGGTCACGGCACCCGCGTCGCCGGCCTTGCGCTGGATCAGGGCCAGCGTCTGCAGCACCGAGTCGTGCAGGTGGGCGGCGATGTCGGCGCGCTCGGTCGCCCTGGCCAGCTCGGCCTGCTCGTGACGCAGGTCCGACCAGAAGCGCAGCGCCCACGGGGCGGCGATCAGGGCGACGCCCGCGAGGACGGCGAGCACGGCAGCGCCGATGTCCCAGATCGCGGCGAGCGACCGACCGCGGGTGGCCATGATGACCAGGCCCGTGAGCGCCAGCACGCCACCGAAGGCAAGGCGCGCCACGCTGAATCGCCTTGTGCCTGTTTCGGATCCGAGCCAGCGACCACGTTGGGAGTCGTCGAGCTGAGACCACGCGAGGACCGCGCCGGCAGCCACGACTAGGAGGGGCACGAGGATGCCGAGGCGCGCGTTCAGCCCGGCGTTCTGGGCGACGACGACGAGCCCGATGCCGAGCATCAGCCCACCGACCAGCAGCACCCGGGTCGCGTCGCGCTCGCCGGCGCCGGTGACCGGCTCGGCCATGACCCCGGCCTTGGCCACGGCGTCGGGATCGGCCGGGTCGACCGCGCGACGACCCCGACCGACCACCCCGCCGCGCGACTGCGGCGTGAGCGCCCAGAGGAAGACGTAGGCGACCAGGCCCGCACCGGTGGGGATCGAGATCAGCACGAACGCCAACCGGATCCACCGCACCGGCCAGCCCAGGTGGTGGGCCAGCCCGATCGCGACCCCCGCGATGACCTTGCCCTCGGCGGGGCGGGTCAGCTGCGGACGCGCGGCGCGGCGTTCTGCGGCCCTCGCCTCCGCTGGGGGGACGGGCCGCTCGTAGGGAGTCGGCATGACCTCATCCTGACGCACGAACGCGTGGATACCGAACGTATTCAGGGTGGACTCGGCACCCTTCAGGGTCGGTTCAGGGTCGACCCTCATGGCAGCGACCTCCCGCCACGGACACCATGGATGACATGACGCAGAACCCTGGGCCGACCGCAGGCCCGACCAACCAGACCAACGCCGACGGCCACGTCAACGGGCTCGACCGCTTCTTCGGCTGGATCCGCTCCGTGGACCTGCGCCGCGACGGCGACGACAAGTGGCTCGCAGGCGTGTGCTCCGGCATCGCCACCCGCCTGGGTGTCGACCCGATCGTGATCCGCGCGGTCCTGGTGCTCCTGGTCGTGCTCGGCGGCGTCGGCATCACCGTCTACCTCATCGCGTGGGCGTTCCTGCCCAACAACCGCGAGGAGATCATCGCCGAGAAGGCGCTGCGCGACGGTGACGTGCTCGGCATCATCCTGCTCGTCGTGATCGGGCTGTCGCTCATCGGCGCCAACGGCCTGACGGGCGACGCGTCCGGGATCGGCTGGATCTGGTGGGTGGTCGTCCCCGTCGGCCTCGTGGTGTGGCTGGTCACGCGCAACCGCGACGGTCGCAAGGCCCGGGCCGGCCAGAGCGCCTACGGTCCCCCGCCGGCCTCGTACGCGTCGCCGTACGCCCCACCCGCTCCCTACGCCGCCGCACCAGCTCCGTATGCCGCGCAGCCCGGTGTCACCGCACCCGCCGCCTCGCCCGCCCACCCCGGACAGACGAGCCCCGTTCCCGAGTCCACCGACTCCCCGACGCAGGAGTATGCCGCCGTGTCCACCACCACGTACGCCCCCGCCCCCGGAGCCACAGCTCCCGTGGCCACACCCCCGGGCGGGGTCTACGGCCCGCCACCCACCCCGGTCGCGCCTCGGCCCAGGCCCCCGAAGGTCCCCCGTCGCCGCAGCGGAGGCTTCGTCGCCACCCTGCTCGTCGGCGGCCTGGCCCTGGCGGCCTATGGCGCGACGCTCTCGATCCACGACGCGGCCAACTGGCCGGGCAGTGACGAGACGGTGGCGCTGGCCGCGGCCCTCGGCGTCCTCGGCCTCGGCACCCTCGTGCTCGGCCTGCTCGGTCGGCGCGCCGGGTTCACCGGCTTCCTGGCGATCGTGCTGGCCCTGGTCACCTGGACCGCGTCCGTCGTGCCCGACGTGACCTTCGGCGGAGGGATCGGCGAGCGCACCTGGCGTCCGTCCTCCACCGACACCACCGAGCGCTACCGGCTCAGCATCGGGTCGGCCGAGCTGGACCTCGCCAACGCCCCCGACAACCCGGGCACGGCCCGGGAGATCGAGGCCCGCGTCGGGATCGGTGAGCTCAGGATCTACATCCCGGAGAACCTCACGGTCGAGGTGCGCAGCTCGGTCGGCGCCGGCGACATCTCGCGGATCGGCACGGCCGACCTCGGCCCCGTCGCCCCGTTCGGGGTCGACGGTGACGGCGACCCGATCCAGCTCGACGGCCGCGACGGCCGCAACATCAGCACGGTCGAGACCTTCGGCACCGGCACGCCCGACGTCGTCGTCGACGCCCACGTCGGCCTCGGCCAGATCCTGATCGGCAAGGAGTGAGTCCCATGACCAACCCCGACGCACCCCGCAACGACGACGAGCGCAACGACCCGCAGGACGACACGACGTTCGCCACCACGGCGGACGACACCGCCGACGACACGACCGCCGACGACACGAAACAGTTGGAGCAGACCGTGCACAGCGACACCACGGAGCAGTTCGACCGGACCGAGCAGCTCGACACCACCGACTCGAACCGCGCTATCGGGGTCGAGGAGCCCGCCACCACTCCGGTCCTGCCGGAGCGCCCGAGCGGACCGCACGCCCCGGCCATCGTGCTGGGACTGGTCTGCCTGGCCGTGGCCGGGATCATCCTGGCCCAGGAGCTGGGCCAGCTCACCGTCGACTGGGGCAACGTCGGCCCCCTCGGCATCATCCTCACCGGCGCCGTGCTGGTGCTCTTCGGCCTGGTCGGCCTGCTCACCTCGCGCCGCACCAGCAAGACCAGCTGACCCGCGCCGGTCGTCACTGGCTCGGAGCCGCTCAGGCTCCGAGCCAGCGTCGCATGTGCGGGGCGAAGGACCGGCTGAGGTGGTACCGCTCCAGCTCGTCGCGAGCCACCCAACGCACGGCGGCGGTGGAGCCGCCCACGTCGTGGACGACCGGCTCGGACGGCTCAGGGCACCACGCGGCATACACGATCCGGACGGCGTGGAAGTCCTCGAGGCGACCGCTGGGCGCCCGCCCGATCCAGTGCGAGGTGTGCGCCTCGAGCAGGCGGACCGACTCGACCAGCTGACCGCTCTCCTCCCAGACCTCGCGGTGCAAGCCGGCCACCGGTTCCTCACCCGGGTCCAGCCCACCACCGGGAAGGGTCCACCGACCGGGGGCGGAGGTCAGCTCGGACAGCTCGGTGAGCAGCACGCCGCGTGCGCTCGTGACGACGCCGTATGCCGCGGTGCGCTGGTAGGGGCTCGCCTCCTCCCCGGGTGCGAGCACGAGACCGGGGTCGGTGGGCACCGGTGCCTGCGCCGTCACGACCGCGGACGCCGGCGCCACGGTGTAGTGCAGGACCAAGGAGCCGTCCTCGGCGCGGTGCGCGTCGCCGAGGTGCGGACGCGACCACCCGAGCCGGGCCAGCTCGCGCACAGGGTCGGCGCCGTGGGCGAGGACGAACTCGGCCACCCGCCGCCCGGGGGCTGCGTCAGCACGCACGACGATCGGATCGCCTTGTGGTTCAAGGGAATTCTGGGGGCCAACGGATTCGGTCACGACGCGCCCGCTCTGCGGTACTCGTCCTCCGCCAACGCCGCGACCGAGGGCCAGTCCTGGGCGGGACCGACGTCGCGGTTGTGCCCGGCGATGGCCAGCCGCAGCGGGGGGTCGGTGAGGAGTCGAGCCAGCCCCTGCGCGAGCGCCTCGTCGTCCGCGCCGAGGAGGCCGTTGACGCCGTCGACGACGAAGTCCCCCACCCCGGTGTCGAGCCGGGCGACGACCGGCAGTCCGGCCGTGCGAGCCTCCAGTGCGGCGATCCCGAACGCCTCGAGCCGGGCAGGAGTGAGGTAGATGTCGCTGTCCCAGTAGCGCTCCCGCAGCGCGTCGCGCCCGACGCGTCCCGGGAGCGACACCCAGTCGGTCATGTCGTGCCGCTCGGCGAACCGCTCGAGCCTGCTCCGCTCCGGGCCCTCCCCGAACACCGTGAGCCGCATCGGCCGGTCGCCACCGGAGAGGTCGCGCGCCCGCGCGGCGACCTCCAGCACCGCCAGGGGGCGTTTGCGGGCGGCGAAGCGCATGGCGGCCACGACCTCGACCGGGGCGCGCTGCTCCCGTGCCGCTCGCGGCGGCGGTCGCCAGAGCGCGGTGTCGATGCCGTTGGGGAAGACCCGCACCTCGGTGCCGCGCCCGACGACCGACTGCACCGAGGTCGCCGCCACCCCGGACACGGCCGACAGCGCAGCGCCCCGGGCACCCCACCGACGCGCGTGGCCGAGCGCTCGGAAGACGGGCTGCGAGCGCTCCATGAGGCAGTGCCAGGTGATCGCCGTGGGCAGCCCGAGCCCGAGGGCGACGCCCGCCAGGTCGGTGGCGAAGGGACTCACGACGCCCATGTGCACGTGCGCCACGTCGAACCCACCGGCCGTGAGCCGTCGCCGCACCTCGGGCGGCGCGAACGGGTTGACGGGCAGCTGCCACGGGAGCTGGATGGCCATCCGGTGGACCGGGACTCCGTCGACGTCCTCGACGAAACCGTGCCGCTCCCCCCGCTCCCCGAGCGTGGCGGTGAAGACCTCGACCTCGTGGCCGCGCGCCTGCAGCTGGGCCGCGAGGTCATGCGTCTGGACCTCGATCCCGCCCAGCCTGGGCAGGTAACAGTCCGTCAGCAGGGCCACCTTCACAGGCAAGAGCCTGCCATGCGACAGGATGGCCGGTGATGACCCACACGCTCGTGGCCTTCCACGCCCACCCCGATGACGAGGCCCTGCTGACCTCGGGCACGCTGGCGCGTGCGGCCGCCGAGGGCCATCGCGTGGTCGTGGTGGTGGCCACCGACGGCGCCCTCGGGCTCGCCTCCGACGCCTTCGCGGCCGACGGCGGGCTCGGCGCGCGCCGGCTCGAGGAGCTGCGGCGCTCGGCCTCGGCCCTGGGCGTGGACCGCGTCGTCTACCTCGGCTACGCCGACAGCGGCCTGGGCCCCGAGCTCTTCCCCGACCCCCCGGACCGCCTCCGCTTCGTGCGCGCCCCTCTCGACGAGGCGGCCGAGCGGCTGGCCGAGGTCCTGCGAGAAGAGGGCGCCGACGTCCTGCTCAGCTACGACCGCAACGGCGGCTACGGACACCGCGACCACGTCCGCGTACACGAGGTCGGTGCGCGGGCGGCATACCTCGCGGGGACGCCGCGCGTGCTGGAGGCAACGGTCCCGCGCGACACCATCGCGCGCGCCGTGGACCTGGCCGCGAAGGTCTACCGCTTCCCGCCCGAGTTCGACCGCGAGGCGTTCAGCCGGGCGTTCAGCGCGCGGTCCGAGATCACCCACCGCATCGACGTGCGTCGGTATGCCGCCGCGAAGCGGGCTTCCATGCGCGCGCACGCCTCCCAGGCGAGTGCGGAGGACGGGGCCGACCGCACGCTCGCGGCGTTCCTGAGGATCCCCAGGCCGCTCTACGACCTGGTGTTCGGGCGCGAGTGGTTCGTGGACCGCGCGCGTCCGGCGGGCCTTCAGGTCTCGCACGACGTCTTCGAGGGGTTGTCGTGAGCACCATCGAGGCCACCGACGGCCCCGCGGACGGTCCCGGCACCCGCCCGCCGCGCTCTCGAGTGCGGACCGTCGTGCAGGGGGTCTTGGGGCTCGGCCTGGCGGCCTTCCTGCTGGGCTGGGGTGTGCCGCACTTCGCCAAGACCTCGTGGTCGAAGATCTGGGACGTCCTCACCCAGGTCCCCACCGGCACAGCGGTGCTGCTGCTCGGCGGGGTCGTCGTGGGGCTCTACTGCTACACGTTCACCCTCACCGGGTCGATGAAGGGGCTGCGGCACTGGCAGGCGCTGATCGTCAACGTCGCGGGGTCGTCGGTGGGCAACCTCCTGCCCGGTGGTGGGGCCGCCGGGCTGGCCGCGACCTACACGATCTGCCGCTCGTGGGGTTTCTCGCGGCGCGACATCTCGACCTCGGCGATCGTCACCGGCGTCTGGAACGTCCTGGCCCGGATCGCCCTCCCGGTCCTGGCCATCCTCGGGCTGCTCGCCGGCAACGACCAGGACGTCCCCACCAAGCTGGAGGACCTCGCTGTCGCGGGGGCGATCAGCGGGTCGGTCATCCTCATCGTCTTCGTCTCCATCCTCGCGTCGGAGCGGGCTGCCGTGGCGATCGGTCAGGGCATCGACAAGGTCATCGGGCGCCTGTGGAAGCGACGCAGCATGGGCGTGCGCAGCCTCGTCGTCGACCTGCGCGCCCGCATCAACGACGTCGTCCGCACCGGCTGGCTCAGCATGACCTTGGGACTGCTCGGCTTCTTCGGGGTCTACTACCTGCTCTTCCTGCTCTGTGCGCACACCACCGGAGTCGACCTGCCCTACGGCCAGCTGTTCGCGGCCTACGCGATCGGCCGGCTGCTCACCGCGGTCGGGGTGACCCCCGGCGGACTGGGCGTCACCGAGGCCGCGACGACCGTGGCGCTGGTCGGGTGGGGTGCCGCTAGCGCCGAGGCCGCCGCTACCGTCGTGTTGTTCTCCCTCTTCACGCACTTCATGGAGATCCCCCTCGGCGCACTCGGCTGGCTGGCGTGGTCGATGAGCCCCAAGAAGGCGCCGGTCGAGCAGACCGCGGCGCCGGTAGAGGAGCCCCTCGATGGCTGACCCGGAGGACGTCGAACGGGAGAAGGCCGAGCGTGCCGAGCGCGCGGCATACCACGTCGACGCGGACCGCAAGCGGCGCGAACGTGAGTCGGCCAAGGCCCAGGTGCTCGTCGACGCGTTCGTGGCGAGCGCCCGCGAGGCGGGCTTTCCCACCGAGGAGCTGACCGCCAAGCCGTGGTCCGGGAGCGGGCGCTACCGCACCGGGGTGCAGGGCTGGTACCTGCGGCGAGACCTCTCGATCGGCGTGGGGACCGACGGCGGCTACTACGTGCTCGTCACCGCACCGCAACGACTCGGGCGCTGGCGCACTGTGGCGCTCGAGCCGAGCCCTCCCCCGCTCCAGGTCGGCGCCGGCGCCCGGGACGGCGAGTCGATCGCGCTCGACGGCCTGCTGAAGCTCCGGCTCGACGCCGGCCCCACCTTCACCTGAGGCCTTCGGCTGTCAGACCCTCCTGCCATGATTGGCACAGCACTCCGAAGAGGGTGCTCGCAGGGGATCGAGAGACGTCGGGGGGCGTGCGATGACAGCAGCGTTGGTGGCCGACCGGCGAGCTGTGCCGTCTGCCTTGACCACCCACGACCTGCGCGAGGTCCTGGCGCGCCTGCCCTTCCTCGACACCGCCGTGGACGACGCGGAGCGCATCGACCAGATCGGCCTGTTGGAGTCGATCAAGGCTGCCGCGGCGGGCGCCCAGGCGCGGGTGACAGCGGCGTTCGCCGCGGCCCAGCGCGAGTCGCAGGCGGTCTCGGGCCTGCCGGCTCGCGAGCGCGGCAGAGGCATCGGGGCGCAGGTTGCGTTGGCGCGCAAGGACTCTCCGGCTCGTGGCTCCCGGCACCTCGGCCTTGCCGAGGCCTTGGTCCGCGAGCTTCCGCACACCATGAGGCACCTCGAGGCGGGATCGGTCAGCGAGTGGCGGGCCACCATCGTCTGCCGCGAGACCGCGTGCCTGAGTCCCGCGGACCGCGCCACCGTCGACGCGGCCCTTGCCGCCGACCTGCCGCGTCTCGGCGACCGTCAGGTCGAGGCCAGGGCCAAGGCGCTCGCGTGTCAGCTCGACGCGGCGGCGATGGCCGAGCGGGCCGGCCGGGCACACCGCGAGCGTCGCGTCAGCCTGCGCCCGGCTCCAGACACGATGACCCACCTCACCGCACTGCTGCCCGTCGCCCAGGGCGTCGCGGTCCTCGCCGCGTTGGAGCGGGCCGCCGGATCCGCCCGAGCCGAGGGTGACGCACGCGGTCGTGGCCAAGTGATGGCCGACACCCTCGTCGAACGCGTCACGGGCCAGGCGACTGCGGCCGCGGTCCCCATCGAGGTCCAGCTGGTGATGCCTGCCTCAGCCGGCAACGAGCCGGCTCTGCTGGGCGGGCACGTGCTGCCGGCGCAGACGGCACGCGACCTCGTGTCCCACGCCAGGCGCGACGGTGCCCGCGTGACGATGCGCAGGGCCCTCGCCACCGCCGACGGGGCCGACCTGGAGCGCATCTCGCCACGCCCAGAGCCCTTTCCGGACCGTGGTGCCGGCGCCGGCCTCGTCGGCCAGCTGGGCTGGCCGAGTGCGCCCGACCTCCCGGGCACCGCCGTCAGCGCACCAGGTCGACGGTTCACGGGCCCGATGCGGCGCTTCATCCTGCTGCGGGACCAGACCTGCCGTACGCCCTGGTGCGACGCGCCTATCAGGCACATCGACCACGTCATCGCCAGCCGCGCCGACGGTGCCACGACCACGGCCAACGGGCAGGGCCTCTGCGAGGCCTGCAACTACGCCAAGGAGGCGCCCGGCTGGCGGGCTCGAACGGTCCGGGCCGGACCCGGGCACACGGTGCGCACGACAACACCCACCGGTCACTGTTACGACTCGTCGGCTCCACCCGTGCTGCCTTCGCGGGTCCGTGCGGGGCCCACCTCCAGCGCGCTGGAGAGTCGCTACGCGGCGCTGCTGCTCAGCGCCTGACGAGGCGGCGGACCTGGCGCGAACGGGCCTCGTCGGCGATGGCGTCGTCCTGGGGGGCGGGCTCGAACGGCCTACCGGTGGCCTGCTCTGCCGCGAGCCCGATCAGCGCGTCGGCGAGGCGGGGGTTGGCCGGCAGGATCGGGCCGTGCAGGTAGGACCCGAAGACGTTGCCCGTGCGGGCGCCCTCCGTGCCGTCGGTGCCGTTGTTGCCGAATCCCGACCGCACCCGCCCGAACGGCGCCTGCCCGTCACCGAGCGTGGTCGAGCCGGAGTGGTTCTCGTAGCCCACGACGTCGCCGAAGTCGGTCGAGAGCACCACCGGCCCGATCATCCGCTTGGCGTTGCCCTGGGTGGTCACATCGAGGATGCCAAGACCCGGCAGCCGCTTGCCGTCGACGGTGATGAACGCGTTGCCGAGCAGCTGGTACATCCCGCAGATCATCAGCATCGGCGTGCCGCCGTCAGCCAGGGCGCGCAGCCGGTCGGCGATCTGCTCGAGGTCGGCCTCGACCCGCACCTGGCCGGAGTCCTGGCCGCCGCCGCCGACGACGAGGTGGGCCTGCTCGGGGAACTCACCGCCGGGGTGGTGCTGGTGGACGACGGGGCTGTAGCCGTGGCGGCGGATCCGGGCCGCGAGGGTGCGGGTGTTGCCGAGGTCCCCGTAGATGCTCATCTCACGCGGGTAGAGGTGCACCACGTGGATGACCCCCTTGCCGGCGCGGTCGGCGTCAGGGACGACCGCCGATCCTGCGGGCTCGCCGGGGATCGCGACGTCGGGTATGCCGCCGGGCTGGCTCATGACGCCTCCTCGCCGATGTCGGGCAGGTCGTAGCGGGCGGCGAGCGTGCGTCGCAGCGCCATCATCGCGGTGTAGGTGCAGAAGATCCGCTTGGGCTCGTCGGGGTGCTGGGCGAGGAAGGCGTCGAGGGCCTGGTCGAGGTCGGGCTGCACCCCCGCCACCGGGACGTCGTCGTACTGGAGCCGCAGCGCCATGTCGTAGCCCCGGACCCCACTCGTCGTCGTGACGCCGCGCTCGCGCAGGGAGTCGAAGCTGACGTCGTAGAGCCACGACACGTCTCGCCCGTCCGCGTAGTTGTCGTTGAGGGCGATCATCGTGGCGACGGGGGTCGTGCCGTAGGTGCCGAGGGCCACCGTGAACCCGGCGGGGTTCTTGACGAGAACGAGCTCCAGCGGCTGGCCGTCGACCATGACCACCTCGCCGCGCCCGAACGGCGGCGTCACGGCCCGTAGGGCGCTCGCCGCTGCGGTCGGGTCGAACGCGTCACCGAGCAGCATCCGGGCCGTGGCAGTCGCCGCGGTGGCGTTGATCATCGCGGCCAGCCCGCGCTGTTGGAGCTCCAACGGGCCGACCGTGCCGGAGCCCGCGCCACCGTCGCCGTCACCGTCGCCGTCGCCGTCGCCGCCACCGCCACCGAACAGCACCTCGAAGGTGCGCTCGTCGCTGGGCTTGAGCAGGCCGTCCTGGGGTCCTGCGACCGGCGCGACGAAGTCGTCGTCAAACCGCACGTCCTGCTCCTGGAGCTCAGGCAGCCGGTCGGCGATCGACGCGTCGACACCGAAGTAGCGGACCTCCACGCCAGCGCCGACCCGGTCGCGGATCCGGGAGACGAAGGAGTCGTCGAGGTTGAGCACCACGCCCGTCGTCGCCTGCTCGGCGAGCGAGGCGAGCAGCTGGGCGGTGTGGTCGATCTCGGCGAACCGGTCGAGCTGGTCGCGGGCGACGTTGAGCAGCAGGGCGTGCGTGGGCCGCACCGCTGCGGCGAACTTGAGCGCGTGCGCCTCATCGAGCTCGAGCACCGCCAGGTCGGCCGTGAGGCGACCGCGCAGGGGCAGCTCGCCCAGCATCGACGAGATCACCCCGCGGGTGAAGTTGGAGCCGGTCGGGTTGGTGAAGACCGTCCGTCCGTGCGCCCGCAGCACCGCCACCAGCATCTTCGTGGTCGTGGTCTTGCCGTTCGTGCCCGTGACGACCACGATCCCGCCCGGCACATCGGCCAGGGCGTGGGCGAGGAACCCGGGATCCACGCGCTCGGCGACCAGACCGGGGAGCGCGGAGCCGCCCCCGCGCAGCCGCGAGGCAGCCCTCGCCGCCTTGCCTGCGACCACCGCCGCCGTCGTCCTGAGCACGCCCCAAACCCTAGTGCGTGCAGCCGCACCGACCCGGCACCGGGCAGGGCCGCCGCCACGCGGCATACGATCCACACATGTCGTCCGTGCCCTCGCCGTTCACGCCCGACGAGACCTGGCTGGCGGGTGAGCGCCAGCGGCTGTGGAGCTTCGCGCGCGGGTCGGTGCACCCGGCGGGCGGCTTCGCGTGGCTCGACGACCACGGCACGCCAGACCTCGACCGGCCGGTGCACGCCTGGCTCACCTGCCGGATGACCCATGTCGCCGCGCTCGAGGTGCTGCAGGGCAACACCGAGGCCCAGGCGGCGCTCGACCATGGGGTTCGCGCGCTGCGCGAGGTGCTGCGCGACACCGAGCACGGCGGCTGGTTCAGCGCCGTCGACCCAGCGACGCACGAGCCGGTCTCGGGCTCCAAGGAGTGCTACGCCCACGCCTTCGTGCTGCTGGCCGCGGCGAGCGCCACGGCCGCGGGGCACCCGGACGGCCAGGCGCTGCTCGACGACGCCCGCGACGTCTTCGCGACGCACTTCTGGAGCGAGACCGACGGACTGGCCGTCGAGAGCTGGGACCGTGAGTGGCGCACCCCGGAGGACTACCGGGGCGCCAACGCCAACATGCACACGGTCGAGGCGCTGCTGGCCGTCCACGAGGTGACCGGTGACCCCGTGCCGCGAGGCCAGGCCGCCCGGATCGTCGAGCACGTCGTGCACGGGTTCGCGCGCGCCAACGACTGGCGGCTCCCCGAGCACTTCACCGCCGACTGGCTGCCGCTGCCCGACTACAACCGCGACCACCCGGCCGACCAGTTCCGGCCCTACGGCGTCACCATCGGCCACCTGCTCGAGTGGTCGCGCCTGGCGCTGCACCTGCGCACCGCCCTCGGGGTCGCCGCTCCCCCGTGGCTGCTCGACGACGCGGTGTCACTGTTCGACACCGCGGTCGGCATCGGGTGGCACGCCGACGGCGAGGACGGGTTCGTCTACACCACCGACTTCGACGCGCAGCCGGTCGTGCGCAACCGCCTGCACTGGGTGCTCGCCGAGGGGATCGGCGCGGCCTGGGCCCTGGGGCGTGCCGTGGATGACCCGTCCTACGACGACTGGTATGCCGCGTGGTGGGGTCAGGCGGAGCGGTACTTCATCGACCGCGAGGCCGGCTCCTGGCGGCACGAGCTGGACCCGTCGAACCGACCCGCAGCGACGGTCTGGTCCGGCAAGCCAGACGTCTACCACGCCTACCAGGCCGCGCTGCTGCCGTCGCTGGAGCCCGCCGCGTCCTTCGCCGGCGCCCTCGCCCGTCGCTAGCCCGCCCCAGCGCCTGGGTGGGCGTGGCGCGCGAGTCGCCTAGAGCTGCAGGATCCGTGCGCTGATCTCGTATGCCGCGGCGACGCTCCTCGGGTCGTGCACCTCACCGGGGTCGGCCAGCACCGCCTGCGGACGCCGACGCACGGCTGCGCTGGGGTCGCCGGACACGAGGTCGTCACACAGGCCCGCGACGACCAGGTGGGCGTCGTGGTCGTCCAGGCCTTCGAGGGCAAGGCCGTTGTACAGCAGGGTCGCCGCCTCCTCGAACACCTCCCGCGCCATGTCGAGGTCGACCTCCGGGCGCTCCGCTGCCACCCGTTCGGCGGTGGCGAGCAGCTGGTCGTAGGGCGGGTTGAACGCAGGGGTGGTCATGCGCCGAGGGTCCAACGCCGATCGCCCGCAGGCAAGCGAATATGCGCCGACCGCGTCCGATTGCCCCGATTTGGATCATCGATCACCGCAGATGTTCTAGGCGGAGTCACCGTGCCGGTGGAGGCGGTCTGCGGCTGGCCGGTTCTAGCGTCGAGTGACGCCCTGCGCTGGGCAGGGTGGTCGTCCGTCTATGAAGGAGCACCATGCGCCTCACTCGTCTGGTCATCGTCCCGGCGGCAGCCGGTGCGCTCGTACTTCTCGGCATGTCCGCCGCAAGTGCCGGTGAGATCACCGGCAACGGCAAGCCACCTGGCGGCGAGGGCCTCGGGTCGGCCCACGCCAACTCCATCTGTGCCTTCTCCGGACTGGAGGACGGCGACGGCGCCGGCTTCCCCGGACCCGGCGGAGCACCGCCCCAGAACTGGGGTCACGTCCAGCAGGTCGAGCGTGCCAACGGCGCCACCGTGCAGGACCTGAAGGCGTCCGGCTTCCAGCCCGGCGACTCCTGCAACGGTCACACCGGCTTCCTGGCCGGCGGCGGCGGGGAGCCGTAAACCCGAGACGGACGTAAACCTGGACAGACGTAGACCTGGACTCCGGCGCCTCCGCCTCGTTCGTCAGAGCGAGGCGGAGGCCTATCCCTCCTTGTTCGCCTTGACCGCCGTCGACGGTTCACCGGCTGGCGGACCCTCCGCTGGAGCTGTCAGGCCGGGACGGACAGTCCTTGCAGGAAGGCCTGCCAGCCGGGCTGCTCTCGCTGCACGTAGCCGGCCGCGTCCGCGGAGAACAGGTAGGCGCGCACGCCCGCAGTCGAGGTCCCTTCGCCCGCACCGTGCGCGAAGGCGGTGAGCATCCCCGGCACGGGTCCGGTGAGCCGGACCAGCGTCTGCCGCTGGCCGACGCGCTCGACCGTGCCGGTGGTTCCCCGCACCTCGACGGCCGACCCCTCGGCGCCCAGCCCGAGCGCCTCGCGCAGGGTCGACCAGACCGACTCTGCATCACCGGGGTGGGAGGCGCTGACCTCGAGCTGGGTGGCCTCCTGTCCGGGGAAGTGCGAGAGGTAGAGGCGCAGGTTGTCGAAGAACGGCATCCAGCTCGTGCCCATGTCGTCCCAGAACTCCGCCTCCCAGTCGGCGCCGGTCCCGAAGCCGCTGCTGGTGACCCGCACGACGCAGGTGCCACCCGACTGCGCCTCGACGAGGAACTCCGAGGTCAGCGGGCTCAGGGCATCGGGGTCCTGCCCCATGAGGGCGGCCCAGTCCTCTTCGTAGACGATGCGGCGCGGCGGGTCCCACTCGGTGACGTGGCCGTCGGAGCCCATCTCGGGACCCATCTCGAAGTGCAGGGCGCCTCCCTCGCGCTCCTCCAGCTCGGTCGGCAGGAACCAGGCGCTCATGCCCTTCGCCGTGGCGATGGCCTGCCAGACCTGCTCCGGGGTGCCTGGCACCTCGACGCTGAACTCCAGGCGGTACGGGACGTTCGGGGTGGTGCTCATCAGCTCTCCTCGGGAAGTGGGTGGGCGGCGACGACGAGCCGGTGCGGACGCCCGTCGTCATGGTGGTAGCGGGCGGCCAGGTCGAGCACCGCGGCGGTCAGGTCGTCGGCGAACGCGGCGCGGTCGGCGGCCGACCGGAAACCGATCTGCGTGTCGATCGTGAGGGTGGGCAGGCGCTTGCCGGTGGCGCCCGCGCGGCGGGACAGCGCGCCGACCTCACGCACCAGCCGACCGGCCAACGCGACGAGGTATGCCGCCGAGAGGTGGTCGTCGTTGGCGTCGGGGTCAGCCGCTGACGCGGACACGGCAGCCGGCGACACGACATACGAGGCTGCGGAAGCCTGCAACACGCGCTCGGTGATGCCCCCGTGGTGGCGCTCCTCGGACAGCGTCACCAAGCCGTGCCCTTCGAGGGCCTTGAGGTGGTAGTTGACCTTCTGGCGGGTGATGCCGACCTTCGCGGCGAGGCCGGCGGCGGAGGCCGGGGTGGCCAGCTCGCCGAGCAGCCGGGCCCGGACCGGGTCCAGCGCGGCCGCGGCTGCATCCGCGCTCTCGATGACTTCGACGTCGTGCATGGTGTCGATGGTGCCCCTTGACAAATATTCTTGTCAAGGGTTCTTGCCTGCCCCAACTGCGTGGGCCGGAGGATGCTGGATGGTTCCGATGGGAGGCACCACGACGGGAGACTGGGAATGTCATTCGATCCACAGGTCTGGCTCGTCCCGGCGGCAACCGTGCCGTTCCACCGGCGAGGTCGACCACGTCACCGCCCACACGCTGCCCGGACCGAACCCGTCAACCGGTGTCCTGGTGTCGCTCGGCTTCCAGCACGTCGCCGGTTAGGAGGTCCCTACTGTCTGACCTCGCGGATCGCCGCCTGCCCGGCGCGGATGGCCCTCCCCTGCAGCGGCCCGCCGAGGAACAAACTGATCCAGCAGATGTCGAAAAGTCCTGCGGTGAGGGGGAAAAGACCCCAGGCTCCCGCCAGGATCCCCCACCAGTGATCGCGGGCGACCAGGGCGAAGAGGAGCCAGGCCGCGCCGGCTGCCATCCGGAACGCCAGGCCACTCGGCCCGTTGACCCACTGCGAGAATGCGGTTGCGTTGAACCGATCGGCCCTGGCCATCAGAGCCCCGCACCCGGGTTGAGCGCCATCGCTGTCTCCTGTCTCCACGTGCTTCCTGCTGACAGACTCAGTCTCATGAGGAGCGCTGGGCCCCACCATGACCGGGATGCCGCGGCAGCTGATCGATCCACCGCCCTGGCGACTGCCTTGGCACGGGTCAAGCTGTCCGGCGCGATCTTCCTGCACAGCGAGTACACCGAGGCCTGGGCCTACGAGTCGATGGCGTCGCAGGACCTGGCCGCCGTGTTGGCCCCCGACGCCGCGCAGATCGTGATCTTCCACGTCGTCGTCTCCGGCAGCTGCTGGATCGAGGCCGGGTCCCACATGGTCTGGGCCCACGAGGGCGACGTGATCGTGCTGCCCTACAACGACCAGCACCGGATGGGTGGCCAGGAGACGGCTGAGATCGTCCCGGTCATGCAGCTCATCGACCCGCCGCCGTGGAATGCCTTGCCGCACATAGTCCACGGCCTCGGAGGGGCGCGCAGCGAGCTCGTGTGCGGCTTCCTCGCCTGTGACGACCGGTTGTTCGACCCGAGCTTGGGCGTCTTCCCGCCCGTGTTCGTCGTGACCCCGCCGGAGGGACCGATCCGTTCGTGGGTCAAGGCCAGCAGCGACCTGGTCCTCCAGCAGACGAGCCAGGTCGCCGACGACCGCATCGCGGCACCGACCGACATACCGCAGCTCCTGCTTCGTGAGGTGCTCAAGCTGCACCTGGCCAACGCGCCGGCCACAGACAGCGGTTGGCTCGCCGCGCTACGCGACCCCGTGGTCGCACCGGCGCTCGCCGCCATACACGGCGACCCAGGCCGCAAGTGGACCCTGACAGACCTCGCCCGCGCGGCGACCACGTCGTCGAGCGTCCTCGACGAACGATTCCGGGCAGCGCTCGGACTGGCGCCTATCCGCTACCTCACCGGCTGGCGGATGCACGTGGCCGAGGACCTCCTGCGCACGACGACGTTGCCGGTCGCCGCGATCGCGCCGCGGGTCGGGTACGAGTCGGAGGAGGCCTTCAGCCGCGCCTTCAAGCGCGACCACGGGACCGCCCCCAGCGTCTGGCGCGTCGCACCCTGACCCGCCCCAGGACGCGCCGCGGCTCGGTGTCGCTAGGCACCGGCGCTCGTCCCCGGGTCGTAGCCACTTTGCCCGACGCGCCCGCCCGCCTCACGGCATACGCTGGACAGGACGACCGCAGGGATCGCCTGAGCAACAGGGACAAGGGCCGCCGCCAGCACACCGGTCTGGCGAACGAGCCGATCGTTGCGGAGGCGCGATGAGGGAAGCCTGGGAGCTCGTGACCTCGGGACCCGAGGATGCGGTCCAGTCCGTGCTGCTCCTGCCGGGCGGGGCGAACGCGGCCCGCTCGTTCGACCTGGTGATGGCTGAGCCGGCGCTGTCGCGGGTGCGCCTGGTGGCCACGACCCTTCCGGGTATGGCTGGCGCGCCGCTGGGCGAGGATCCATCCGTCCCCGGCATGGCCCGTCGGGCCGGCGAGCTGGCGGAGCTGCACCGTTGCGATGTCCTCGTGGGTTTCTCGCACGGCGCCACGGTCGCGCTGGAGGCGCTGCTGTCGGGTCACTTCCGCGGTCCGGTCGTCTTGCTCGGCATCAGTCTGACGACTGAGGACGAGGCGTGGTTCTTCCGCGCAGTGGTGCGGGCATCACAGCGGGTCGGCCGCTGGCCGATGGCCGGCATGCTTGGCCTCCTGCCCCTCATGGCCCGGTCCGCCAAGCTGCCTGAGCAGCACCGTCGCGAGCTGGTCGAGGACCTCAGGCAGAACAACGCACGGGACTCGGTCCGTGTATGCCGCGACTACCTGGACTACATCGCCGCGGACACCGACTACGCCACCCGGCTGGCTGCATCGGACACACCGGCGTGGGTCGTCCACGCCGAGAAAGGGGATGGGGGGCTCACCGAGGCGGAGCGCGCCACCCTCCAGGCGGCTGCCCACGTGACCCTGGTGACGATCCCCGGTTCGGTGTTCCTCCTGCCCGACGAGGCGCCTCAACAGACAGCCGCGGTGATCGCCACCGCCCTGTCGCGAGCGACCTGACCACCCGATCACGGGACGCGGTAGGTCGGCTCTGGGCGAAGAATCGGTCAGGGTCGTCTCGGGCGCGCAAGTACTCGTCAGGCTCGCGCCATTCGGCCACGCACCTGATCAGCTGGACTGGCTGCTGCAGCCGTCATCGCGACCATCAGGTCGATCGCTGCGGCGTTCGACAGCCCTAGGTCCACGCAGAGCGATCGCCAGGTGCCGAACGACAGGGCGTGCGCGACCGCCGCCTGCACGCTCTTGCGCCGCCGCATGGGCAGCCCACGGGTCAGCCGCGCCAGCCATTCGCTTTCCCGGGCAAGCCGGGCCGCTTTGATCCTGGCTGGCACGACGGCCGCGTCCCGATGGACCGAGGTGAGCATCGACTCGCCGTCGCGGAAGTAGCGGTAGATGTCGGTGAGGCCGGAGTGCAGCACGGCAAAGGGGTCGCCACCGACTTCCCACGCGTCGGGGTCTGGGAGCGTCTGGCGAGAGAGCCACTGCCCCGAACAGGCCAGGAACAGGGACTCGTCGTCGGGGAAGTGCCGGTACACGGTGGCCCGGGTGACGTCGGCCCGCTCGGCGATCGCGGAGATGGTGGTACGAGCCGGCCCCACCTCGGCATGAAGGGCTTCGGCGGCGTCGACGATGCGGGCCCGAGTTCGCTGCTCGTCTTCGGCGCGCTTCACCTTGCGATACGCACGTTGTTTCGCCGAACTAGTGTGTTCAGTCAAAGTCTTGACACCAACTCTCGTGAGCGCGACGATTTCGTAGTACACCACTGTACGCGGTAATGATGAGGAGCCCGCGCATGAGCATCGAGGCACCGGAACTGACGATCCTTCAGCCAGGCGAGGGACAGGAGACCTTCCTCGGCACGATCGGGGTGGTCTTCAAGCTGTTCGGCGAGCAGACCAACGGGCTCGTGTCGATCGTCGAGCACCCGTTCCCCGTCGGCGCCTGCGTTCCGCCGCATCTGCACACCAAGGAGGACGAGTACTCCATCGTGACCGAAGGCGAGATCGGCTTCCGTTCTGGGGACCGGGAGGTGGTCCTGGGTCCGGGCGGCTACATCACGAAGCCCCGGGGCGAGACCCACACGATGTGGAACGCGGGCAAGGTCCCGGCTCGCATGATCGAGGTGATCAGCCCGGCTGGCTTCGAGCACTTCTTCTGGGGAGTCGGCGAGGCCGCGGCCGACGGCCCACCAGACCCCGAGGTCATCGCAGCTCTCGCGCGGAGACACGGCCTTGAGATGGGGGGCGCGCCGTGGCTGGACGACGTGATCGCCCGCTACGACCTCACGCCGCCGCCCGGCACCCGCTGAGCCGATTGCCTGCAGCGGGAATCGTCGCAGTCGCTCGGGCAACTGGTCGCTGACCACTGTCGATTCGGGCCGGGCTCGAACGTCATCTGGTTGGAGGCCACGCCCGGTGGCCCCGCAGAGCCGGAGGTCATCATGAGTCATTCGATCGTGCACGCCGAGATCCGTTCGAGCGACCCCGACGCAACACGAGCATTCTTCGGGGAGCTGTTCGGGTGGACCTACCCCACCGAAGGCGCCTTCCCCGGCTACACCTTCGTCGAGACAGGCGTGCCCGACGCCCTGTACACCGCGATCAGCCCGCTGCAGGGCGACGGCGACCTGGTCACGTTCTTCGTCGGCGTCGAGGACATGGCCAGCGCCATCGCCGACGCGACTCGCCTCGGCGGACGTGTCGTCCAGGAGCCGGTCAGCGTTCCCGGCGTGTCATTCGCGCTGATCGCCGACCCTCAGGGTCATGTCGTCGGTTTGGCCCAGCAAGTGTGACCGGCGCCGCGGCCCCGGTCCTAGTTCAGGAGGAGTAACCCGATGGCCACGAGCGCCGTGGCGATGGTGACCAGGACCGAGAGGAGAAACACGACTGACGACATCGGGGAAGCGACGCTCCCGGCCGGGCGAGCATTCATGGCGGCCAGCGAAGAGCGCCAGGCGGCAATGGCCAGCCCAAGCGTGAGGCAGATCCCGAGCAGGACGAAGTCGCTGTCAAACATCCATCGGGTCATACCGGACTCCGGGACCCAGCCACGCTCTAGGGCTGTTGCCACCACAGACGGAAGGCTCGCCAGGGCAAGGAGGAGAGCAGCACGCCGGACGTGGCGTGCGGCGTCTCTCGACGGCTCAACGGTCATGTCACCTTCCCGTTCGAAACGGCAGGCAATCTCATCATCGCCTGGCTCGGCATGGGTCCCGGTAGGCACGGTCGGGGAGGAAGATGTTCCATTCGTCCTTCGTGAGACCGCGTCCTGCCATCTGGCACGTCTTCGCTGTCCACGTTTCGGCACGGAGGTCCCACGTCCTGACCGAGCCGTCGGCGCCTGCGATGACCAGGGTTGACGGGTTCAGGAACCCCATGGCCGCCTCGGCAACAGCAACTGCACCGATGAACTCGCCGGTGCGGCCGTTCCAGACGGCCACCTTCTTGAGGTCACTGGTGGCGAACGCACTTCCGTCGCTGGAGAAGGCGCTGTACGGACCGCCATACGGCTGGGCGGCGCTCGGTCGCGCGATCCAGTCACGAGACTCCGCGTCGAGCAACCCGATCTGGTCGCCCTTGGTCGCGCCGATCCGCTGGCCGTCCGGTGAGTAGATCCCGGACGCGGGTGGTGGAGTGGGATCCACCCGTCCGGAGCGGAAGTCCACGAAACGGGGGCCGTCCCTCCCGTTGACCAGGACGGTGTGCCCGTCCGGGCTGGCGTCGAGGGAGACGATCGCGCCGACTCCCACGGGGACGGCCGACCGGATCAGCTTCAGGGTGGATGCGTCCAACACGTGGATCATCCCGCCTGCGGTGCCGACGAGGAGGAGCCTGCCGTCCCTGGTGAAGCCTGCGGTGCTGACGGCATCGGGGGCGACGCTCGCCCTGGCGATCCTGCGGCCGGTCCATGGATCCCACACCTGCACGAGGTCATCGCCATAGACCCCCACCAGGCGCTGGTGGTCGGGTGACCAGGCGAGGTCCGCCCACCGCCCCCCGGTCGTTCCCGGGCGGATCAGCGGGCCGACCTTTCCGGTCGCCACGTCGCGCGCCTGGAGCTTTTGGCCACCCCAGTAGGCGATCGCCTGGCCGTCGTCCGACACGCGTGCGGGGCCGTCCGGCTCGTCCCGCGGAGGGCCCGGCCTCACGGGCAGGAATCGCCGGCTGCCTTCGACGTCCCACGCCAGGACGCGGCCGTTGATCCCGGCCGTGTACAGCGTCCGCCCGTCAGGGCTCAGGGCCGGTGCCATCGTGCCCCACCGGTCGGTGCGGAACATCTCGGCGGGCTCAGGGCCGCTCAGGTCCCAGACGACATATCCGTCGTCGCTGCTGGCCAGCCGGGTGCCGTCGGCGGAGAAGCTCACATTGCCCGGGCGACCCTTGGTGACAGCGCGTTGGCGCACCCGCAGCGTGGCGGTGTCGAGGAGCGCCACGTCAATGCCCAGGGGGATGGCGATGGTTCGGCCGTCCGGGCTGAGCCTGAAGTCTTCGGGGAGTCCGGCGAAGCCGAGCTCCTCAAAGGTCACGGCGTGGCGCAGCGTCCCGGCGGGCAGGTCCCACATCCGGAAGTCGGTGCCCTCGGTGTAGAGCGTCCTGCCGTCCTTGCTGACACCGACGAACCTGACCCATGTGGGCATGGTCAGCAGGGCTGCCGGCGTGTCGGGGGCGCGCGCGTCCCACACCGCCACGAGCCACCGCTCGTCCTTGCGGAGCGCGACTGCCAGCCAGCGTCCGTCGGGGCTGAAGCTGGCCCGGTCGTAGGCGAAGAAACCCGCCGGTATGCCGCGTGGCTGGCGCGGCGCCAGCCGCCCCTGCACGTCGAGCAGGCGAACCGGTAGTGGGTTGGTGCGACCCTCACCCTGTTGCTGGCTGGTCAGGTCGCCCGCGGAGACCGCGAGCAGCGTGCCGTCCGGGCTGTACTCGGCGGCCAGGGCACCCCCCACCCGGTTGCGACCAAGCTCGCGCAGGGTCGTCCCGTCGAAGACGACCACTCCCGCATCAAGGGCCCCCACGGCGACGCGCCCGTGCACGGCACTGGTCGAGACGGTGAAGATCGCCCCGACGTCGGCGTGCACGGATCTCAGCAGGCCGGGCAGCCTGTCGACCTCGGCCAGGAGGTTGCTGCGCGTGTCAACGGAGTCGTACGCCGCGACGCCGGCCATCGCGAGCATGAGCGAGGTGTCTGCCTCCCCGGAGGCCAAAGCCTGGGCGCCGACGCGTCTGGCATCGGCGGCCAGGGCCTGGGTGTCGGCGCGTTGCGCTGCTGTCACGGCTATGGAGCCGGCGACGATGGCCACCGCCAGGAGGGCGGCCACACCGGCAAGCAGCGTCCGCAGGCGACGGTTCGTGCGGCGCTCGAGCCGGATCTGTGCTTCGGCGTTCCTGCGTTCTTGCTCGGCCGTCCGTTCCGATGAGTCGAGGAACTCCTGTTCGGCCGCCGTGAGGTCGGGTGCCGCGGCCCGGCGCCACTCCACCGCCCTGTCGAGCCGGACCCCTCGGTAGAGCTCGCTATCGGGTCTGCCCATCGACGACCAGGTCTCCGCCGTCACGACGAGGTGACGCAGAATCCGCTGGCCCTCGACGTCGTCGTCCAGCCAAGCGCGCAGCCGTGGCCACACCCGCGCCAGCGCCTCATGAGCGATCTCGAGGGAACCGTCGTCGCTGCTGACCAGACGGGCGCGCACCAGCTGCTCGATGATCGCTTCGTGCTGCTCGTCGATGGCGAGCTGGTGCCGGGCCATCCGCGTCCTGACCGGGTCGCCGTCAGGATTCGGGGAAACCAGGCGGAGCATGAGATCTCGCAGCATGCCTCGCTGGTCCGGCTCGACCTGCTCGTAGACCGCCTCCGCGGACTGCGCCACCGCCTCGCGCACCCCACCAGAGGCCGTGTAGCCGCCCACGGTCAGCGTGCTGCCCTCGCGGCGCTCCCAGGTCTGGCGGAGCACGTGCGACAGCAGGGGCAGCGCGCCCGGCTCGCCCTCGACCTCCCGCACCACGAGGTCCACGAGTCCGGGTTCGAGCCGAAGGCCGGCCCGCCGGGCGGGGCCTTCGACAGCGCTGTGCAGGTCCTCGACTCCCATTCCTCCCAACACATAGAGGCCGCGCTCGACGAGCCGTGCCAGCTCGAGGTGCTCAGATAGCCCGCCCAGCCGGTCCGCTCTGAAGGCGACGACCAGGGCGCCCGTCTCACAGTGCTGCACCAGCGCGTCGAAGAACGCCGACTGCTCCGTGGCGTCGCCGTCTGAGGCGAGCGCCTCCTCGCACTGGTCCACCACGAGGACGGCCCGCTTGGACCGCAGCGCGCTGAGGGCGTCGAGCGGATGGGCGCCAGGGGTGACCACCACCACCCGTCGGCCATCGCGCTGGAGCGCAGCCCCCACCCCGGCGCGCACGAGGGACGACTTCCCGGATCCGGACGGGCCCACCACAGCCAGGACGCCCGCCGTGTCCAGCCGTGCCAGGCAGGAGGTCACGTCGGTGTCCCGACCAAAGAACACCTCGCTGTCCCACAGCTCGTAGGGCAGAAGGCCGGGATAGGGACACGTGACGCTCGACTCGGGCATGGCTGTCGCCGCTACCAGGGAGGGGTCCTGCCGCAGGATGGCCTGCTCGAGCTGCACCAGCTCGGGGCCCGGGTCCAGCCCCAGCTCCGTGCCGAGCATCGACCGGGCACGCCGCAGGGTCTGCAGTGCGTCGCCCTGCCGCCCTGACTGGTACTGCGCCAGCGCGAGGAGCGCCCACCGGCGTTCCCGCATCGGCGCATCGACGACCCGCGCCTGAGCGCTCTGGAGCACCTCCCGCTGGCGCCCGACCCGGAGGGCGGCCTCTGTCTGCAGGTCTTCTGCGTCGAGGCGCAGCTCGGACAGCCGCTCGGCGAAGGCGCGGCCAGGTGCCCACTCCTCGAGGTCCGCCAGTGGTCGGCCGCGCCAGAGGTCCAACGCCTCACCCGCGAGGAAGGCCACCCGCTCCGGCTCACCACGGGCCAGGTGTTCCCCGGCGAGTGCCACCAGCCGCTCGAAGCGACGGTGATCGAGGCCGTCAGCGTGAACGACGAGACGGTATCCGTGTGGCGTCGTCTCGATGACCTCGGCCCCCAACGCCTTGCGCAGCCGCATCACACACCCCTGCACGACCTTGGGCCATGACTCCGGTGGCGCGTCACCCCACAGCGCGTCGGCCAGCACCTCCAGGCTCAGCTCCTCGCCCGGCCACACCGCCAGGGCTTCCAGCACGACCCTGTCTCGTGGCGGCAGGCCACGAGGGAGGTTTTCGAGCGCTCCGGTCACCACGAGTGGCCCGAGGACGCCAATGTCCATGCGCCTCACAGTCCTCCGGCCTGAGACCGCGGTCAATCGTGCTGATACCCCGCTGATACCGCCCCAGCACCGGGCTGGAACCACCTCGTGTCAGAACGGTCTGACCACGGGAGGTCCGGCACCCAGGTCGACCGCCCTCGAGTCTCAAAGGAACCGATCATGTTCACCACTCGCCGCACCATCGCCACAACGATCGCCACCTCCATCGTCATGACCAGCCTCCTCGGCGCCGGAACCCTCCCCGCCAGCGCCCGCCAGGACCCGGGCCCGAAGGTCGTCCAGATCATTCCCGACGACCGCCCCTGCGCACTCGCCCGGGTGGGGACCCAGTTCGTCAAGTGCGACAACCTCACCGGCAATGGTGTGCCCGCTCCGAGCTGGATCCCTCTCGCCTGACCATCCGTCGCTTCGGGATGCCGCTCAACCTTGGCCTTCCCGGTTCTGGTTCATGAGTGAAGCCCTACATCGCGCCAGGATCTGCGCTTTCCGGGTCGCCCTGCGTCTCCGCCATGGTGGCGAGGACGAGCTTGCGGACCTCGTTGGCGCCCGGCAACGTCAGTGCCTGCCGCGCCAGGGATGCGCACTGCTCGACGTCGAGCTGACGGATGGCCGCCTTGACCCTGGGAACCGCGGGAGGCGAGACGCTGAGCTCTCGAACGCCGAGCCCGACCAGGACCGGAATGGCTAGTTCGTCGGAAGCCGCCTCGCCACAGACAGCAACGTCGATTCGACCCTTCGCTGCTCGACAGACGTGGTCGATCAGGCGGAGCACGCCCGGGTCGAGGGCGTCTGAGAGGGCGGCGACGGCGCCGTTCCCGCGCTCTGCCGCGAGCGTGTACTGGGTCAGGTCGTTGGTGCCGATGCTGACGAAGTCGACGTACGGCAGGAAGGCCTCGATCTTGAGCGCAGCGGCGGGGACCTCGATCATCGTGCCGATGTGCAGACCGGAAGGCAGGCCCAATGGTCCGGCAGCTTCGATGAGGACCTGTCTCGCCTCGATCATCTCGTCGGGGGTCGAGACCATGGGGAGCATGATGCTGGTCGGGGAGTGCCGCGCCGTGTGGCAGATGGCGGCCATCTGATCGCGCAGCAGGTCCCGGTGCGTCAGGCTCAGCCGTATGCCGCGCTGGCCGAGGAACGGGTTGGCCTCCTGTGGCATGGGCAGGTATGGCAGTGGCTTGTCTCCGCCGACGTCGAGGGTTCGCAGGGTGATGCGCCGACCCTCCATGGCCTCGGCGATGGAGTCGTACTGGTTCTGCTGTTCGTTGATGTCGGGAGCGGCGGTCCGGTCGAGGAAGAGGAACTCCGTGCGCACCAGGCCGGCGCCGTCCGCCCCGGCCGAGAGCGCGGCCCGCGCGTCGCTCAGGGATCCGAGGTTGGCAGCGACGAGGATGCGCGTGCCGTCACGGGATACCGCGGGCTGGTCGGCAAGGGCAACCTGCCGAACACGTTGCTGCGCGGCCTCGGCGGCCCGGCGCTGGTACTCGTCGATCAGCTCGGGCGCGGGATCGAGGTGCAGCGCGCCGGTCCCGCCGTCCAGGAGGATCGTCGTGCCTTCGGGGATGCCCAGTACCTCGGGGCCGGCCGCGACGACGACCGGGATGTCGCGGGCCCGCGCCAGGATGGCCGCGTGCGAGGTGGCACTCCCCTGGGCGAGGACCACTCCGGTCACCTGAGCGAGGTCCAAGCCTGCGGTCTCGGCGGGCGTGAGGTCGCTGGCAACCAGAACACCCTGTCCCGTCATCTGGCGTGCTGGTTGGCCGGTCAGAGCCTGCAGCACCTGTTCGCCCACCGCGTGGACGTCGGCTGCTCGCTCCCGGAGGTAGGGGTCGGGAAGCTCGGCCCACTGTCGTTCGATGTCGGCAAGTGCGCCGGCCCAGGCGGCAACCGCGCCAGTGCCGGGACGAATGCGGGCCTTGACGTCGCCGAGCAGTTCGGTGTCGGTGAGAAGGGACAGGTGCGCGTCGAAGATGCTGGCCTGGTCAGGCCCGACTTCGCGTTCGGTGAGAACCCGGACGTGCTCGATCTCGCGGCGTACGGCCGCCACAGACTCCAGGACCCGCCGCCATTCCGCGGCCGGCTCCCCCGCGGGTTGCTGGTCCAGGTCGACGGGCGCTGCGGCAAGGCGGCGGACCGGCCCGATGGCGATTCCTGGGGAGGCTGGCAGCGGTCCGCTGCGACGGGGGGTGGGTCGGGGCAGAGCGAGTCGTGCTGGGACCTGCTCGGGGGGTTCGTCGAACCGTCGCCTGGCGAGCGCGAGGACGTGCTCGACGGCCTCCTGGGCCTGCGGCCCGGTGGCACGAACCTCGACGTCGTGCCCCTGCAGCGCCGTGAGCGTTGCGACTCGGCTCAGGCTGGCGGCAGGAACAGGCCCGGCGCCGGTGGTGAGGTTGCGCAGCTGGACGGACGCATCGAGGGCGCGCACCTCGCTGACGAGTCGGGCGGCCGGTCGGGCGTGCAGGCCGTGGGGGTTGGCCACTGGAAACACTCCGACGACGGCTGCTCCAGCCTCGTCGCCGGGTTCCGGCGTGATCCCGGGCTCCGGGGGCGACAGGTGCGCTGCCTTACCCATCACCGCGTTTCGCGCCTCAGCCGCGACCTCCGCCCTGCTGGCGCCTCCCGCTGCGGCGACAGCGGCAACGATGAGGCCTTCGACCAAGGGGGCCGGCGACAGCGTCACACGATCGCGGATGGAGGTGTCCTGAAGGAGGTCGAGCGCCAGCTCGGCACTGAGTACCGCGCTGCCGAGGTCCATCAGGACCACGACGCCGCCTGGGCCGTCCGCCCGTTCGATCGCCTGCATGATGCTGACCGCGTCGGTGCCGAAGGTCGTTCCATCAAGGCCGGCCGCCACTTCGATCTTCACCGGGCGGCCATGGAGCATCTCCCCGGCCAGCGCCACGGCCGCCAGGGCGAGCGCGCGGCTGTGGGAGACCACGACCAGGCCGACACGGCACTCGGTGTCTGTTGCGGGCGGGTTGGCGGATGTGCCCTCGGTCATTGGTACTGCCCTCCGCTGCTGCTCGTGCTGAACGTGAGTGTTCGATGGCGGGCCGGCTCAGGAGGCCGCATCGGCTGCAGCTTCGAGCAGCAGCGCCACGCTCGCCGCCCCGGGATCCTGATGGCCCACGCTGCGCTCCCCGAGGTAGCTGGCCCGCCCTTTGCGCGCCAGCATGGGTGTGGTGGCATCGCGACCCGCAGCGGCGGCATCCCGGGCCGCCTTGAGCCCGGTGGCCAGGGAGGCGTGGTCGGCGAGCGCTGCCTCCAGCGCATCGACGGCAGGCGCCAGGGCGTCATACATCGTCTTGTCGCCGGGGGCGGCCTTACCTCGATCGACGATGCCTCCGAGACCGGCTCGCAGCGCCGCTGCGACGTCGCCTGCCGAGACCGTTTCGGCGGTGGGCCCCAGCGAGCCGCCCATCCTCATGAAGAACGTCCCGAAGAGAGGCCCGCTGGCCCCGCCTACCGTCGAGACCAGCGTCATCCCCACCTTGGTCAGCAGCGCGCCCGCCGTCGGCGGCTGGCTTTCATCGAGCGCAGCCACGGCGGCCTTCATGCCCCGGTCCATGTTCGACCCGTGGTCGGCGTCGCCGATCGCTGCGTCGAGCTCGGTCAGGTGCTCGCGGTTGGTGGCGATGAGATGTGCGAATCCGCGCACCCATTGCTCGAAGACCGCCGTGGTCACGGTGTCGCTCATGCTCAGATGCCCCATCTCAATGCTGCGGTGTTGACAGGAGCGTCCCAGAGGGAGAGCAGCTCGTCATCGACCCTGAGCAGGGTGATCGAGACGCCGGCCATGTCGAGTGAGGTGATGTAGGAGCCGACGAGCGACCGGGCGATGGGCACGCCGCGCCCGCCGAGGATCTTCTGGACCTCGTTGAAGATCACGTAGAGCTCGATGAGCGGGGTGCCGCCGAGACCGTTGACGAACGCGATGACGGGGTTGCCCCTGGCGAACGGCAGGTCGGCCAGAATCGGCTCGACCAAAAGGGCGGCGATCTCGCTCGCCGGGGCGAGCGGCAACCGCGCCCGGCCGGGTTCTCCGTGGATGCCGACACCGAGCTCCATCTCGTCGTCGCCCAGGTCGAAGGTCGGGCGGCCTGCAGCCGGCACCGTGCACGAGGTGAGGGCAAGGCCCATGCTTCGACCGTTCTCGTTGACGGTGCGCGCGACCTGGGCGACCTCGTCGAGGTCACGACCCTGCTCCGCCGCCGCTCCGGCGATCTTCTCCAGGAGGACGGTGACGCCGACTCCCCGTCGCCCAGCGGTCCAGGTGCTGTCCTGGACCGCCACGTCGTCGTCGGTGACCACCGACACGATGCGGGCTCCGGTCTCCGCGGCCGCCATCTCTGCCGCCATCTCGAAGTTCATCACGTCGCCGGTGTAGTTCTTCACGACGTGCAGGATCCCTGCCCCTCCGTCAACCAGCTTGGTCGCGGCCAGGATCTGCCCCGGCACCGGGGAGGTGAAGATCTCACCGGCACACGCCGCGTCGAGCATGCCCAGGCCGACGAATCCGCCGTGCAGCGGTTCATGCCCGGACCCTCCACCGGAGATGAGGCCCACCTTGCCTTGCTTGGGCGCGTCACCGCGGTAGATGACCTTGCTGTCGTGGTCGACCCGCAGGTCGGGGTGAGCGGCTTCGATGCCGCGCAGTGCCTCCACGACGACGTCGTTCGGGTCGTTGATCAACTTCTTCATCAGAGTCTCTTTTCGCAGTCAACGGGTTCGAGAGGCGTCAGACGGTGCTGGTCTGACGAGAGATGGTGGCCTGCGGGTCGGGGTCTCCGAGGTCCAGCCCGGGAGCCGCGACGGCACGGTCAGCCGGGGTGCGGGTGAGCAGGCCGTACAGCAGGGCGGCCACCACTCCGGCGAGGAGCTCGGCCGCGAGGTACACCGGGAGCTGGGCCCACTTCACCTCGCCACCCGCGAGCTGCTGGACAAGCATGGGACCCACGGTACGAGCCGGGTTGATGGATGCGCCCGTTGCCGGAGCGACAGGGATGATGGCCGCGAAGACGACCAGGCCGATGGCAACGCCGGCGAACCCCGCGGCGGCCTTGCGGTGGATGACCCCGAAGATGGTGAACACGAGGATGAAGGTGCCCACGAACTCGGCCGTGAAGGCCTGCAGCCAGCTGATGTCGCCGTAGGAAGCAACACCCAGGCCCACGTCGCTCGCCTTGTGACCGAGGACACCGATGATCGCGGCAGCCCCGACGATCGCACCGACGACCTGGGCTCCGATGTAGGCCGGCACCTGGGCCCACGGGAACTTGCCGGATACGGCCAGGCCCAGGGTGACCGCCGGGTTGATGTGGTTGCCGCCGACATGCCCCAAGGCGTAGACGGTGGCAACGACCACGGTGCCGAACGCCAGGGAGATGACGCCCAGGTCGGCCATGGTGAACGGCGCCTTGCCGTTGACGATGAGAGTGGCGGGGACGGATCCCACGCCGATGAACACCAGGAAAGCCGTTCCGATGACCTCAGCGCCCAAACGCTGGAGGAGATTGGTCTCGTCAAGCATCGCCCTTGCCCCTTTGCAAGTTGTCTGAATTGTATTCGATATTGTCGAACGTGATTTGGAGGCTACCCCTATGATTCACTGGACGGCAAGAGTTTTCGTGAAGTAGGTCACAGCGGAGAGGACAAACGTGATCCAATCGGTCGATCGCGCCATCCGGGTTCTCAGCGCGCTTCAGGGAGCGCGGCGGATGAGCCTGTCGGAGCTGGCCGCCCGCCTCGATCTCGCGCCCTCGACCACTCACGGGATCGTCCGCAGCCTGGTCGAGCACGGGATGGTGGTGCAGGAGCGCGGTTCGAGTCGCTATCAGCTCGGCCCGGCCGTTCTTCGGCTCGGCAACGTCTATCTCGACACGTTGGAGCTCAGGTCCAAGGCCATCCCCTGGGCCGAAGACCTCGCCCGGCGCACGGGTCTGGCCGTGCGCACCGGCGTGCTCCTCGTCGACGACGTCGTGATCATCCACCACGAGCCGCGCCCGGATGGCAGTCGCCAGATGCCGGAGGTGGGCATTGTCATCCCGGCCCATGCGAGCGCCCTCGGCAAGGCTCTGCTCGCCTTCCTGCCTGAGGATGAGAAGCGAGTGCTGACCTCAGGAGAGCTGCGCAGCATGACCGGCGAGACGATCACCTCCGCCGACCAGCTTCGCGAGCAGCTGGAGGAGATCCGTTCGACCGGCATCGCCCTCGAGCAGGACGAGGCTGTGCTTGGTGAGAGCTCGCTGGCGAGCCCTGTCTTCGATTCGTACGGAGAGGCCGTCGGGGCCGTGGGGGTCGTGATCCCCTCGGATGGCGACGTTGCCCGCCACGAGTCGCGTGACCTGGTTCGGGACACGGCGCGATCCGTGTCGCGGGAGCTGGGCGCGCAGGCGTGGCCCCCACGCGTGGATGGGCGCAACTAGAGCGCACCATCACACGCGGTGTGTGGTGCGAGGGCGCCCCCACCGGTGAGCTCCTGCCGCGGCGAGGGCACCAAGGCCCAGCAAGACTCCTGCACAGATTCCGTTGATCACCATGGCAATGAGGAAGTTGACGGGCATGGGGAAGACGGGCTCGCCACCTCCAGGCACCCAGTGGGTGAGCAGAAATTGCGCCGTGGTCAGCACGAACGCGCCGAAGAGGGCACACCGCACGATGCTCGAGGCGCGTCTCGTCCAGCCGATGGCGAACCCGAACAGGACCGTGGCCACCCACACTGTGACCATGAGCCCAGCCGCCAGGTGATAGGCCGAGGCGGAAGGCTCCGGGGCGGTCAAGAACGCCGCCGCCTGGGTAGCGACCAGCGCAAGGAGCCACAACACCAGCGCCGCGAGCAGGTATCCGTTCCAAGGCTGCGGCATCACCCGTCGGATCAGACTCGCGAACGCTTGCATGGCAGCTCCTGAGAAGTCTTCTCTGTCCTGCAACGGGTTACCCACAAACCATCTCGCCGGCCACGACGCATGTCATCAGCCGCACGGTCCGAGTGCGTCATCCGCGGGGCCACCGTTGTGGACCCGAGGACGACACAGACCCGCTCCATCGGCCTGACGTCACTGCCCATGAGGCGCGACAATGGGGAGGAGGATCAGCGCCTCACTGTGGTTGCCCGCTGGCTGGCCGCCGGGGACCCGGGAGACGTCGAGGCGTTCGCGCGATGGCAAGGTTTCCGAAGCGTGGGAGATTGCGGACGTCGGCTCCGTGGCCGAACAGGTGGACCCCTGACGAACCGGGAGGGCCTCAGCGCAAGAGCAGGTTGAGGCCGACTGTCAGCACCACCGACAGGAGCACTGACACGAGGATCATCATGAGGCAGCCTGCGGCGCCCCCGAGGGGCCGGACGTCGACTCTTCCCATACGCATGCGGCATGTCTACCCCGCGCTGCCTCCGTTCACACCATGCGCGGGAGTCGGGGCGCACCCCGTCCTGGCAGCGTCCGCCTTCCAACTGGGGCTCAGTGGGCCACGCTCACGCGGACGGTTTGCTCGCCTCCATGGCGGCCTTCACGTCGGAGGCATAGAGACCGGAACGCTCCTGCCCTGACAGCTCACCGATCGCGTCCATCGTGGCATCCGTGATGGCTCGCAACAGGGCAGCCTTCTGGAAGCGAGCCGAGAGACCGCCGACGTCGACCGGCATACCGAACTTGACGGTGACCTTCGCGGGGCGGAAACCGTTGGAACCAGAGGGCTGCACGTGGTCGGTGCCGATCACGGCGCAGGGCAGCAAGGTCGCCCCGGTGGAGAGCGCCATGCGGGCCACGCCGGTGCGGCCGCGGTGCAGCCGCCCGTCGGGCGAGCGGGTGCCCTCGGGATAGACGCCGAAGGCCTCCCCCTGGCGCAGCACGTCCTCCGACAGCTCGAGCGACGCACCGGCGGCCCGCGGGTCGGAGCGGTCTACGGGGATGGTGCCGGCCGTCGAGTGGAACCAGCGCACGGCAGCCCCACGCAGACCAGACCCCTGGAAGTACTCGGCCTTGCCGAGGAAGTGCACCTGTCGTCCCGAGGCGAGCGGGATCACGATCGAGTCGATGAACGACAGGTGGTTCGACGCGACGATGAGCCCACCCTCGCGCGGCACGTTCTCGCGACCCTCGACGTGCAGCCCGGTGAGCAGCTTGAGCGGGGGCCCGATGAGCACATGGCGCATCACGGCACGGCTCACGGCGTCGTTGACGCTGGCCGTGCTGAGACCGCGCGCCCTACCTGGCCGCACGCACTACTCCCACTCGATGGTGCCCGGCGGCTTGCTGGTCACATCGAGCACGACCCGGTTGACCTCACGGACCTCGTTGGTGATGCGCGTGGAGATCTTGGCGAGCACGTCGTAGGGCACGCGGGTCCAGTCGGCGGTCATCGCGTCCTCGGACGAGACCGGGCGCAGCACGACGGGGTGACCGTAGGTGCGCCCGTCACCCTGGACGCCCACCGAACGAACATCGGCGAGCAGCACCACCGGGCACTGCCAGATGTCGCGGTCGAGCCCAGCCGCCGACAGCTCGTGTCGCGCGATCGCGTCAGCGGCCCGCAGGATCTCCAGCCGCTCGGCAGTCACCGAGCCGACGATGCGGATGCCGAGCCCCGGCCCCGGGAAGGGCTGGCGCCACACGATCGCCTCCGGCACCCCGAGCTCGAGACCGACCTGGCGCACCTCGTCCTTGAAGAGCGAACGCAGCGGCTCGACGAGCTTGAACTGCAGGTCCTCGGGAAGCCCGCCCACGTTGTGGTGCGACTTGATGTTGGCTGCGCCCGTGCCGCCGCCGGACTCGACGACGTCGGGGTAGAGCGTGCCCTGGACCAGGAACTCCACGGGGTGGTCGGAGTCACCGCGCGACCCTACGACGTCACGGGCGGCCTGCTCGAAGACGCGGATGAACTCGCGGCCGATGATCTTGCGCTTCTCCTCGGGGTCCGACACCCCGGCCAGCGCCGACAGGAACTGCTCGCGCGCGTCCACGACCACCAGGTCGACCCCGGTCGCCGCGACGAACTCCTTCTCGACCTGCTCGGCCTCCCCGGCGCGGAGCAGACCGTGGTCGACGAAGACACAGGTCAGCTGGTCGCCGACGGCCTTCTGCACCAGGGCCGCCGCGACGGACGAGTCGACGCCACCGGACAGCGCGCAGAGCACCCGGGAGTCGCCGACCTTCTCGCGGATCGCGTCGACCAGCTCGTCGACCACGTTGGAGGCGGTCCAGTCGGGCGAGAGCCCGGCCCCGCGGTAGAGGAAGTTCTCCAGCACGCGCTGCCCGAACGTCGAGTGCATCACCTCGGGGTGCCACTGCACGCCGTAGAGGTGCCGCTCGTCGTCCTCGATGGCCGCGACCGGGGCACCAGCCGTGGTCGCGGTGACGGACATGCCGGCGGGGGCCTCGGTGACCGAGTCGCCGTGGCTCATCCAGACCGACTGGTCGACGGGCTGGCCGTTGAACAGCGTCGACTCGGTGTCGGAGACGTTCGCCGGCGTCGCGCCGTACTCACCCAGCCCGGTGTGGGCGACGGTCCCGCCGAGCGCCTGCGACATCGCCTGGAAGCCGTAACACATGCCGAACACCGGCACGCCGGCCTCGAGCAGGGCCCGGTCGAGCTCGGGGGCCCCTTCCTCGTAGACCGAGGAGGGGCCACCGGAGAGCACGATGGCCGCAGGGTCCTTGGCGAGCATCTCGGCCACCGCCATCGTGTGGGGCACGACCTCGCTGTAGATCTTGGCCTCACGCACGCGCCGCGCGATCAGCTGCGCGTACTGCGCCCCGAAGTCGACCACCAGCACCGGCCGAGCCTGGAGAGGGGTGGCCGGCTCGTCCGAACGCTCGGCGTCGGGGGCCTCCACCCGGTCGTCGTCCTGGGCCTGGGTCACCACGTCGGCGGCTGCGGGGTCGCTCACGCGCACAGGCTACCGGCGTGCCCCAGCCAGCCGCGCCTCGGTCTCACTGGCGACCTTGCGCTCTGCCCAGAACGACAGGAACGGCACGACCCCGGCCAGCATGACCAGCACCATCTTCCCGAGCGACCAGCCGACCTTGAACCCGAGGTTCGCGGTGGCGACGAGGTAGACGATGTAGATGAACCCGTGCGGCTGGGGCCACCAGTCCAGGACGTGGTTGTCGAACCCGTAGCGCAGCACCATCTCCGTCACGAGGACCAACAGCCCCACGCCGACGACGAACGCCATCACCTTGAAGAAGCCGAGCGCCTTGCGGGCGGCCTCGACGTCCTTGATCTCACTCACACCGGTCTCAGTCACGCTGGGCATCCTCTCGCACCATCCTGAACCACATGAACGCGGCAAAGCCGCCAAAGATCCACCACTGCAGCGCGTATGCCGCGTTGCGCCACTTCAGGCCGCCCGTCACCTCGGGCGGCGGCACCCGCTTCACCCCGTCCGGTGCCGGGATCCCGACTCCCGCACCGGTCTTCTCCGCCTGGGCGAAGACGAACGCGTTGTAGAGCTCTCCCGGCCACTCGTTGACCAGCAGCGAGAAGTCGATCGATCCGCGAGCCTCCTGCGGCCAGGCGGGCAGACCGGCAGGCGGGTCGGCCGGCGCCTCCCCCGGCGCGAGGGTGCCGTCGACCGACACCACCCCGGCAGGCGGGTCGATCGGGGTCGTCGTGTCAGTGACGAAGCCGCGCACGACGGCGAGCCGCGCACCCGTCTCGGTCACGTCCAGCGGCGTCACGACCCAGTAGCCGGTGACCCCGCCGAGGCGGCGCGGCCCGACGAGGAACTGGTCCGACGCGGCATACCTGCCGATGGCGGTGACGGCACGGTTGGACTGCGGGTTCGGGAACGCCTCGTGCGGTCGGATGACCGTGTCGAGCAGCGCGGGGCGCGCCTCGTGCGCCTTGCGCAGCGCATCGGCGAGCCCCTTGTCCTGAGCGACGTGCAGCTGCCACAGCCCGAGCTGGGCGCAGGCGGCCATGATCGCGAGCAGCAGGGCGAACAGGCCCAGCCAGCGAGGCTTCAGGGCGGTTCGCAGCACCGGGTCAGGCTACGGGAAGCCTCGAGTCGTCGAAGACGAGGATGCTGCCGCCGTAACAGGCGACCCACACCATCTTCCTGGTCGGCTCGTAGGTGATGCCGATCGGGTGGTAGTCGGTCTTGACCTCGTCGACGACCTCGAGATCGGACGTGCGCAGCTTGGTGACCGTCGACGACGCGTAGTTCACCGAGTAGATGGCTGCCCCGTCCGTCGAGATCGCCAGCGACCTCGGCTGCTCGCCGGTGCGGACCCACTCGAGCACCGTGCCGGTGCGTCGCTCGACCTTGCTCACGGTGCCGTCGCCGTTGTTGGTGACGTAGAGGAACTTCCCGTCCGGGCTCTCGACGACGTGTCGCGGGCCGTCCCCGGTCTGCGCGAAGGGGTGCACCGTCCGGGCGGCGAGGTCGACCCGGACCACCCGGTCCGAACCCATCAGCGCGATGTAGGCAGTGCGGCTGTCGGGAGAGACCGCGATGCCGCGAGGGTACTTGCCGCCCAACGGGATCCGCGCCGCCTCCTTCCCGGTGGAGGCGCTGATCAGGGACAGGTCCCACGAGCACCAGTTGGTGACCAGCACGGTCTTGCCGTCGGGCGTCACCGCGACGTACTTGGGCACCGACCCGACCGCCACGACCTTGTCGATGGCTAAGGTGGTCGTGTCGACCCGGTAGACCGTGCTGGGCGACGTGCCGTCGCCCTTGGTGCACGTGTCGAGCCCCTCGGAACCGTAGCCCTTGCCGGACATCGAGTAGTTAGACACCCACGCGTAGCGCCCGTCCGGGGTGAAGGCCGCCTCGACGGGCGAGCCCTTCGAGGTGCCCTCGTGCCCCTTGACGCCGAACGACGCGAGGTCGACGGAGTCGTCGATGGACTTGAGCCGCGCGCCGTCGGCCCGGAAGGCCGTGATGGTGTGCTTGTACATCATGTTCTGGGCGAAGACGAGGCCCTGCTTCGAGGCCACCACGGACTTCGGGGTCAGGTCGCCACTCAGGCGCAGGACCCGCACCATGGCCGTCTTCGCCGCGGGACCGGGGGCGCCCTGGACCTCGACCGGGTGGGGTGTCGGCACCGCGATGGTGGGCATGGGAGCCGCCGGCTTGGCGGCCGCGGGCCGGGGAGCAGCGGCCTCAGCGGGGCCGCCGGAGAGGACGCCGACCAGCCGGCTGACCCCGAGGACGCTGAGCGCCACGAAGGCCACGACGACGAGGAGCGCAACGCGCCTGCGGCGCACGTAGACGGCTTCCTTGCGCACCATCATCGCCAGTCACCCCTTCCGCAGGTCACGGTATGCCGCGTGCTCGCGGCCGCCCCGAAGGCTCACCGGGCGGGCGGAAAATCGGTGTCGGGGTGTCGTCGCCGCGGCATACGGTGGGGACCCTGATGCAGACGATCCCGTTCCCTGACCCCGGCCGACCCGACACCCGCAGCACCACGCAGTTCATGCTCTGGGTCGGTCGGCAGCAGTGGCGCACCCAGGTGCTCGGGATGCTCGCGGGCATGGCCTGGATGCTGGCGATCGCGTTGGTGCCGGCCGCAGTTGGCAAGGGCGTCGACGACGGCATCGTCCCGGGCGACCTCGGTGGTCTGGTCCGCTGGGCCCTGGTGCTGATCGGGCTCGGCGCGATCTGCGCGGTCACGGCCGCCATCCGGCACTACTTCGCTGTCTACAACTGGCTCTTCGCCTCCTACCGCGGCGCGCAGCTCACCGCCCGGGGAGCCGAGCGCGCCGGGCCGGCCCTGACGCGCACGATGCCCTCGGGTGAGGTCGTGGCGGTCTTCGCCAACGACGTGATGCGGCTCGGCGGCCTCTACGACGTGATGGGTCGGTTCTCCGGCGCCGTGGTGAGCTACGCGGTGGTCGGCGCCATCCTGCTGGCCGCATCGCCCGCCCTCGGGTGGCTGGTGCTGCTCGGCGGTCCGGTCATGCTGGCCAGCCTGAGCCTCATCGTCCGGCCGCTCCAGCGACGCCAGGCGAGGCAGCGCGAGGAGGCCGGGCGCCTGACCACCCTCGGCGCCGACACCGTCGCCGGGCTTCGGGTGCTGCGTGGCATCGGTGGCGAGCAGACCTTCCTGCGCCGCTACGAGCAGCAGTCGGCGAGGGTCCGCGAGCGCGGGTTCCAGGTCGCCGGCATCCAGGCGGCCCTCGACTCCGCCGAGGTGCTCATCCCCGGCATCTTCGTGGTCCTGGTGACCTGGCTCGGCGCGCGCGAGGCGGTGACCGGTGACATCACCGCCGGTCAGCTGGTGGCCTTCTACGGCTACACGGCGTTCCTCACGATGCCGCTCCAGACCGCGATCGAGGTCGTCGACCGGGGCATCCGGGCGCAGATCGCCGCGGGCAAGATGCTGCGCGTCATGGCGGTCCAACCCGACCATGACGCCGCGAGGCCGGGCACGGTCCCGGTGCCGTCCGCCGACGCCGACCTCGTCGACCCGTTGTCCGGCACGGTCATCCGCGGCGGCCTGCTGACGGCCATCGTGTCCGCGCGGCCGGAGGAGTCGTCGGCAGTGGCCGACCGCCTGGGCCGACACGGACCCGGTCCGCACCAGACGACCTGGGGTGGCGTGCGCCTCGACGACCTGTCGATCGCCGACGTCCGCCGGCACGTCGTGGTCAGCGAACCCGACCCCCGACTGTTCACCGGGGTGCTGCGCGAGCAGCTCGGGGGCCACGCCCACGGACGCGCTGCAGCCGACCGCGAAGTGCTGTCCGCCCTCACCACGGCGAGCGCCCTCGACGTGCTCGACGCGGTCGCCGACGGCCTCGACGGCACCGTCGAGGAGCGCGGTCGGTCCTACTCGGGCGGCCAGCGCCAGCGCCTGGCGCTGTCGCGGGCGCTGCTCACCGAGGCCCCCGTCCTCGTGCTGGTCGAGCCGACCAGCGCGGTGGACGCCCACACCGAGGCACGCATCGCCGGCCGGCTCGCCGAGCACCGGCGCGGTCGCACGACCGTGGTCACCACCGTCAGCCCGCTGCTGCTCGGCCAGGCCGACGTGGTCGTGGTGCTCGAGGACGGGCTCGCCACGCTCACCGGCACGCACCGCGAGCTGCTGGACCACGCGGCATACCGACACATCGTGATCCGCGGAGAGGAGGACGACCAGTGATCACCGACCACGCCCGACGCACCCTGCCGATCGCCGACATGGCTGGGGTCTGGCAGCACACCCACGGACTCGTGCGCGAGCACCGCGGGCTCGTGACGCGAGTCCTGGGGCTGCACGCCCTCGCCGCGCTCGCGGCCCTGGCCGCTCCGTGGCTGGTGGGCCGGCTCGTCGACGTCGTCAGCGGCCACCGGGGAGACACCGGCACCGTCGACAAGATCGCGATCGGCCTGGCCGTGGCCGTCGTCGCGCAGACGGCGCTGACCTGGGCCGCGCGCCGGTGGTCGTTCATCCTCGGGGAGACCGTGTTCGCCGAGCTGCGAGAGCAGTTCGTCGGCCGCGCGGTCAACCTGCCACTGTCCACGGTCGAGCGAGCGGGCACCGGTGACCTCGTGGCCCGCACCACGAACGACGTCGAGGCCCTGTCCCACGTGGTGCGGTTCGGCATCCCGTCGCTGTTCGTCGCCTCGATGACGGTGCTGATGACGACGGTCGCGGCGCTGTTCACCTCGCCCCTGGCCACCCTGCCGATCCTGCTGGGGCTGCCGTTCTACTGGTTCTCGACGCGGCGCTACCTGCGGCACGCGTCGGACGGCTACCTCTGGGAGCGCGCGACCTACGCCCAGCTCAACGGCGTCGTCGCCGAGACCGTCGACGGGGCGCGCACGATCGACGCGCTCTCGCTCGGCGAGGCGCGGCGGGCGCGGTTCCACGGGGCCCTGCGGGAGTGCTTCCAGGCCGAGCGCTACACCCTGAACCTGCGGCTGCACTGGTTCCCGGCGGTGGTCTTCGGCTACTACGTGCCGACGGCGGGCGCGGTGCTCTGGGGCGGCTGGCTGGCGATCAACGGCCACATCAGCGCCGGGGCGGCCACGGCGGTCACCCTCTACATCCACCAGATGACCAACCCCCTCGACGAGGTGCTCGGCTGGCTCGACGAGATCCAGGTCGGCGCGACCTCCTTGGCGCGCGTGATCGGCGTGGGCGACGTGCCGCCCGACCGCGTCGCCACCGGGGAGGAGCCCGACGGTTCCGACCTGGCGGTCGACGACGTGCGCTACGCCTACCGACCCGGGCACGACGTGCTGCGGGGCGTCTCGCTCGACCTGCGACCCGGCGAACGGCTCGCCATCGTGGGCCCGTCGGGTGCGGGCAAGTCGACCCTCGGCCGCCTGATGGCCGGCATCGACGGGCCTCGCGAGGGCAGCGTCGAGGTCGGGGGCGTGCCCCTGGTCGACCTCACCCTCGGCCGGCTGCGCGGTGAGGTGGCCCTGGTGACCCAGGAACACCACGTCTTCGTCGGCACGCTGGCCGACAACCTGCTGCTCGCCCGACCGGGTGCGTCCCGCAAGGAGCTCGACGACTCCTTGCGCGCCGTCGACGCCCACGAGTGGGTAGCCGGGCTGCCCGAGGGCCTCGACACCCGGGTGGGCAGCGGCGGCCACCCGCTCAGCGAGGCTCAGTCGCAGCAGGTCGCGCTCGCCCGCCTGGTGCTGGCCGACCCGCACACGCTCGTCCTCGACGAGGCCACCTCGCTCCTCGACCCGCGTGCCGCGCGCCACCTCGAGCGCTCGCTCGCTGCCGTGGTCGAGGGACGCACCGTGGTCGCGATCGCCCACCGGCTGCACACCGCCCACGACGCCGACCGGGTGGCCGTGGTCGAGGACGGCGTGGTCACCGAGATCGGCACGCACGACGAGCTGGTCGCCGCCGACGGTCCGTATGCCGCCTTGTGGGCCTCGTGGCGCGACCAGCCCGGGGCGGCCTCGGGGGCCACCGGGAGAAATGTCTCAGGGGCGCCGTAACCCCCGCTCACCAGCGTCGTTGTCTGGGTGGTGTGGCTGGAGACCCACCCCCCGGCTCGTCTCCAGCCACACCGCTGGGACGGTGGTCGACGCAGCGCAGGGGCGTGCGTCGCCCACCGTCTTTCTCCATTCCCGCACTGCTGGCCAGCCATGCCCCACCGGACCGGCGAAGACCGCGTCCCGTGCCACCTGGGTGGCCAGAGGTGCGGAGCCGTCAGACCTTGGCGCTCTCGTGGGTGTACCGCGTGACGGCCGGGTTGGCGGCCTTCACCGCCTCCAGCCGGCGGTAGGCCTCACCCTGCGCAGGACGCGGGTCGGTCTCGCCCTTGTTCGGCCACAGCGACATGGCTCGCTCGGCCTGCGCGGTGATCGTCAGCGACGGGTTGACGCCGAGGTTCGCCGAGACGGCCGAGCCGTCGACGACGTGCAGGTCGGGGTAGCCCCAGACCCGCTGGTAGGCGTCGAGCACCCCACGCTCGGGACTCGACCCGATCGTCACCCCGCCGAGGAAGTGGGCGGTCAGGGGGATGTTGGCGATCTCGCTGACGCTGCTGCCCGCGAAGGCCCTCAGCCCGGTCGCCGCACTGAGCCGCACCGCCAGCGCCTTCATCGCCTCCTGACCGGCCGGGATGTAGGTGGGGTTGGGCTCGCCGTGCCCCTGGCGCGAGGTCAGGCCCCGCCCGCCGAAGAGCCCGCTCCTGCCGGTGACCTGCAGCGAGTTGTCGCGCGACTGCATGATCAGGCCGATCACGGTCCGCTCGCTCCAGCGGTACTGCGACAGCGAGCGGAGGAAGACCACCGGGTGCCGCACCACCTCGACGAGGAACTGGACGGGCCGCGGCAGCCCACCCCCGGGCACGAGGATCGTCGCGAGCAGACCCATCGCGTTGGAGCCCTTGCCATACCTCACGTTCTCCACGTGGGTGTCGGCGTCGGGGTGGAACGACGACGTGATGGCGACCCCGTGCGAGAGGTCCTGGCCGGGCTTGACCTTCTCGAGCATCACGCCGTTGACGGCTTCGGAGTTGGTCCGGGTGAGGTGGCCGAGCCGGGCAGACAGGCGCGGCAGCACGCCCGTCTGGCGCATGGCGTGCAGGAGCTTCTGGGTGCCCCACGTCCCCGCCGCGAACACCACCTGGTCCGCAGTGACGGTATGCCGCGCCCGCCGGAACCACGCGCCGCTCGCCTCGTGCGTCACGGCATACCCACCACTGCGGCGCGGGGCGACGCGGACGACGGTGCGCATCGGCTCGATGGTGACCCCGAGCTGCTCGGCCAGGGCCAGGTAGTTCTTCACGAGGGTGTTCTTCGCACCCACCCGGCAGCCCACCATGCAGTTGCCACACTCGGTGCAGCCGGTGCGGTCGGGGCCGGCGCCCCCGAAGTAGGGGTCCGGCACGCGCTTGCCGGGCATGCCGTAGAAGACACCGGTCGGGGTCTTGCGGAAGGTGTCGCCGACCCCGAGGTCCTCGGCGGTCTGGCGCATGACGCCCTCGACGACGCCCTCGCACGGGGTGGTGACGACGCCGAGCATGGTCGAGGCGGTGTCGTAGTGGGGCGCCAGCTCCGACTGCCAGTCGGTGATGTCACCCCACTGGCGATCGGCGAAGAACGACGCCGGAGGCACGTAGAGGGTGTTGGCGTAGTTGAGCGAACCGCCACCGACGCCCGCTCCGGCGAGGATCATCACGTCGGGCAGCCGGTGCACCCGTTGCACGCCAAAGCATTTCAGCTTGGGCGCCCACAGGTAGCTGCGCAGGTTCCACGACGTCTTGGCGAAGTCCTCGTCGCGGAACCGGCGGCCGGACTCGACGACGTGGACGCGATAGCCCTTCTCGGCCAGCCGCAGCGCCGTGACCGAGCCGCCGAACCCTGACCCGACGACCAGGACGTCGTAGTCGCTGCCCCTGCCGCCCGGACCCGCACCTGTCACGCGCGCCCCGCGGACTTCAGCACTCGGAGGGCGGCGGTCATCAGGCGCGTGTAGGTCTCCTCGCTCATCCCGGCGACCGGAGCGATGGGGAGGACGTACTGCGCGGTGACGTTCTGCGACTCGGTGTACTTGAGGATGCCCTCGCTGCCGTGCCGCCGGCCGACGCCGGACTGCTTCATGCCACCCATCGGGGACGCGACACTCCCCCACGCGGCGGCATACCCCTCGTTGACGTTGACGGTGCCGGCCTTGATGGCGGTCGCGATGCGGCGGCCGCGCGTGACGTCGCGGGTGTAGACCGCGGCGTTGAGGCCGTAGTCGGTGTCGTTGGCGAAGCGGATCGCCTCCTCGTCGCTGTGCACCCGGTAGATCGCGACGACCGGGCCGAACGTCTCGTCGTCGCGCAGCGCCATCGCGGCCGTCACGCCCTCGAGGACGGTGGGCTCGTAGAAGTAGGGGCCGACGTCGGGGCGGGCGCGTCCACCGGTGAGCACCCGAGCGCCCTTGGAGCGGGCGTCCTCGACGTGGGCCGAGACGCGCTCGAGCTGGAGGGCGGAGACCAGCGATCCCATGTCGGTGCCGTAGGCGAGCTCGGCGCCGAGGCTCATCTCCTCGACCGCCGCCACGAACCGCCGGGTGAACTCGTCGGCCACCGCGCCGTGCACGAGCAGCCGCTCGATCGAGATGCAGAGCTGGCCGGCCGACGAGAAGCAGGCCCGCACCGCACCCTCGACCGCCTTGTCGAGGTCGGCGTCGTCGGCGACGTACATCGAGTTCTTGCCGCCGAGCTCGAGGGAGTAGCCGACCAGGCGCCCCGCGACCGAGGTGGCGACGCGTCGCCCGGTGTCGGTCGAGCCGGTGTAGCAGACGTAGTCGGTCAGGTCGACGACCGCCTGACCCACCGACGGCCCGTCGCCGAGAACGACCTGCAGCACCGACTCGGGGAGCCCCGCCTCGGTGAGCAGCTGAACCGCCTGCAGGGCGGTCAGGGACGCCTGCAGGTCCGGGCGCAGCACGACGGCGTTGCCCGCCATGAGCGCCGGGATGGCGTCGGTGATCGCGAGCGACAGCGGGTAGTTCCAGGGGCTGACGATGCCGACGACCCCTCGGGGGTGGTGGTGCACCGTGCTCTGGGTCAGCACCGGGAACAGCCCCGCGCGACGGCGCGGACGCAGGTATGCGGCGGCGCAGCGGGCGTAGTGCCGCGCCACGATCGCCACGTCGGCGACCTCTTCGAACGCCTGGCGGCGGGTCTTGCCCGACTCCAGCTGCACGATGTCGAGCAGCTCGACCTGCCGCTCCAGGACGAGGTCGTGGTAGCGCAGGAAGATCCGCTCGCGCAGCTCCATCGGCGTCCGCGCCCACTCGCGCTGGGCCGCTCGTGCGGCGTCCACCGCGACGACGACGTCCTCACGGGTCGACAGCGGCAGCGAGCCGAGCGGCGCGCCGGTGAGCGGCGTGTGGCTGACGTGGTGCGCGGCACGGGGCGCCGCCACCACCCGCCGGGCCAGCCGTCGGACCAGTGCCGGGTCCACGGCATACGTGGCGGTGGGGTCGGTCTCGGGGTCGGCGACGACGTCGTGAGCCATGCCTCGCAGCCTAGGTCCGGCGAGCGCTTCTTACCAGTAGTAAGTTAGCGACCTTCCCCACACCGCGGACCGACGGGTCGGTCAGCTGCGCTGGTAGGGGGCGACGACGACTTCGACCCGCTGGAACTCCTTGAGGTCGGAGTAGCCGGTGGTAGCCATGGCCCGGCGCAGCGCCCCGATCAGGTTGCTCTTGCCGTCCGCCGTGCGACCGGGACCGAAGAGGATCTGCTCGAGCGGCGCGAGCGCCCCGACCTCGACCCGCTCGCCTCGCGGCAGCTCGGGGTGGTGGGCCTCGGAGCCCCAGTGCAGCCCGCGGCCGGGAGCATCCGTCGCCCGGGCGAGCGCGGCGCCGAGCATGACGGCGTCGGCGCCACAGGCCACGGCCTTGACGATGTCGCCGCTGTCACCCATGCCGCCGTCGGCGATGACGTGGACGTAGCGGCCACCGGACTCGTCGAGGTAGTCGCGACGGGCGGCGGCGACGTCGGCGATGGCGCTGGCCATCGGGGCGTGGATGCCGAGGGTGCGACGGGTCGTGTGCGCCGCTCCCCCGCCGAACCCGACCAGCACCCCGGCGGCACCGGTGCGCATCAGGTGCAGGGCCGCCGTGTAGGACGCGGCGCCACCGACGATGACGGGCACGTCGAGCTCGTAGATGAACCGCTTGAGGTTGAGCGGCTCGGCCCGGCCGGAGACGTGCTCGGCGCTGACGGTCGTGCCACGGATGACGAACAGGTCGACCCCGGCGTCGACGACGGTCTTCCAGAACTGCTGGGTGCGCTGCGGGCTGAGCGCCCCGGCCGCGGTCACGCCGGCCTCGCGCACCTGGCGCAGCCGCTCAGTGATGAGTTCGGGCTGGATCTCGGCGGCGTAGATCTCCTGCATCCGCGCGGTGGCCAGCGCCGGGTCGAGGGTGGCGATCTCGGCCAGCAACGGCGTCGGGTCCTCGTAGCGGGTCCAGAGCCCCTCGAGGTCGAGCACCGGCAGGCCACCGAGCCGACCGAGGGCGATCGCGGACTCGGGCGACATCACCGAGTCCATCGGCGCGGCGATGACGGGGATGTCGAAGTGGTAGGCGTCGATCTGCCAGCCCACTGACACGTCCTCGGGGTCGCGGGTGCGGCGCGACGGCACCACGGCGATGTCGTCGAAGGAGTACGCGCGGCGACCGCGCTTGCCTCGGCCGATTTCGATCTCAGTCACCGCGCAAGGCTATCGGCAGCCGACGGGTGCGCCGCGCCATGGGCCACCGCATCGGCCACCGCACGGGCCGCGCTCCAGCGCCCGGAAAGGGACGACGCCCCGTCGCCGGGTGAGGGGGGCGACCGGCGACGGGACGTCTTTGGATCGTCGCGACCGACCGCGGCCCGTCAGCGACGACGTTCAGAGGCACCCCTGTTGGGGCGTGTGAACGTCCGTGTCGCAACCCTAGGTTGCGCGCTCGCGAGGCGACTCACCCAGATTGCGTATGCCGGTCTGGACGGCTTCCAGACTCCCGTCGCCGCGACGCGCGCGGGGCCGGCCGCGCGGGCATACCGGCGGCGGTGACGCAGCCGGACGGGCGGTCAGCGACCGCTGTAGTTGGGCGCCTCGACGGTCATCTGGATGTCGTGCGGGTGGCTCTCCTTGAGCCCCGCGGAGGTGATCCGCACGAACTTGCCGCGGGCCTTGAGCTCGGGGATGGTGGGTGCGCCGACGTAGAACATCGACTGCGCCAGGCCGCCGACGAGCTGGTGCACGACGTTGCCGAGCGGGCCGCGGTAAGCGACCTGGCCCTCGATGCCCTCGGGCACGATCTTGTCGTCACTGGCGACGTCGGCCTGGAAGTAACGGTCCTTCGAGAAGGACTTCTTGCCGCGCGAGGCCATCGCGCCGAGCGACCCCATGCCGCGGTAGGACTTGAACTGCTTGCCGTTGACGAAGATGAGCTCGCCCGGGGACTCCTCGCAGCCAGCCAGCAGCGAGCCGAGCATGACCGTGTCGGCCCCGGCGACGATCGCCTTGGCGATGTCACCGGAGTACTGGAGGCCGCCGTCACCGATGACCGGGACCCCGGCCTTGCGGCAGGCGAGTGAGGCGTCGTAGATAGCCGTCACCTGCGGCACGCCGACCCCGGCGACCACGCGGGTCGTGCAGATCGAGCCCGGGCCGACGCCGACCTTGACGGCGTCGACGCCAGCGTCGACGAGGGCCTGCGCGCCGGCGCGGGTGGCGACGTTGCCGCCGATCACCTGGACGTGGCGCGTGGCCGGGTCGGTCTTGAGGCGGCGGACCATGTCGAGCATCAGCCGGGCGTGGCCGTTGGCGGTGTCGGCGACGAGGACGTCGACCCCGGCCTCGACGAGGGTGGTCGCCCGCTCCCACGCGTCGCCGAAGAAACCGATGGCGGCACCGACGAGCAGCCGGCCGTGGTCGTCCTTGCTGGCGTGGGGGAACTGCTCGGACTTCACGAAGTCCTTGACGGTGATGAGTCCGGCGAGGCGACCCTCGCCGTCGACCAGCGGCAGGCGCTCGCGCTTGTGCTGGCGCAGCAGGGCCGTGGCGTCCTCCCGCGAGATGCCGACCCGACCGGTCACGAGGGGCATCGGGGTCATCACGTCGCGCACCCGGGTGGTCGCCCACTCGGCGACCGGGGTGAAGCGCAGGTCGCGGTTGGTGATCACGCCGAGCAGGTGGTCGCCCTCGTCCACGACCGGGAGACCGGACACGCGGTACTCGCCACACCGACGGTCGAGGTCCTCGAGCGTGGCGTCGGGGCCGATCGTCACCGGGTTGCTGATCATGCCGGTCTGGGTCCGCTTCACGAGGTCGACCTGGTAGGCCTGGTCCTCGATCGAGAGGTTGCGATGCAGGATGCCGATGCCGCCCTGCCGGGCCATCGCGATGGCCATCCGCGACTCGGTGACGGTGTCCATGGCTGCGGAGACCAGCGGGATGCGCAGCGACAGCTCGCGGGTCAGCCGCGCGGTGGTGTCGACGTCGGAGGGGATCACGTCGGTCTCGCCGGGCAGCAGCAGGACGTCGTCGTAGGTGAGTCCGAGCTTGCCGAACGGGTCGTGCTCCTCGGGCTCAGGAGCGGCGGCCTCGGAGGGGGCGGGACCTGATGCAGGGGAAGGAGCGGACTCCTCCAGGCGGTGACGGTCGTCGAGGTCCACACCAAGGCTCATTGCCCAATCGTAACGGGCGCCACCACCGGCCCGTGACGACCCACCGCACGACCCAACCCGAGCGGGCCACCGCCAGTCACGAGACCGGGGCCGGCTGCCCCGTCCAGCATCTGGGACAGCCCGCTTTGGTGTGAACGGCCTTGAACAAACCCTTACGTTACGGGCCTGTTTCCGCAGGTCACACGGCGGTAGCGTCCGAGACGTGCGGCATCGTGCCGCGGGGAGATGAGGACGACATGGCTGAGTTGTCACGGCTTCCGGGACCCATCGCCGACCTGTGGGATTGGCAGCTCGACGGGTCGTGTCGGCAGATCAACCCAGAGGTCTTCTTCCACCCCGAGGGTGAGCGTGGCCCGGCCCGCCGCTCGCGCGACTCGCAGGCCAAGGAAGTCTGTCTCGCCTGCCCGGTGCTCAAGCAGTGTCGCGAGCACGCCCTCCGGGTCCGCGAGCCCTACGGCGTGTGGGGCGCGATGACCGAGGACGAGCGTGAGGCGCACTACGCCGGCCACGCCGTCCCCGCCGCCAGCTGACCGACCTAGACTCGGCTGCGTGAGCAGCCCTGTCGACGTCCCCATCCGCGACGAGTCCATCCGGCTCGGCCAGCTCCTCAAGCTCGCCGGCGTGGTCGACGACGGCGCGATGGCGCGCTCGGTCATCGAGCTCGGCGAGGTGACCGTCGACGGCACCGTCGAGGTGCGACGCGGCGCGCAGGTGCGTCCCGGCCAGGTCGTGAGGTATGCCGGGGAGTCACTGCACGTCGTCGCCGGCGGCTGAGCGCCGCCGTCCCTTCACCTCAGGTCACTGGGCGACGAGCAGGGCGCGGAGCATGTCGCGGGTCTGGCTGCTGGCCGCCCAGTTGTCCCGCGACTGCCAGTCCACCGAGAAGACGTCTGCGCAGTTGCTGCTCAGCTCGAGCATCCGCCCGTTCTGCATCCGCGCCTCGACGACGAACAGCGACGTCCCTGTGGTGCAGGTGCTCCCCGCCTGCGTCCTCGACCCGCCCCTGGCGAGGTCGGCATTGAGCTGGGCCAGCTGCGGTGTGCCCATGACGTTGGTGCGGACCGGCCGGAACCGCGGAACGGCGGTCGCCACGGCCCGCGGGTGCAGGCAGGCGGTCGCGGCCACCAGCACCGTGCCACGGGCCAGGCTCGGCGGGGCCACCCCGGGGGGCGCGAGCGACTTCCCCAGCACTGACGGGCAGCCGAGGAACCCGCTGTCGGTCGCGTCGGACCCCGAGTCGGCCATGGCTCCCTGCTCGGCCAGGGCGGCGTAGTAGCTCGCGAGCGCCGGCCAGCCGTTGCAGGCCAGCCCCTCGTTGGCGTAGGTGCGCACCGCGCCGTCGGTGCCGAGCAGCAGCAACCGGAAAGCCGGCCCGATCGGCAGGGCCGGGCACTCCGCACCGGTCGTGCGAGGCGCCAGCACGAGCGCGTCCACGGCGAGGGGCACGCTCACCGGCGCATCGGGCGGCAGGGAGCCCGACCACACCGAGCCCTCGTCGGTCTGCGCGCACACCAACACCGCCGACACGGAGCGGCTCAGGGGCTCGGTCGTGACCGGCGGTGGGGTGGGCGGCGCGACGGAGTCGCGGCAGGTCACGCCCGACGGCTTCGGGCTGGGAAGGGGGGTGACCCGGTCTGGGTCTCCCCCCGCGAGGAGGCCTCCGACGGTGACCGCCGCCACGAGGGCGACTCCCCCCAACGCCCAGCCGCGGGCGCCCCGCCAGCGGGCGGCATACGGTCTGGTCTGCTCGAGGAGCCCGGCCACGGACGGGTCCTGTGGTGGCAGCGCGTCGAGCACCACCCGGAGCCGCTCTTCGTCGAGACCGAGCCGGCCACCGACCGTGTCGAGGGCGTGCAGCCGGTGTCGCCGGGCCGCGGCGACGTCGTCGTCGAGCGCCGCAGCGACCTGGCCGTCGGAGAGTCCGTCGAAGGTCCACAGCACCAGGGCCACCCGCTCGCGCGGCCCCAGCCCGGCCAGGGCACCCAGCACATCAGCGCGCGACGGCGGGTCAGCCACGGGAGCGCGCTGCTCCGACCGGCGGACCCGGACGTGGCGGCGCCGCAGGTAGGTCTCCACGAGCGCACGCCTCAGCTCGGCGTCGTACGAGCCTGCGCCGACGTGCGACAGGTGTCGCCACTGCGGCCAGCTGCGGGCGAACGTGGTGCGCACCAGGTCCTCCGCGCCCCGGTCGTCCCCCACCAGCAGCCAGGCGGTCCGCAGCAGGTCGGCACCCCGGGCGACGACGTACTCGTCGAAGCTGGGGGGTTCGGCGAACCGGTCCGCCATGGCCACCTTCGTTCTGCGCCACCCTGCACTGCCCGAATCGTATGCCGACCGCATCGTATGCCGCGCGGCCCGGCAGCGGACCGGCCGCGATCTGCGCGGTCGCGGGGGTTGGGCTTGCTATGCCGTGCCCCACCCTCAGGGGCACGGCATAGCGCGGCCAACCACAGGTCCGCCGCAGCATGGCGAAGGCCCGCCCCCGAACGGGGACGGGCCTTCGACGAGAGGTGCTTTGGTCAGTGACCGTGGCCGTGACCGTGGCCGCCACCGGCGGCCTCGTGCTCCTCTTCCTTCTTCTCCACGACGAGCGTGTCGGTGGTGAGCACCATCGACGCGATCGAGGCGGCGTTGACCAGGGCGGAGCGGGTGACCTTGACCGGGTCGATGACGCCGGCCTTGATGAGGTCGCCGTACTCGCCCGTCGCAGCGTTGAGGCCGTTGCCGGCGGTGAGCTCGCGCACCTTGGAGACGGCGACGTAGCCCTCCATGCCGGCGTTCTCGGCGATCCAGCGCAGCGGCTCGGCCGAGGCCTTCTTGACGATCAGCGCACCGGTCGCCTCGTCGCCCTCGAGGTCGAGGTCGTCGATGACGGTGGAGGCGTGGACGAGGGCGGAGCCGCCACCGGCGACGATGCCCTCCTCGATGGCCGCGCGGGTCGCCGAGATGGCGTCCTCGATGCGGTGCTTCTTCTCCTTGAGCTCCACCTCGGTGTGGGCGCCCACCTTGATGACGCAGACGCCACCGGCGAGCTTGGCGAGGCGCTCCTGGAGCTTCTCGCGGTCCCAGTCGGAGTCGGTGCGCTCGATCTCGGCCTTGATCTGGTTGACCCGGCCGGTGACGTCGTCGGAGTTGCCGCCGCCGTCGATGATCGTGGTGGTGTCCTTGGTGACGACGACGCGGCGGGCCTGGCCCAGGACGTCGAGGTCAGCCTGGTCGAGCTTGAGGCCGACCTCCTCGGAGATGACCTGGCCACCCGTGAGGGTCGCCATGTCCTGGAGCATCGCCTTGCGGCGGTCGCCGAAGCCCGGAGCCTTGACCGCGACCACGTTGAACGTGCCACGGATCTTGTTGACCACCAGGGTCGACAGCGCCTCGCCGTCGATGTCCTCGGCGATGATCAGCAGGGGCTTGCCGGTCTTGACGACCTTCTCCAGCACCGGGAGGACATCGGCGATGGCCGAGATCTTGCCCTGGTTGATGAGGATGTAGGCGTCCTCGACCACGGCCTCCATGCGCTCGGCATCGGAGACGAAGTAGGGCGAGATGTAGCCCTTGTCGAACTGCATGCCCTCGGTGAACTCGAGCTCGGTCGTCGCGGTCGAGGACTCCTCGACCGTGATGACGCCGTCCTTGCCGACCTTGTCGAACGCGTCGGCGATGGTCGACCCGATGGTCTCGTCCTGGGCGGAGAGCGACGCGACCTGGGCGATCTCGTCCTTGCCCTCGATCTCGCGAGCGTTCTCGAGCAGCCGGGCGTTGACGGCCTGGACGGCTGCGTCGATGCCGCGCTTCAGGCTGGCCGGGGCGGCGCCTGCAGCAACGTTGCGCAGGCCCTCCTTGACCATGGCCTGGGCGAGCACGGTCGCGGTGGTGGTGCCGTCACCCGCGACGTCGTTCGTCTTGGTGGCGACCTCCTTCGCGAGCTGGGCGCCGAGGTTCTCGTAGGGGTCCTCGAGCTCGATCTCCCGCGCGATGGTCACGCCATCGTTGGTGATCGTGGGGGCGCCCCACTTCTTGTCGATGACGACGTTGCGGCCCTTCGGGCCGAGCGTCACCTTGACCGCGTTCGCGAGCGCGTCAACGCCGCGCTCCAGCGACTTGCGGGCGGAGTCGTTGAACTCCAGCGTCTTAGCCATGAAAATCCTTCTCTAGCAATCGGATTCAGCGGTGCAGTGAGATTCGGGCTGCCGTGACCTGAGCGTGAAGGCGACGTGCCCTGTATGCCGGGTAGCCGGCATACAGGGCACGTCACTCACAAGGTGCGGATGCTCAGCCGACGATGGCGAGGATGTCGCGAGCGGAGAGGATGAGGTACTCCTCGCCGCCGTGCTTGATCTCGGTGCCGCCGTACTTGCTGTAGATCACGCGGTCGCCGACGGTGACGTCGAGCGGGACGCGGTTGCCGTTGTCGTCGATGCGGCCCGGGCCGATCGCGAGGACCTCGCCCTCCTGGGGCTTCTCCTTCGCGGTGTCCGGGATGACGAGGCCAGACGCGGTGGTCTGCTCGGCCTCGACGGACTTGACGACGATGCGGTCTTCGAGCGGCTTGATGGAAACCGACACGGTGAGGACCTCCCCTTCGGGAATGTCGAAGTTGGACAGTGGTGGGTGGAGCTGGGTGCTGCCGATCCGGTCGCCGTCGCGGGGGTCGACCGGCTGGCTGCGTTAGCACTCGGCGAACCGGAGTGCCAACGCAAATCTAGGCTCGCGGTTAGCACTCGGTCAACTCGAGTGCCAGAACTGGACGGCGCGTTCGCCGAGGGCGGACGGCCGGAACCAAATCCGCTGGCGCCGAGCACCCCTGAGCGGGCAGGGTCTGGTCGCATGACGACCTCCACCAGTGACCCCGCCGAGCTGCTCCGCGCCTACGACGAGCAGCTGCGGCAGGAGGCCGAGGTGCCGTCCGCCATCACCGTCGACCGGCTCGGGCCACTGGTGCTCGCGACCTACCTCGGCGGACGTGGCTTCATCACCTACAAGAACTTGGAGGTCGACGGCCGGCCGGCCGACGAGGACTCGGTCCGGCAGCTCGTGGAGCAGGCGCTCGCCCACTACGAGGCGATGCCCGAGATCCAGCGGGTCGAGTGGAAGACGCGCGGCCACGACCACGCCCCCGGCCTGCACGAAGCGCTCGTCGCCCACGGCTTCGTCCCCGAGGAGCCCGAGTCGATCATGATCGGCGAGGCGGCACTGCTCGCGGTCGACGTGGAGCTCCCCGAGGGTGTCGTGGTGCGCAGGGTCACCGACGAGGACGAGGTCAGGGCCATGACGGCCATGCAGGGCGAGGTCTTCGGGGACGAGCCGGCCGAGCTCCAGGCCATGGTCGAGCAGATCCTGCACCGGCTCCGCACGCGTGACGACATGGAGATGTGGGTGGCCGAGCACGACGGCCGGATCGTCAGCGCCGGCCGCCTCGAACCCGTCGACGGCACCGAGTTCGCCGGGATCTGGGGTGGCTCGACGCGACCGGAGTATCGCGGGAAGGGCATCTACCGGGCCCTGACGGCGGCCCGGGCACGGTCGGCCATGGGCTATGGCAAGCGCTACATCAACAGCGACTCGACCGAGTTCTCCCGGCCGATCCTGGAGCGGTCCGGACTCGTCAAGGTCTCGACGACGACTCCCTACGAGTGGCGCCCCACTCGCTGAAACTCGGCACAACCAGAAGGCTCCGGCGTGCGTCTTACTGGATGACGGTTCCGTCGGAACCCACGTCACGACCGGGGGTCCCTCGTCATGAGCGGTCCGAGCGCGTTCCAGCCCGGTCCGGCCCAGGGCGAGTCCCAGCCCACGGTATGGGTGCCGGGACCCGCGACCTCGGCACGCGGCATACGCAACAATGCGCGACATGGATCTGGCCCTGCTGCGACGGCTGACCACCGGCGAAGGCTGGGGTCTGCTGCAGTCGCTCCCCCCGTATGAGGAGTCGGGAGCGCTGGCCCTGCAGCAGCGGCTGCGCGGCGCCGGCTTCGACCCGGACCTCGTGGCGGCCGCGCTCAACCAGGCGAGGCTGCGCGCCCGGGCCGTCGAGAAGTTCGGCGAGTTCGCCCGCGGCATGGTCCTGACGTCCGACGGGCTGGAGCAGGCCACCCGGCTCGGCGTCGCCGCGCAGCACGCCCAGCGCTACCGCGCCGCCGGCATCCACACCGTCCACGACCTCGGCTGCGGCATCGGCGCCGACGCGATGGCGATGGCCGGACTCGACCTGAGGGTTCGTGCGATCGACGCCGACGAGCTGACGGCCGGCATCGCGGCGGTCAACCTGCGGCACTGGCCCGACTCGACCGCGCAGCAGGGCGTCGTCGAGGAGTTCACCGCCCCGGCCGGCGAGGGTGGTCGCGGTGTCGGCGCCTGGCTCGACCCGGCCCGACGCACCCCCGGGATCGCCGACGCCAAGGGTCGCACCCGGCGGATCTTCAACCTCGCGGAGATCTCCCCGAGCTGGACCACCGTGCAGGAGGTCGCCCGAGCCCTCCCTGCGACCGGCGCCAAGCTCAGCCCCGCCTTCCCGCACGCCGCGCTCCCCCCGGGGGCCGAGGCGCAGTGGACCTCGTGGGAGGGCGATGTCGTCGAGTGCGCGCTCTGGTGGGGCCCGCTGGTCCGGACTGCCGGGCGCAGCGCGGCCCTGCTGCGCGCCACGGGTCCCGCCGTGGTGGTCACCGAGGCCGACACCGACGGCGACGCCCCAACGCTGGTCAACCTCGCCGACCTCGGCGGCTGGCTCTACGAACCCGACAAGGCCGTGCTCCGGGCCGGCCTGGTCGGCGCCCTGACCGCCGCGACCGACGGGGCCGAGCTCGATGCCGGGGTCGGCTACGTCGGGTCGAGCCGGTCCGTGGACGTGCCCTTCGCCAAGCGGTATGCCGTGGTCGAGGCGATGCCCTTCAACGTCAAGGCGCTGCGTGGCTGGCTGCGCGACCACGGGATCGACCGGCTGACCATCAAGAAGCGCGGCGTCAGCGTCGACGCCGACCTGCTCCGACGCCAGCTCCGGCTGCCGGCCAAGGGCCACCAGGAGGCGACGGTCGTCCTCACGCGGGTCCGCAGCAACCAGGTCGCGCTGATCGTCCACCCAGCCTGACCGCCGGTATCTCATGCAAAAGGCGAGTTAGCGCCGGTCGGGACGGCGCTAACTCGCCTTTTGCATGAGATAGCGCCGTGAGGGCTGGTCCGGGTCGGTGGAACCGGAGGCAACAAAGGGCAAAGCGAGGCAAGTGGTGTCTGAAATGCCCCGGAGTTGGCCCTGCGCCGTGACCATCTCGTATCCTCAGCGGCGATGTCCTCCCCTCACTCCGCCGGTTACGGCCGCCACCGTGGCGCCAGCCCCCGACCCACGACCCTGTTGTCCAGGGTCTGGCGACGTCCGAGCCACCGCTCGGCCGTCAAGGGACTGGGCCTGGCTGCGTCGGCCCTCGGAGTGGCCACCGCCTTCGCGGCCCCCGCGCCGGGTGCGTCCTTCGAGCTGACCGCTGCCGAGGTGCAGCAGCAGCCCGTGGTCGCCCGCGCCGAAGCCGTGTCGACCCCGGCCCGGGTCGCTGACTACGGCGTCATCGGGTTCACCGCCAGGGCCGCCGCTCCCAAGGCCAAGGCCACCGAGGCCGCCAAGAGCACCCGGACGACCACCGGTATCTCCCGCAACACCTCCCGCGTGGGCCTGGGCAACGTCGGCGGCATGACCCCGAACGCCATCGCCGTGATCAACGCCGTGAAGGCGCAGTTCCCCGGCTCCGGTCCGTTCGGTGGCTACCGTCCCGGCGACCCGCTCGACCACGGCACCGGTCACGCGGTCGACATCATGTGCAGCACGGCCGAGGGCAACGAGATCGCGAGCTTCCTCCAGGCGCACGCCGGCGAGCTCAACATCAAGTACCTCATCTGGCGCCAGCGCATCTGGTACCCCGGTGGCAGCTGGCAGGGCATGGAGGACCGCGGCAGCGCCACGGCCAACCACTACGACCACGTGCACGTCTCGGTCTTCTAGACCTTCCCCCTCGCCGTTCTCCGCCGGACCTCGCTAGAGCTGGGGGTCGAGCTGGGCGCCTCGGTGGCGGACCGCGTCTGCCCCGGCCTGGCTCGCGGCCCTGATCGCCGCATCCCGGTCCGCTCCGCGTGCCAGCGCCGCGGCGAGGGCACCACAGAACGCATCGCCCGCGCCGGTCGTGTCGACGACGTCTGCCGCGTCGACCGGTATGCCGTCGTGCCGCTGGCCGTCCCAGCTGCAGCCTGCGGCGCCGAAGGTCACGAGCAGCGAGGTGGGCTGGGCGTCGCTGTCCGCGAGCTGGAGCGCCTCGTGCTCGTTGACCACCAACGGGTCGGCGAGGGCCGCCACGTCGTGCGGGAGGGCGGCATACGGGGCGGCGTTGACGACCACCCGCGCGCCCGCGCCGTGCGCCCGGCGGGCGGCCGCGGCCACGGTCCGCACCGGCACCTCGAGCTGGAGGAGGAGCACGTCACCCGCGCCCAGGCCCCCCAGTGCGTCGGACAGGCCCTCCGGACCAACCTCCCCGTTGGCGCCGGGGATCACGACGATGGCGTTCTCACCCTCGTCGTCCACCGTGATCCAGGCCTGACCGGTCGGCGCGGTCGCGGTGGTGCGCACGGCGGAGACGTCGACCCCACGGGACCGGAGCCGCTCGACGTAGGCTCGCCCGCCCTCGTCGTCACCGACCGCGGCCACCATGACGACGTCGGCGCCGGCTGCGGCAGCCGCGACGGCCTGGTTGCCACCCTTGCCGCCGGCAAACCGCTCCAGCGCGCCATCGGCGAGGATCGTCTCGCCCGGACCGGGATGGCGTTCGACGGCGGCGACGAGGTCGACGTTGAGGGAGCCCAGCACCACGACCCGGCCCATCAGCGCATCCCCCGACCGACCGTGTCGAGCCAGAGCGTCGCGTAGCGCTGGGCGTCGACCTCGACACAGACGTCGATGGTCGACCGCGCCGGCCCGTGCGGGTCGTGGTCGAGCCCGGCGGACCAGTCGCGACGGTCGACGATGGTGCGCCCCCGCGACCAGGTGCCGGCCAGCTCGACCCGCACCGGCAGGCGCTCGCGACGGACCCCGGCGGGCTCGAGCACGGCACAGACCGCGCCCGCGTCGCCGATGGTGGCGTCGACCGTCCCGAACCGCTCGCACTGGAACGCGATCAGCCGACCCGCGAGGTCTGCGGCGTCGTGGGCCTCCGGGGCGGACAACCTTCGTGCGGTCTCCAGACCAACCCGCGGGGCGTAGAAGACGTCCAAGCCATACATCGTCACCTGGATGTCGAGGTCGGCACAGGCGTCGAGGACTACCGCAGCCGCCTCGGGGTCGTGGAACACGTTGAACTCCGCGGACGCCGTCGCGTTGCCGGTCTCGGCCGCCCCGCCCATGAAGACGATCTCGCGAATTCCCTTGGCAACACTGGGATAGGTGCGTAGGAGGAGGGAGATGTTGGTGAGGGGTGCGAGCGGGATGAGCGTGACTCGGCTGTCGGCGTCGCCTTCCGCCGCCTCCAGGAGCACGTCGCGCAAGAGCTCCACGGCGTGCCGCGGGTCGGGCTGCCGCTGCGACTTGGGCCAGTCGAGGTCGCCCATGCCGTCCTGCCCGTGCACGTGCCGGGCGTCGACGGGTTCCTCGAGGAGCGGGCGCTCGGCACCCCTGGCGACGGGCACGTCGCGGCGGTCGGCCGCGTCCAGGACGGTGAGCGTGTTGGCGACCACTGCGTCCACCGCGGCGTTGCCGCCGACGCAGGTCACGGCGCGCAGGTCGAGGGCTGGGTGGAGCGCCGCGAGGAGCAACGCACATGCGTCGTCGACGCCGGTGTCGACGTCGAGGACGACGGGAATGGCCATACCGCGATCCTGCCAGAGCGGGCCGCGCGGCTCCGGTGCGGTTTCGTCGCGGCTGGACCAGCGGGATAGGTTCGGGCCGTGACTGCGCACCCCGCCCGCCACACCCGAGTCCTCGGGGCCGCAGTGGCGGTGTTGGCCCTCACCACCACGGCCGCCTGCGACTCGGGCACCCCGGGGGCTGCCTCCACCACCGGCACGAGCGCCTCCTCAGGCAGCTCCTCGCCGTCCTCGTCCTCCTCCACGTCCTCGTCGAGCTCCAGCTCGTCCTCGTCCAGCTCCACGACCACCGCTGTGCCCACGTGCGGCGAGCAGCTGGCCGGCGCCATGACCCCGGCCCAGCGGGCCGGACAGCTCCTGATGGTCGGGCTGCAGCCCACCGGCAGCTCACGCACCCTCGCCGCCCAGGTGAAGAAGCAGGGCCTGGGCGGGGTCATCTACCTCGGCGGGTGGTCCGACGGTGTGGCGTCGATGGCCGCCATCTCGGACCGGCTCCAGTCCGCCGCCGAGGACGGCCTGCTCGTCGCCGCCGACCAGGAGGGTGGCCAGGTGCAGCAGCTGCGGGGTGCAGGGTTCACCCGGATGCCCTCCGCGCGCACGCAGGCCCAGTCGGGGGTCGACACCGAGGAGAAGAACGTCGAGGCCTGGTCACGAGAGCTCAGGAAGGCCGGCGTGAACATCAACCTCGCTCCCGTCAGCGACACCGTGCCCACCTCGCTCGGAGCCGCCAACCAGCCCATCGGCCGCTACCGCCGAGACTTCGCCCCCGGCTCGCCCAAGACCAATGCGCCGTATGCCGCGGCGTTCGTCCGCGGGACCCTCACCGCCGGCATCGCTCCGACCGTCAAGCACTTCCCCGGGCTCGGCCGGATCACCGGCAACACCGACGTGACCAGCACCGGCATCACCGACCGGACCGCCGACACCGACGACCCCTACCTCGCGCCGTTCGCCGCCGGGATCGAGGCGGGTGCACCCCTCGTGATGGTCTCCTCCGCCTACTACCCGAAGCTCGACGCGGACCACCAGGCGATGTTCTCCAAGGCGATCGTTACCGGGCTGCTGCGCGAACGGATGGGCTTTGACGGGGTGGTCATCACTGACGATGTGGGCGCGGCCAGGGCGGTCTCGGCGGTCCCGGTCGGTCAGCGCGCGACGAGGTTCATCGCGGCAGGCGGCGACATCGTGCTGACGGCACGGGCCTCGCAAGCGCCGGCCATGCTCAAGGCCATCGCCGCGAAGCGGGCGGCCAGCCCGGCGTTCGCCGCTCAGGTCGACGCAGCCGCGGCTCGAGTCCTCGACCTGAAGGCCGACCTCGGCCTCGTGAAGTGCAGCTGACCCGCGCAAGCGACACCTCGAGACTCCCGGACGAATGCCATAGAAGGGGTGTGTCACCCCGGACCGATAACGCGGGCCCGCAAGCCGCTGCTTACCGCCCACTAAGGGCGCCCCACTCCGCCGACTACGGGCGCCCACTCTGCCCGGGTGCGCATGTTGGACAACGAGCCTTTTCCTCTCAACACCTGACCTCGCCACGTGGTCCGTAGCACCAGAACCGTTGGAGAACGGGCGGGCTAGTCACCGACGATCCCCATGCCCCTAGGACTGCGCGCCACTGGGGACTGGGGACCATCATTACTACCGCCCCACGAAGTCGGGGCTGGTCGGTCGCCGTGATGACTCGGCGTCACCCGCTCAAGGGAACCCCTTGGTGGGCCGGATTCGTCTCACGGCCCAGCGCCAGTGGAGGGGAAACTGCAAGCCGACGGTCCGGAGGTGCTGCGCTGGATCTGCGAGAGAGACTCGTACAGGTTCTCTAGCTGCTGTATGGGATCCCAGCTGTACCCGAGCCCGACGCTCCCTCCTAGCGTTCCGATGCCGACCTCGACGGCCGGTCGATTACCAGGCGAGTAGGTGCCTCCGGCGCTGAAGCCATCCGCGCCGACGCTGCCGTTGATCGACCATGCAGTGTTGAAGCTCTGGAGTTCGGCAGAGCTGGCAGGCTGGCCGAGCATTCGGCCGAACCGAACACTTGCACCAGGCGACGAGCTGACACCGATGCCGATGTAGAAGTGTTCGAAGCGGTCCCCTCCCACGTGAAGGCCGAGGTAGTAAGACAGGTCTAACGACCAGTAGTCCCAACTGCATGAGGGTTTGCTCGGTTTGAGGAGATCCTTCGCATTGTCGGCGCCTCCGCCCCGACCCGCTGGGTTGCGCTCCTTGACCACGTCGGTTGGGTCTGGAAAGTCACCACGTTCGGATTGAATCCAGCTGCAGGACTCGAAACCATCGTCGAGCACGACACACGCTCCGAGCCGAGGGAGCAGCCCGAGCGGGTCTGATGCGTTAGTGGGGTCGTTGAGAACATAGGTGTATGCGTTGAACATCCGCGGATCACTCAGGAGGGGCGCTCCGGCGCCCACGCGGTCAAGAAGCAGGGGGTCGGGGGTGAGGAACCGACCGCACCACGGGTCGTAGAACCGAGCTACCGCGTAGTTGAGCCAAGTTGTGGACTCCCCGTCGTAGCCGCCGAACCCCGTCCCAAGAGATGGCCGCGCGTTGGCGTCGGGCTTGACGCCGTACGGGAACCACACGACGTCAGAGTTCTCCGTGGGAGTCCCGGATTCTTCAGTCCAGTAGCGTGTTCCGGTTCGCCCAGGGTGCAGGTAGTAACGGCCCGCAGCGCTGTCGACCGCCAGTGGTCGAGATCCGAAGTAGACGACACTGCTTGACTCGTCCACGGCGACAGTGCCACCCCCCGCCGCCCGGGTGCGGTGCACGCCGATGACCTGATCCCGGTCCCATGCGTATCGCATCGTCTCACCCGTCGGGGGGAACGTCGATCCGCGACGCTTGGGACACACCCCGTACAGATGCTCGGCGAGCACCTGTCCCGTCGCGTCCGTGACGCGCGCGAGCCGCCCCTCCGCGTCGTATGTGAAGCGCACCGGGGCCCCGGTGTTCGGGTCCGGACGCTCCACGAGGTTGCCAGCGGCGTCGTAGGCCCAACCGGCCGCGGCGATCTGGTTGGTGGTTACGTCTGTGACCAGCCCGGACACGCCGTCGGTCGATACCGGATCCCCGCGCGAGTCAGTGCCGGTGGCGGCCACGTTGATCCGGTTGCCGTATCGGTCGTACGTGTATGTCTGAGTCCAAGTCGGGTCTCCGGCGGGTCCGCAGGTGGCGTTGGTCAGCCGACCGAGGGTGTCGTACTGATACGCGAGGGCATCCTCGGGCACCCCGTCTGTGACGGACGTGACCTGGCCGGTCTTTCCGGTTCCGCTGACATTCCGGACATACGTGTACCGGAGGTCGAGCAGGGTGCCGAGAGCGTTGCTAAGGGTCTGCCGGTCCAGCCAACCGTGCCAAAGGTCGGACGAGTAGGTTTCGGTGATCTGCGCGACGCCTGGTGCGCCGACTCGAAGCCGAGTCAAGCCGCCCGAGGGGTTGTAAATAGCGTCGGTTGCGACGACCGCGTCGTCAATCGTCACCTGGGTGACCGCCGATCGCATGCCATACGTCCGCACCACGACGGGCCGCGGGGAGCCAGCCTCGCCGTATCTAGTCGGGTAGGTAAGCGTTCGGACGCGGCCAAGAGCGTCATGGTCGTAGTCGACGGTAAACCGCTCGTTCGGACGGTCGTTCATGGTCACTGTGCTCGAGGTGACGCCAAAGTGGGGGTTGTAGGCGAAGGTCTGTGTGCTATTTCCGGCCGACGACTCGCGCGTCACCCTGCGCAGGTCGCCGTCTTTCGCGTACTCGTATGTGACGTCCGGGCAGCCGAGCACTTCGGGGCCCGCCGGGTCGACTCCGGTGGTGTCGTAAACGATGCCCTGCAGCCGGTCGAGGGGGTCGTTCCCGTAGTCGAGGCGGACTCTTACTCCACGGCTATCGGTTCGGGAGGTGAGATTCCCGCGCGGGTCGTACGTTCGTACCTCGCTCCACAGACCGGCAGCCGACCTGGCGCCGCTTTCATCCAGTGCCCGCCCGCGTTCGGGAAGGGTGAATGCCGTCAGGCGACCGAGGCCGTCGTAGCGGAAGATTCGGCTCTGGTCGAAGATGAGCCGGGGCATCGGGGTGAAGTGGGGGTTGGACCGGATCTCGACGGTGGTGCCGGGGTAGCGGTACTCGGTTTGAAGGCCCCCCGAGGCGAGGACCTTTCCGCTACCTGCGGGGTCCGGTTCGACGACGGTGTTCACACGTCCTAGGACGTCTGAGCAGGCCCAGCGCTCCCGGCCCCACGGGTCGACGGTGCGCACCGTGTGCGCCGGGTAGGACTGTCGGGTGTTCGGGGCATCCTTCTCGTCGTGGAACCAGCGAGATGTGCTCCCGTCGACCGTCAGTTCCGTGAGGCGTCCGAGCGCATCGGTGGTGCGTGTGGTCCACTGGATGGGGTCGCCATCGCGGTGCGGTGCACTCGTACGCGTCACACGGCCGAGCCGATCAGCGTGCGTATCCACGACGTCGTAAGTGCCGGCTGGATTGGCGGTCTTTACGGCGGCGATTCTGCCGAGTCCATCGAACACTTCGACGGTCACGGCGGCCTCTTTGCCGGCCTCGTCACGGACGACGGTCGTGCGGGTGAGGAGAGCGTCCTCGTAGGTGACCTCGGTCCGCGATCCCAGCTGGGTCGCCTCGATCTTGATCACCCGGAACCCGTTTGGCTCGTATGCCAGATCTGTCACGCAACCGTTGACGTCGGTGGTCGTGATGGGGAGCCCGAGGATGTTGTACCTGACGGCGGAACTGAGCTGGATGGGGGAGGCTGGGTCGCGGGAACCGGTCACGATGGTGCTCGGTTGCGAGAACTGCGTCGTCGCGTCGAACGTCCAGGTGGTCCTTTGGGGCGCTACCTCGTGGAGCACCTGGTTGCCACACAGGTCGTACTCAATATGGGTCAGGACCGGCCCTCCTCCTCCCCGCGCGGCTGGTCCTTCGGGGTCGGTGTACCGACAAATATCAGTGACTAGTCCGCGGATTCTCGTCTTCGGATCGTACGGTCCTGTCCAGTACCCGGGGACGGGTGTGGTCCACTTGGGTGGGTGGTGGTGAGAGTCGTAATGCTCTTCGGTCGTGGGCGGGATCCAGGTGGTTTTCACTGGGTTATACCGGTCATCGAAGCATGGCGGCCCAGCCACGGGGTGCAGGCCAGCACGGTCATACGCGTACGTGGTGGCGGACACCGGAGCGTCGTGCTCGTCCACAACACGCACCTGCGTTGGTAGGTGGAACAGGTGCCGTTCGGCGTATACCGGGTCGTCCAGGTAGTCGGTTATGGTGCGGGACGCAACAGCCGAGCCGACGTCAAACTGCCGCACTTCGGTGACCTGGTTGTGCCCGGCGGTGTAGTGGAAGTCCGTGCGGGTAACCCCACCCCGCCCGTTGGTCGTCTCTACCCTGACAACTCGCGGCGTGCTGTCGTCGCCAGCTTCCCAAGCAGTAGCAAGCTTCTGCATCTGGGTGCCGTCGCTGTTGTAAGTCGTCAATGAGGTGAGCAGCGCGTTGCCGCTGCCACGGTCAACGGTTTGCGTGACTCTGCTGCCGTCCGGGTACGCGATGGTTGTGTCCTGGGTGTTGCTGTTGCCGTCGCTGATCGAGTACTCGGTCACTTCCGGCGCAGCGCCCGCTTCCTGACCGGCCCAGCTTTCGGCCATTCGGGTGTAGGTGGGGGAGTTGTGCTGCTTCGGGCCGCCAGGGGCGGCCGGATAGTTGTATGCGCGCAGGTGTGACATCTCGCCTGGTTCGAAGGCGCCCTGGGGGTCGTTGGCAGCCTCGCGCCACCCCATGCCGCGACAGGCGCGGACGATTTGGAGCATCCCGTAGGGGGAGTAGTCGCCGTCCTCGCCGAACCAGTACCCGGTGCCCGTCTCAGGTGACAGCACGCCGTCGATGACCTGGACCGGGGCGGGCTGCTCAACGGTCAGTTCCGCCGAGAAAGCGTGCTCGACGGCGTGCTGGCGGTAGTGCAAGCGCAGGAGGACGATGTCCGCTCCGGAGCTGGCCGGTCCGCTGATCGTGATCAGCCGGTCCGCTGCGTCGTAACCGAAGGTGACGACACGTCCACAAGAGTCGGTGATGCTTTCTATCTGTGGGCCTAGGCTCTTCTGGTAGGTGATCGTGATCGTGTTGCCGTGCCGGTCGATAACCGCTGTCGGGTAGAGGGTGTGCCCGTCCTCGGACTCCGCACTGAACTCGATGATCCGCCCGTCTGGGAACATTGCGCTACCGGACCGTAGGTGTCCTGTCTCGGGACCCTGCTCGTGGATGTACTCGACGAGCGTGCCGTCTGTCGTCTGTTCGTGCACGACGGTGCGACCCGAGGAGTACGGGGTGCGGCTCAGCTCGTGGAAAGGGTGGCGGGCTCCATCCGCGGCCACCAAGATGCTCCTGCCCTTGTCCATGCCGACGATCCGGCCAAAGCCCAGGCGCCATCCAGGGGCTGGCCAATCGTGGTCGACGTCGAAGATCATGGTCTCCGACGCTTTGGTGACACGCTGCCAGACTCGCGAGTTGTAGGTGAGGTCGAGTCCTAACGAATGAGAGGCTCGTCCCGGGTAGTTGACCACGGGCACGTTAAAGGTGAAGTTTCCGCTGCCCACCCCAGCCGCACCATGGAGCGCGGCTGCATGCTTCGCCAGCGCAGTGTGACTTATAGCGGGACGGAGGGCGGCGCGATAAGGGGTACCGCCCCTCCACGCATCAGGGGAGGTGGCAACCAACGGGTCAATATCGTTCCAGCCCGAGCGCAGCATGTGGCCCTCCCCGAGGCCGCTTCAACGGCGACCGTAGAGCGCCTCCAACCCTGCGTGGTGGCGAGTACTGACGTTGCACGCCCAGCATCCCCCTCCATGCACACACAGGCATCCACAACATGGCGTAGTTCCCCGGGGTAAAACCACCACACCCCGGCCGTTTAGGAGATTAAACGCCCCTAGTGGCGTTCAAGGTGCAATATTGCAATGCCGGCCGCCGACACCGCCGAAGAGGGCACCGTGATAACTGACTCTGTTCCGTGGAAGGACGACTTGATCCGAGTCGCCGACCGACTCGAGGCTCGCGCAAACCAGAAGCGCTGGACCGAACGCACCTCCTATCTGGTCGAACGAGACGTCCTCGTGGGCGCATTCAGCACGCGCAAACTCCTCGACTCGCACAAGGTCTCGCAGCAGACCTCGGGGAAGACATTCGCTGTGCAAAGAGCGGAGCTAACGGGCGAGGCTGCGGATCCCTGGACTGCATACTTGTACTGGGAGAACTACGACGTCGAGAACCAACAAGACGCTCAACTTGGGCTCCGGGACCTGACGAATCAGTTGATCCACAGCATGGTCCTCTTCCCATCCGCCACGGAGACGCCGCCGCACCACCTAGACGGGGTCATCGTCGGATCAGATCACGCCGTTGGCACGCAGGTGTACTTTGTGCCTCTCGCGTCTCTCGTCGAGGCTTTCCGAAGCGTTGGACTTGACCAACCCATGGTGTGGCAGATGCGAAGGGACGCGAAAGGCAAGCGAGTAATAACAGTCCTGCCCTAAGACGCACCTGTCACCCCCAAACCGCCATCCCGACGCGGCAGCATCCGGCAGGTGAGCGCAGATCGCCCCAACCCAGAATCCGGTGCCAATCTGCACCAGGTGCGGGTGCCTGCGGCGGAAGTCCAGAGTTACCGCGAGGCTCTCGTCGGCGGTGAGGAAGTTCTGGTGGGCGAACGTCCCGACCGATCTGAACTCGCTGGGCAGGACGGGCCTATTTCCGGATCCAATGGCAGGTCGGTCCCCAGTTCCCGCACAGGAAGACATCTCTGAACCAGTCGACGCCGAAGTCACTGACACCGAGACTCGTCGCGAGGTGGCCGCGACCGTGTTCACGCCACACGTGGGAACCCCAATGCCAACCGACATCGACACGCCCCTGACGTCCATCGGGGTCACCTTCGGAACTAAATCTCAGGGGACGGACCAGAATCTTCCTGAGCATCATCTCGAATGTCCCTCAAGGACAAGGCGTCCGCGTCGAAGGGCTCTATCCGAGAGCGTGTCGGCGACTGCTCCCCCACGTCGACCGGCGGGCCGATTGCGTCTTTCCGGCTCCCTTCTGTTGTCAACGGGCGTGTCTGAGGGACCTTCGCGTTGTGGTCTTCCGGCCCGGGTCGGTGCGGCGTAGCGTCGGTGTTGCGGGTCCGGGAAGTGGCTGATCCGAAGTGTCGATGTGCGGGGGCAGGTCGACCGCGCTGGATTGAAGTGACGCCCCGCAGTGCCCTCCCGGGCCCGCCTCAGGTGCCATCGCTCGTGCTGGCTGGGCGGCGCGGCGGGCGTCGGCGACC